>JAFDYE010000790.1 GCA_018267585.1 Bacteroidota bacterium
CAGAAGCCCACCGGAATACCCTCCGCCAGCGCCCCGGCCGGCCGGCTGTTCCCCTCATCATCGGCGGCAACATCGGGAAGAACAAGATCACACCCAACGAAGAGGCCTGGAAAGACTACGAGACCTGCTTCACCACGCTCTATGACGTGGTCGACTATTTCGTGGTCAACGTCAGCTCTCCCAATACTCCCGGCCTGAGGGCCCTCCATGAAAAAGAGGCATTGCATAAGATCCTGACCAATCTCCAGTCGGTCAACAGCAGACTCTCCGCTCAAAAAGGCGTCCGCCCCAGGCCGCTCCTGCTCAAAATAGCTCCCGACCTCAACCAGCAGCAGCTGGACGACGTCATCAGCCTCGCGCTTGAGATCGACCTCGACGGCCTCGTAGCAACCAATACCACCATCAGCCGGGACGGGCTGATCACTACAGCGGAGAGGCTCACTGCCATTGGCGCCGGTGGTCTCAGCGGCGCCCCTCTGCGCGCACGATCGACCGAAGTCGTAGCCTACTGCTGCGAAAAGATGCAGGGACGCATACCCGTGATCGCCTCGGGCGGCATCTTTACGGCGGCCGACGCAAAAGAAAAACTGGACGCCGGTGCCATGCTGGTACAGGTGTGGACCGGATTTATTTATGAAGGACCATTTATCACGCGGCATATTTGCGAGGGTTTGTGAGACCATAACTGCCCGACGATCCCTATATTTACGCTGCTTAACTGACAATCTATGACCTCGCTTTTTTCCGTGGCTTCTCTCGTTAGTCTGTTTACCCTCACCGTGCTGGAAATCGTTTTAGGCATTGATAATGTGATCTTTGTATCCATTCTCATCGGCCGCC
The DNA here is from genome assembly GCA_018267585.1 of Bacteroidota bacterium. Lineage (GTDB taxonomy): Bacteria > Bacteroidota > Bacteroidia > Chitinophagales > Chitinophagaceae > Puia. The sequence continues at coordinate 841 of JAFDYE010000790.1, forward strand.
TCGAACCCAGGCAGCAGCTGCAGGCACGCCGTACCTGGATGCTTGCAGGCATCCTTATCCGCTCTCTTTTGCTGTTCGGACTTGGCTGGCTGGTGACCAATGGCAACAAGTCGCTCTTCGCCATATTCGGCTATCCTTTCACCCTGCGCAACCTGATCATGCTGGCCGGCGGCCTCTTCCTGTTATATAAGACGGTAAAAGAGATACACGAAAAGGTCAGCGGCGAAAGCTCGGAAGGCGAAATGGTCACCGAAAGCAAAGCCACTTCATTCACCGGTATCGTAACCCAGATCGTGCTGGTAGACACCGTTTTCTCCTTTGACAGCGTCATTACTGCGGTAGGACTTGCCCGGCAGGTCGCCGTCATGATAACAGCCGTTATCATCGCCATGATCATTATGTTCTTCTTTTCCCGGAAGATAGCCGATTACATCGATAAGCGCCCGACCCTGAAAATGCTGGCCCTCTCCTTTCTGTTGATGGTCGGCTTCAGCCTGTTCTTTGAGGGGCTCGAACCGCTCCACCACACGCATATCGACAAAGGTTATATCTATTTCTCGATGGCCTTTGCCTTTGCGGTCGAGCTGCTGAACACAAAAGCAAAGAAAAAGGCCAGGCATTGACCGTTGGCGTTAACTGGGCGAAACCCTATTTTCGTATAAACATTCGCTATGCCCACCACCCCTGTTCACGATGACCGGGTCGACGCCTACATCGCAAGATCCGCCGAGTTCGCCAAACCTATCCTCGAGCGCATCCGCAAGCTCATCCACAAAGCATGTCCGGACGCCACAGAAACCATAAAATGGAGCATGCCTTTCTTTGAATTCAACGGATCTCTGCTCTGCAATATGGCCGCCTTCAAAGAACACTGCGCCTTCGGCTTCTGGAACGCCCCCCTGCTCAAAGACCCGGAAGGGATCCTCCACGTAAAGGACAAGAACGCAATGGGACACCTCGACCGGCTCACATCGATCAAGGACCTGCCGGCCGACAAAATAATGGTGGCCTATATAAAAGAAGCAGCCCAGCTGATCAAAGAAGGTAAAAAAGTTCCGGCACGCGCCAAAAAAGAACCCAAACCAGAACTGCCAATGCCCCCGGCGCTGACTGCAGCACTAAAGAAGAGCAAGAAAGCCCAGGCTACTTTCGAAGGCTTTCCGCCCAGCCACCGCAGGGAATATATTGAATGGATCACCGGGGCGAAGACCGACGCCACACGGGACAAGAGAATAGAAACTACGCTGGAATGGCTGCTGGAAGGAAAATCGAGGAACTGGAAGTACCAGAAAAAATAACATGCCGGGAGGGATCTCCCTGTCAGGTTTATTCGATACAAAGCAGGGTCGCCGCCACTACTCCCGCAGTCTCCGTCCGCAGGCGATTCTGGCCAAGCGTTACCGGCAGAAAACCTGCCTTCAATGCCGCCTCGATCTCCCTTGGTGAGAAATCGCCCTCCGGTCCGATCAGGATCAGTTGCGGCGTGACCTCATTTCCGGAACCGCTTTGATCCGAGGCCCCTCCTCCAATCCTTAGAGACCCTATTTCCCTCCAATCCGCAAGCGAATCCGTAGGACGCGGGGCTTCAAGGCAATGAGCTATATATCGTCGTCCCGAAACCTGCCGCCCCACCAGACCGGAAAACTCCACCGGCTCGGTCAATTCGGGTAACCAGACCTGTTGGGACTGCAGCATCGCGCTGATAAGGATGCCCCGTAGCCGATCGATACGGGCATGCTGTTTCTCGGTGCGCTCGCAAAGCAAAGGCACAATGCTGCTGACTCCGATCTCGGTGGCTTTTTCAATGAACCATTCAAATCGGGATGCATTCTTCAATAAGGAGATGGCGATAGTCACCTTCCTTGCAGGCGCAGGCCGGTCGAGCATAGACTCGATCCTGACCCGGCATCTCTTCTTATGATCGTCCACAATAACGGCTCTGAGCAAAGCCCCCCTTCCATCGGTCAGCTGAAGGAGTTCCCCCGGCTTCATCCGAAGGACCTGGATGACGTGCCTGGAATTGTCCTCGTCAAGGATCAGCTCCGGCAAAGAAGGATCGTAAGCCTGCAGATAAAAAAAAGGCAATGCCATGGTCGTCGTTTATCCCGTAAAAATATACCTTTTCAATATGGAACCAATATACCCCCTCCTCCCCGGTCCATTCTTATTGACCTGGTCATTATAAAGGCGCGACGCCTGCCCCAAAAAAACAAAGCTCCCGTGAAGGAGCCCTTGTTCTTGTATGTAATTAGCAAACCTCAGACAATAATAACTGGCGTCTCATCATAAGAAGACGCACCATCATCAGAACGGCGCTTCATCATCATCCATGGGCAGGTCCTTCATGCGGCTGCCTGCCTGGATATAAAGACGGGCTCCGCCGCCAGCCCCGTCATCATCCTGGACGGGCTTCCAACTACCCCCCTGC
>JAFDYE010000791.1 GCA_018267585.1 Bacteroidota bacterium
AGCTCCAGCGCGAGCGTCCGGGTCAGATTCCGGAGTCCCCCCTTTGCCACATTGTAGTCAGCGGCATTCGTAAACATTACCTCCTCGTGTATCGACGTGATATTGATGATCTTCCCCTTACCCCCCTGCGCTATCCGATGTCTCGCAAAACGCCGGCAGGCAAAAAAAGGTCCATACAGGTCCGACCGCAGCGTCCTTTCAAACTCCTCCGTTGTCATGTCCACCACATCCTTCCTGGCGCCATTCGTCCCTGCATTGTTGACAAGGATATCGATCGTCCCCAGCTGCCCCAGCGCCTTGTCAAAAAGCGCATCCACCTCCTCTTCCTTCCCCACATCCACCTGCACCTCCAGCGCCCGCTGCCCCCCGGACCCGATCTCCCGCACCACTTCCCCGGCCTTCTCCTTGTTGCTGTGATAACAAACAACCAAATTGGCCCCATTTCGGGCAAACTCCAGCGCGATGGCCCTGCCGATCCCGGAATCCGATCCGGTAACGATCACATTCTTACCTTCCAGCTCTTTCATACCCCGACCTGCCGCAATTGCCATACCTCCACTACCTCACCTCGATCACCACTCCATCCCTCTTCTCCTCCAGCCACCCAATTGACCTGCAACACTCCGGCGCCAGCCCCCTGCTCGTCAAAAGCGCTTCAAACTCCTTAACAACCGGCTCCTCCACCGCCACCAGCAGCCCTCCGCTCGTCTGCGGATCGGCAAGCACATTTCGCTGCAGATCCGTCACCACCCCTATCTTATGTCCATAGCTTTTCCAGTTCCTCACGGTACCCCCGGGAATACACCCCTGCTCGAGATAATAGGGCAATGAGTCGACGACCGGCACCTTGTCAAACTCCAAAACCGCCGCAACACCACTGCCCTCACACATCTCCGATAAATGCCCCAGCAAGCCAAACCCGGTCACATCAGTCATCGCCTTTACCCCGTCCCACCGGCCAAACTCCTCGCCCAGGGCGTTGAGCCTCACCATGCTTTCCAGCGCAACCGATGCATCCGAAGGCCTCAGCAGCCCCCTTTTCTGCGCCGTCGAAAGCACACCCATCCCCAACGCCTTCGTCAGGTAAAGACGACATCCGGCCACCGCCGTCGAATTTTGTTTCAACTGCCCCAACCCCACCAGCCCATTCACCGCCAGGCCAAACACCGGCTCCGGACAGTCGATGCTATGCCCTCCCGCCAGCGCAATACCCGCCTCCCGACATACCGCCCGCGCCCCCTCCAGCACACGCTGCGCCACCTCCGGCGCCAGCTTGTCTATAGGCCAGCCCAGGATCGCGATGGCAAGCACAGGCCTGCCACCCATCGCATATACATCACTGATAGCATTTGCAGAAGCGATCCTCCCAAAGTCGAAAGCGTCATCCACGATCGGCATAAAAAAGTCCGTCGTCGAGATCAGTCCCGTTCCATTACCCAGATCCAGCACCGCGGCGTCATCCCGCTTGTCATTCCCTACAACAAGCCGCGGATCGATCATTCCAGGGACCGCACTATGCAATATCCTGTCCAGGATCGCCGGGCTTATCTTGCAACCGCAACCCGCACCATGCGAGAATTGCGTCAGTCTTATATCTTCCATAATTTAAAAGTTCACACCCATCACCGTACCTGCAGCCGCCTTCAGCACCAACGCCGCGTTCCGCTCCACAGCTCCATCCCCGGCAGACACACTCACCACCCGGCTCACATCCCTTGCCTTCAAGCCCGTCCGGTACGTCTTGTCATAATATACCAGTACCTCCCTCACAAAATCTTCCATCCTGTTCTCCCGGATCGCCGTCACCGCCCGCTTCGTCTGCTCCGGCCCCAGCCGCTTACGGATCCTCTCCGTACACTCAACCAGAAAATCCGGGTCCAGCGACCCGTATTCCTTCGCAAGATACTCCACCCGGGCATCAACAGGCACCTGCACATCGAACAACACCGACCCCTGCATATTATTCCACAACATGCGCGGAACCATCCTCTTCCCGATATTCAGGCTTTCATCCTCCACCCATATCCTCCGCTCTGGATCCAGCCCGACAAGCTGGTAGGCAAGATTATTCTCAAATTGCTCCTGGGACGGCTGAACCAACCGGCCAAGCGTACCATAGCTCGACCCCTGATGCTGCGCCAGCTCCTCGAGATCGACCACCTGTTCTCCCCGGCTTCGCAGCTCATGCAATATCCTCGTCTTCCCCGACCCCGTCATCCCGCCTATCACGGACAAATTCCAGGGCCTCCCGAACTGCTCCTGCACCCACTTCCTGTAGCGCTTATATCCCCCCCCTATTAGATAGACCTGAAAACCATACATATCCAGCGCCCAGGCCATCGCCCCGCTGCGCATCCCGCCCCGCCAGCAGTGCACCGCGATCCTCTTCTCCGGCGCCCGCTCGAGAGCAGCCCGGATAAACCCCGACCACTTCGGGCCCACCAGGTCAAAACCCAACAGGATCGCAGCTTCCCTGCTCTGCTGCTTATAAGTAGTGCCCACAACAACCCTTTCCTCATTGCTGAACAAAGGCAAATTGAAAGCCCCGGGTATATGCCCCTGCGCGAACTCCGCCGGCGTACGCACGTCAGCCACCGGGACACCGGCTTCCCTCTCTTCTACAGATATCCTGCGGATCATATATTGGTAAATTTTCGCCTCGCAATATAAAGGATCGTAACCATGCAACCACGCCCTTTCAGTTCCACTTCCTCAAAGGAGGAAACAACCACCTCCAGCGCCCCATCCGGATTCCGCTCCCGAAGAAAGCCCGCAAGCCGCTGATCCGGCTCAACAGCAACCAGCCGGTCTACGCCCATATCCAAAAGCCGCCGCGTAGCAATACCCGTCCCGGCACCAACCTCAAAAGCCGACATCCCCCTGCCACAGCCACAGCGCTCCCGCAGAACCTCGAATACCCATTCCGGATAACCTGGCCGGACAGCATGATATCCTGCCGGATCAGCCCCGAAAGCCTCGCGGCCAAACCGAAGATCAATAACAGAATTTTCTCCTTCCATCGAAGGCGTAAAATAACAAAAATCATTTAACCACCTCCATCTTCGTCAGCTGCGCCAGCGTATAAGCCCCGATCGCCATTACCAGATCCCGCACGGCCACATCAAAATAATGCCCGCCAATGATCAGCTGCAACGCAATACAGATCAGCCAGACCATCACAATATAGGCGCCGGTCAGCGGACGCACCAGGACAACAATACCCGCTATGATCTCGATAATCCCCACGATTTTCATGAATACCAGGGGGTCCAGCGGAAGCATGCTTTTGTTATTACCCAAATAATCAACCCATTGCGTCAATAGATTGGTGAACTTGTCCAACCCGGCCACTATCGGCACAATACCATAGATGAGCCTTAAAGTACCCTGAAGTTGTTTTACAGTTGCCATAAAAAAGTAATTTTGTTTGTAAGATTGGAGCACGAACCCTCCAAATGGTTACAAAAAATTCCTCCCCCGGCCCGTAACCTTTTGCTCACTTATTTATCCAAATGATATGATAGGTCAGCTGAACGCCATATCGAACCAGCCTCCCGACGAGGAGCTCGTCAAAAAGATCGTCACCGGAGACAAACACCTCTTCGAGATCATCATCCGTCGCTACAACCAACGGCTTTACCGGATCGGCATGTCGATCCTGAATAACGATATAGAGGTCGAAGAGGCCATGCAGACCGCCTACATCAACGCCTACGAGCACCTCTCCCGCTTCGAATATCGCTCGAGGTTCGGCACCTGGCTGACCAGGATCATGCTCAATCAATGCTACAAGGCCAGACGCGATCGTATGCGGTCCGTCAATATTCCAGGAGACAGCCAAAATTTTATCAATATGAGAACGCCGGAAAACGTCATTGCCAGCAAACAGCTGCACGAGGCCCTTCAAAATGCGATCACCCAGCTCCCGGAAAAATACCGTCTCGTCTTTGTCCTGCGCGAGATCGAAGACCTCTCGGTCCAGGAGACCGCCGACGTAGCAGGCATCCAGACCACCAACGTAAAGGTCCGCCTCAACAGGGCAAAGGCAATGCTGCGCCAAACCCTCAACAACCAGATGAAAGACTCCATCTACCCCTTCCACCTCACCCGCTGCGACAAGATCGTCGATCACGTCATGACACATATCAGCTTCCTCCCCTGACCTACCATACCCGCGCTTTATAAAACCTGGCCCCATCCTCCCGATAGACCACCTCCCCACCACACCCCCCATATATCCTGTCCGACCACCACGACTCATTCGGATACACAACGACCGCCTTCCCGTCACCAAAAAAGCTTATGCTCTTCACACCGCTGCGCGGCATACACCCGCCGTGAAGCGATAACGACACTTTCATTCATATTGCTCACCTCGATCTTTAACGATATTTCGATCGCAGCAGCCAACAACCCCGCCAGATAGAACTGCCTGTGAGGCTGATACCCCACAGCGGTTACCTCCAGCGTATACTGCCCGCCGGGAACACCAGCGAGCTCAAACTCACCGCTCCCGTTAGTGGCCACACCCCGCTGA
>JAFDYE010000792.1 GCA_018267585.1 Bacteroidota bacterium
CATCGACAATAGGAATTTCTTCATGTGTCCGGTTTTCTTGTTCTTAAAATTAAAAAACTCCGGGCTGATAACAGCCCGGAGTCCGAGATATTTTATTAGAGATTAAGGCATGTCCCACCAAACGCGACCACTGAAGTCGTTGGGGCCGGTGCCCCAGCTGCCGTCGGAGGTCATGTTCTTGAAGGCGGCCTGCTGGTTGGCGTAGTTGCGGTCTGTTGTAGACAGAACGGTAATAGCCGCACGCCTGGGTAACGAAATCGGCGTGCCGCTGGCCGTGGGCTGCTCCCACATGATCGTAGATGACGTATTTGGATAACCCGTCCTTTTCCACCAGGCCCAAGCCTCGCTGGGCTGGCGGAAGAAGTCGAGATAAGCCTGGCACACAATCTGGTCAAGCCCTTTGGCAGGGTTGTAAAGGACGCCGGGCTTTGCCAGGTAGATCGAGATATCGTTGGCGCCGATCTTGGTATAGCCTTCGATGCCGGCCGCCTGTGCGCGCTTATCATAGAAGGTAATGGAGGCCGTTACCCCATTGTTGTACCATGCCGCAGCGTCATCACCAGTGATCCCTCTGAATCCCAGTTCGGCGCGGATAAAGCAGTACTCAGCATAGGTCATCAGCGGGAAGAAGGCAATGCCGGTGCCCGCGCCGTTGCCTTCGTCATAGTTCGGCGCAAACAGCCTGTGCTGCAGCTGCGAGTAAGCGCTATCGGAATGCAGGAAATTGTTGGTGTTGGCGGCAACGTCGTCGGGGCTGGTCGGTGCACCGACAAAAGTATTGGTGTAGAGCGCAGGACGATAGAACATCGGCAACCGGGGATCGCCCGTCAGGTTCATGAAATCGATGACCGGTTTGCCCGCGCAGAATCCGACTGGGTTATAGTTGCCGGCGCCGTTGGCAAAAGCGGGACCAGCATACAGCACCCAGCTGTCGTCGATCGAAGACATCTGGTTCGAGGCATCAGCCAGGACTTCCGTCACGATCGCCTTCATCTTCGTCGGGTTGCGCTTCATCAGGCGCATCGCCATTTTCAGGCGGACGGCATTACCGATCCTGGACCATTGCGTGGCTTCCTGCGCGGCGGTCAGGGTTGGCGAAGGGAAGAAAGGGTCTTTGGCGCCGATAGCAGTTTGTGTTGCGGTCTGGGGCGTCTCCAATACTTTGACGGCCGCCTTTATCTGTGCATCGAGCGTATCGAAGAGCGACTGCTGGCGGTCATAAACGGGAGTAAGCGTTCCTCCATAGCGGGCCTGGAAGGCCTGGGAATAAGGAATGTCGCCGTTGATATCCGATACATAAAATGCGTAGTAGGCTTTAAAAATAGCGGCGATATTCAGCTGATACGCATACTTGGCCTGGTCGCCCGCTTTCATCTGCGCAACAAGGTGGGGTATGTCGGACAGATAAGTCCCTACCCTGCCATAAAAGATCTTGCCATAGCGCTCGTTAAAATTGCCGCCCACCCTGGCGAAGCCCGGGGTATTGCCGGCGGCACCGGTGGTATACTGCATCCAGTTATTCTCCAGACGGTATACGTCATAAAAATACTCGAAGTCATCCTGGCAACCCGCTGCCGCCGCGAGGAACTGGTCGGCAGGGTCAACTGAATACAGCGTTGTCGGGTTCAGG
>JAFDYE010000793.1 GCA_018267585.1 Bacteroidota bacterium
ATATCAACCCTGACAGAGTTTTTTTTGAATGCTACCTGGATGCGTTATAGTGTGGGCCTGAATTGGGATTACAATATTCACCCTCTGAAGAGGACTAAAGCCCTTTCCCTCTCGCCAAGCTAGATGTAAACGCAGTTGATTGTGCAGCAATTGATTGCGTTTTTATAGTTTAGGCAACGGGCATCGAAACATTACATACTTGAGCGTCAACTAATTTGTATGGAAACGCAAGATCAGATAAGAGAATTTATGGGCGCCGGCGCCGCGCAATTGGCAAATTTGTCATACGGAGAAACTACAGATCTGTGCAACAAATATTTCGCTAGTCTACCAATCCCCATCGTGCATTGCGACAATCACTATTCTATTTTAGACAGCATGAATGGAGCGGTTGGAATGTAATTTACAGGGCTCGACCCGTCGAAAATAATGAAAGTGTCCCATATTCAAAAGTTTCGGACTTTTCATATCGACCGGAAGATCAATGGACAGAAATTGTCAATTATGGCAGAGTAAACAAACCTGGCGAGGCAAACTTTTATGGCGCGTTTGAGCCGGGGACCGCGTGCTTTGAATGCGTTTTCAAAAGAGATGAATTTAGAGCAGGACATATGATTCACGTAAACGTGGGTGTTTGGAAAATTGATGCACCATTAAACCTTGTACAAATACCTTATTCAGAAAAATATTATGCTGAATTTTATAGTCAGATAAAATACCAATCCAGGATGATTACTGAAGAAGCTATTAAAGACGCCAATTTTAAATTGAGGGAACAATTGGGGGACGATTTGGCATTTGAGATACTGACATATTTCGCAGATGCCTTTGCCAATTTTAATATAGAGTCGGAAAATGACTACTTCTTAACCAACTACTATGCCGATAGGGTTTTTAATCAGATAGCCGGTTTCTTATTGCAAGAGAATATTGATGGAATACTTTATCCAAGTGTAGCAAATAGTTATGAGAATAAAAATATTGTTCTAGTACCTGAAGCGGTTAAAAAGAAGCTCAAGTTTTTGCAGGCCGACCATTATGGTATAACACACAATCCTGAAAATGGAGGTTCAGTCAGTTTCTTGCCCTTTAGAATACGAAGATATCCGGATAAAGAGGGAAACATAATTTGGGACCTAAAGGGCTAATTCCACCTACGGGTCACTTCCTATCCGGCGTATGTCCCAAATTTCGTCCGGAAGGCATGTCATTCAGAGCCAGCCATTTCAACGAAATAGAAGGCCCATCTTTGATTGAGAAGTAAAACACCGAAATCTAGTTTTCAAGTTGAGTTTAATTGCCTAATTTTGAATTAGTTCATTGCCAAATTGCTAGGTGGAAAATTCGGTGCCCCGCCAAAATCAAGCGAACCAACATATTGAAAATAAATCGGGAGTAAGGGAGAGTTCAATTCCCTCCCTCTCCGCTTAAATTTGGTTCGATTTGAACTCATTTGGGCCCGGAAGATCACAACTCTTCTGGGCCTTATTGTCTTTGAATTAGATAGAGACAATTTGGCTTCTCAGTTTTTGGGAAGTTTTATTGGCAATAATGTCGAATCTCCTAATTTGCTTGCAATAAATTCCAAAAAAGTATATTCCTCGATCGTCGTCGCTTCTACAGGGGTATACCTGGCAACTGCACCATGGGGACCATAGCTTGAAATTCCATTGATGACTTCTGGATTGTAGGCAATGACTGAGAGCTTAGTAGAGGAATCATCAATCTCGGAAAGTTTAACGATAAAATCTGCAGTATATTCCAACGGATGATCTTTAGAGTAATAAAATTTCGAAGTCCACGGCTCTCGGAAATCATGCAAGAATATGTCATTTGATTTACCCGCCTTTAAGAAATATTCTCTGCTAAAAAGAGTATCCTTGCTTGTTTCCGGCTGAAATATGAGTGGCATAGTTCCGCCATTTGGAATTACCTCATAAAATACTGCTTTCAGTATCTTGTTATCCAATTGACTTTTGATGGAAAACATAGACAATATCGAATCTTTCAGGACGCCATACTTTAACCTAAAAACGTGCTCGGGACTATTTCTGTCCTGAAATACTTTTGCCTGAATAGGTTCTGTTGAAGTACATCCCGAAATTGCCGACAAGGAAATCAGAATAACTATTCTAAGTCTGACACTGGAAAATTGATTCACGAGTTGGTCGGCAAGAATTGATTAATGTTATTATGAATTTTCCAGGCAAATCAACACCTAACTCCTGGCTTTCAAATACTGATCCGGAGTCAATACCGCCAACTGGCTATGCTTATAATCTTTCGTATTTCTAGTGACAATTACCTTCACGCCTTCGGCCAACGCTGCATAGTGCTGCAGCGCATCCTCAAAATCGGAAAAATCCGAACCCAAGGCCTGCATAACCGCCGTTTTGGAAAGCCCGATAACATCAATTAGCCTTGTTAGTTGGGTTAGTTTTTCGATCACTTTTTTGTGCGTTCCTAGTTTCCTTAAGACATAATAGGAATTCGAAAAGACCAAACCAGACGTGCAAATGGATATTTGCTTATTCTCAGACAGAGAAAATATTCGAGCGGCGTCGACCGCAAAGGGCTCCCGGGCAATCAAAAAGTCCAGGATAACGTCGGTGTCAATGAATGCCTTATTCAAATTTTCGTCTTTTTTCTTCCTTTAAAATTTTCTTGTAGTCAAAGTTGGCTGGTGCTTTAAATGAGCCCATCAACGACTTCACGGTTGGAGAGAACTCACCCGAAGCCTCCCTGTTAGGCTCCGTGAGGGATTTGAAATAACTTTCGACCAGTTCTGATACACTCCGTCCTTTTGCTCTCGCATATCGTTTCGCGCCCTCTATGACTTTGTCGTCCAGCGTCAGGGTTAGCTTTGTTGTCATACACGTATGAATTTACGTACAAATATACGTATTCTTTTCGAAACCTCTTATTTGATTTTTTGGGTAATCGCATACCGGACATTCTGAATTCTCCCTATATTTATATCGTCAAAGTCAACCAAATCGAGCGGTGGAGAATTCGGTGCCTCATAAGCAACAAACGAGCTAAATCATTGAAAATAAATCCGGAGAAGGACCAGGTTCAACTCCTTCCCTCTCCGCTGAGCCTCATAGTTCATTATTAACCAATGTACTATGAGGCGTTTTTGTGTTCAAAACTCCAGGTCGACACGTCGTCGTGATGTTTCTTTCACTTGTATAACATGCATCAGGTCCAGCAAGAGAATGACCGGGTATACCGGATCAATTTCGTGCCACCTTACGCCTCCAAAATTGATCCTGGCCGGGTATTTATGATGGTTGTTGTGATACGACTCCCCTAACATGAAAATATCCAGCGGAAATAGGTTCTTCGATGTATTGTTCATTTTAAAGTTAGTGTACCCGTATTTATGCGCAAACCAGTTGATGATCGTTCCATGAACGGGACCCATCAATATATGAATTGGAATCAACAAATACATCCACCAGGCTGTTGCAAAAATGACATAATACCCCCCGTATAACAGACTCCACCCAATGGACGATGTCCAGGTCAGCGCCCATTTATCAAATGCCGGCCAACTGGGAACGTTCTTCTTGAATTTCTCTTCAACTTGTAGCGTACCGTCATAGATGCCCATATAGATATTGTTAGTGCGCTTCATCATCGCAAAAACGTTCTTTGAAAACTTCGGCGAATGGGGATCTTTTTCCGTATCCGTATAAGCATGATGCATCCTGTGCATAATGGCATATGCGTGAGGACTCATGTAAGAGGCCCCCTGTACGATGTATGAGAAAATATAAAAGAAGTGTTCCGCTGACTTACTCATGGTAAAAGCAGCATGAGACGCATAACGGTGGTAAAAAAAGGTTTGGGAGAACAACGACAAATACCAATGCGCAGTAAAGAAGATCAAAACCGCCATACAAAATATTTGCGCTGAAATTACAAATGGTATTTGCTCCGGAAAGTGATTGCTATCAATCCAATTGGTGATGTTCGTCAAATGACTCCCTATTCCATGACAGCAACGTCCTGTTCAGCCGGCAAGGATGCCGCGACTTTTGAGCGCAGACCTTTGTATAGGTCCCTCAATTCGGGTACTCTTAAAAAACGCTGTCTAAACTGCCCCTACCTCAACGTAAGCATTCATGAAAAGAATATGATTCAATTTTTTGATCGCACTTTTTGCGTGCAGCATGTCCATTTCAACAAATCCACGGCGAAGGGACCGTCCGGTCTTCACATCGCGCTCGATATGTGAAAGTTGAACGGCACCGAAAGGCAAGAACAAACAAGCAAGTTGGTGCGCCGTCGTCATTTCGCTTAAATTGCCGATATAGATCTGCATAATACAAAATTTTAATGAAGGTAACTTATATGTGCGAGCTGACGACAGGTGAACTGGCAGATCAGACAATAAGGAGCCGGAGACTTATGTAATGTAACAATTAATGGGGACACCCGCAAATATTAGTTGTAGGCAGGATCATTCCGGCACTTGATTCTCTTCGCCTCGCTGGAATGCGGCAAATGCACCATGGACCTTCCGGGAAACCTATGCAGAAATGACAAGTCTTGACGGTACAAAGGTACGGACATCAAAATAAAACAACGCTAATCATTTAATAGGGCTACATTACACCCATCACCACTTTCTAGCGGCGACGATTACTTTTTCAGCATTAGGTTTTTAGTAAATAGTTTAAAACGTTCACTTTTTAAAATGTTAACTATGAGACTTTCTGAGTTTGTTTTATTGAATGAGCAAGAAAAAAAATCGACTGTTCTACACAGGGGTGTTCTTCTCGCCAAGAGAAGCAGCTTCGAATCCATGGTGTTTTTGTTCCAGCTAGGGAGTTATTACGTAGAAGCGTATTGCAATCCCGCGAATAAGGCCATCGAAGAGTACCGGATGTTTGACAACATCGACTTTTTGAGCCCTTATTTGGAAGCCATACCGCTCGACAACCTGCTGAACTGAGCGCGCCATCGATTCATTTTAGTTATCCCGTTCTTCGCAACGGGATAATTTATTTGGTCAAGCGGGACAGAAGCCGTAACTTCACTGTGTTAATTTGAGTTCTGCATTCGTATTTGTTAATTTATCCCGCCTCACCAACTGGATTTCTTTTCCTCTACATTGTTTGCTTTTCTCACATCTTTTACTTTTTAATTGTTTAGTATGAACATTTATGTATCTAATTTGAGCTTCAACGTACAGGATGAAGACTTAAGGGAATTTTTTGCTCCTTTTGGCGAAGTGACTTCCGCGAAAGTCATCATGGATAAAATTACAAACCAATCCCGCGGATTCGGTTTTGTTGAAATGCCCGATGAAGCTGCTTCGAAAAAGGCGATCGCTGAATTGGACGGTACAACCGTCGAGAACAGAACCATCAAGGTCAATGAAGCGAGGCCTAAGGAGGATCGGCCGGCTCGCAATGATAGCGGCCGCAATTTTAACAACGCCAATAGCTACAACAAGAACAGATATTGATATTTGTTTAAATTGAATTGAAAGCTCTGGTTCGCCGGAGCTTTTTTATTATAGCCTGTCGTTTTTACCAAACCATTGGCTATTCTTTCGGGGCTTATAGTTTATCTTCACCCTGTCACTTCAAACTCACAAAAAACAACGGCTCACCTGCTCGGCATCGCCCATGTCTAAAGTCGATGCTTTGCTATTTTTCCAATATTCTAAATGATATAGTATGACCACTGGCTCTTTTATTGAAAACCTCCTTCATGCTCCTTCTTACGGCTGGAAAGATCAAGCCGACAACCTTATCGTTCCCTCTTCAAAGCAACTCTGGTTGGAAGCGCTTTCCCGTATCAATATTTTCAGGTCGCGTAAGAACTGGATTTCGTTCGTAAGCTTTCTGATGTTGATAGGAATGCTCCCTTTCTTTTTCTTGTTTTTCTTCAAGTACTTTTCCTGGTATTTGCTGGCGGCCGTCGTTATTTACAGCATGGCCGTTATGGGCACACATGGGACCATCTGGTTTCACCGGTATTGCACGCATAAATCCTATGGCTTTAGCCATCCGATATGGCGTATCATTACGCAAAACCTGGTCATCAAAACCCTCCCCGAGGAAATTTATGTGGTATCGCATCATGTTCATCATTGCAAATCGGATGAACCGGGAGACCCTTATAACGCGCAGGGAGGATTTTGGTATTGTATGCTGGCGGAATACAACCATCAGAGAGTCTCTCCTTTCCTCGATGAGGCCGCTTTCAAAAAGGCCACGCGCTTTATGGAGCACACCGGAGTTAAATTGAATTCTTACAAACAGTATCGGAAATGGGGTTCGCTCTCTTCACCAGCGTACACTATCACTGTTTGGCTGATGAATTGGGCTTTCTGGATTGCCGTATTGTTTCTAATAGGGGGACCGGCACTTGTCTGTGCAATCTTCTCCGCGGCCTTCCTCTGGTTCACGTTCGTCAGGGCCTTTAATTACACCGGCCACGGCGGCGGGGAGAAAAAGCACCGCGAAGGCATCGATTTTGACCGAAGCAACCTCTCTATAAACCAGTCGCGGCCTGGATTGCTGGCTGGTGAATGGCATAATAACCATCACCTCTTTCCCGGAAGCGCACGCGCCGGATTCCTTCGGGGCCAACTCGACCTCGCCTGGGTGTACATCTATACACTGCGTCAACTTAGGATGGTTTCCTGGTACAAAGACTCAAAAAAGGAATTTTTGAAAAAGTACGGTACCAGCGCTCCGGGAACCAAACGCTTTATCTAATGACATTTACGCTCAATATTCCCCGGCACTGTCATCGCGTATATCAGGCGGAGGCCGCTTTATGCTGGTTGTAAGTTCGGACATGGTAAAGTCGGTGCCTGCCAACGCCTTCCTCCATACTGCAGCATCGATGGGCAGGTGCGCGATGACTTCCACCTGCATCTTCCGCAGGTTGACACTGATAGCGCCTACACCGGCGATCGTGGATAGATTATCCCGGACCGAGGCAACAGCCTCGCTATCGTGCATGCCGCTGACACGAAATTTATAAATGATTGAGCTTGTCATGAATCGTATGATTGATATGTTTTTTTCCAATTCCGATATGCATTTCGACGACGTGCGGCTTTCCGTCATTTATGAGCCGGATCGTATTCCCTTCACCGTTCTGGTTGTCCA
>JAFDYE010000794.1 GCA_018267585.1 Bacteroidota bacterium
GCTCCCCATACTGTGTCTTCAATACCCCGCTCCCCTTATGGATAAAAAGCATCTCGTCGGCGTCGGCATTCTTATAGAAATAGGCCTTCATGCTTTCCTGCGGCGCCGCCAGTACGACATGGCAGTCGTTATTGACCAGCACCGCCTTCCGGCTCTTCAAATAGTCGGCTTCCGGCTTTATCTTAAAGCCATCAAAGCTCCGGTGCTTCAACATCTTCTCTTCGGCTATCCGGGGTTGTACGTCGTAGGGCTCATCCGTAGCAATGATCTCCGTCGGCGGATGGATATGGTAGAGCAGGCTATAGTCGTTAGAGAAACCTTCCGTCGAGAACAACTGCTCGGAATAAAGATTTCCTTCGGCACTGCGGTACTGTGTGTGACGTTTGTGTGGTATCTTTCCCTGAGAATAATAATGCGCCATATAAGCTGATCGTTCCCGTAAATTTACAGCAATTTTCATTCTCATGACCATACAGGCCTTTTATCTCCCTGCGGGAAAGTCCGGTCCCCGGCCAACGGCGGTTGGTACTATCTTTATCATCGAATAGCACATGACTCATTTACGAACGATATTATTCTGCACCACCCTTCTCTTCTCCGCCTGCCACCAGCGGCCAAAGACCATGAGCTTCTATTACTGGCGTACCCTGTTCACCCTCGACAGTCTGGAAACCGCTACCCTCGGAGACAACAACGTCCATACCCTCTACGTCCGCTATTTCGACGTCGACTGGCCACCGGAAGACTCCGCCGCCAACCCCGTATCTCCCATCCGGTTCATGACCGAGCCAACCGGCTACACGATCATCCCCGTCGTCTTCTTCCGCAACAGGGTCTTTGAAAGACTGCCGGCAGCCTCCATCCCCGCATTCACAACCAAATTAAAAAACCTGGTCCAACGGATCAGCGAATCCCATAACATTCGTCCGGAAGAGGTACAGTTCGACTGCGACTGGACCCAGCGGACAAAGAACAGCTATTTCAGCTGCCTCCGAACCTACCGCGAACTGTCGCACAAACCCGTCTCCTGCACCATCCGGCTCCACCAGGTCAAATACCCCGACCAGACAGGCATCCCCCCCGTTGACCACGGCGTCCTGATGTATTACAACATGGGGAATATCGACGCCGGCGGAGGCTCGTCCATCTACGAGAAATCCATCGCCCACCGGTATACGCCGTCTCTCCGCAGCTATCCGCTGCCCCTCGACCTGGCCCTCCCTGTCTTCTCCTGGGGACTGCTGGTGCGCGACGGAAAGGTCGTTCAGCTCCTCGACAAGATGAACGCCGCCCTCTTCGACGGCGACACCTGCTTTACCCGTCTGTCCCGGGGCTGGTACAGCGCAAAAGACGGCTGCTTCAAAGGCGGCTACTACTTCAAGCAAGGCGATAATATAAAGATCGAATCCGTCTCGGCCGACGACCTGCGGGAGATCGTGGAAGACGTCAACCGGCACACGAACCACCATATCCGAAACGTTCTTTTCTTTGACCTTGACCGTCAAAACATCCTATTATATGACAAAGACCTTTTTAAAGAGCTACTGGCTCATACTGACTAGCGTTATCATCACCGCGGTAGCCCTGGCCTGCGCAGGTGACTACGGAGAAGAGTACGGGACATCCAACTTTACCCCGCAGGTATTCGTCGACACCGTCTACAGCCCCTTCTTCTATTCCTGGCAATTCTACTACGGCATCGGACACGACGAGAGCCATATCACCCGGTTCAACAGTTCCAACACAAAGGAATGGTCCGCATGGCTCGGCGCCGCTGCCAGCCCGGAAACCATCGACTACCTCCTCAACACCGCAACCGGCGCCTCGATCGACAGCGCAGCAGCCAGGGCCACCGGCAAAAAGCTAAAAAACTTTCTCGAATACCTCC
>JAFDYE010000795.1 GCA_018267585.1 Bacteroidota bacterium
GTGGATTAGTGTATGCGTGGAAATCTTACCTTTGCGGGATGAAAGTAAGAGTCCGATTCGCGCCCAGCCCCACCGGCGGCCTCCACCTCGGCGGCGTCCGCACAGTCCTCTATAACTACCTGTTCGCGCGCCACCACGGCGGCGATTTCGTCCTGCGCATCGAAGACACCGACCAGGCACGCTACGTGCCCGGCGCCGAAGAATACATCCTCGAATCCCTCAAATGGGCCGGCCTCGAACCCGACGAAGGCCCCCACAAAGAAGGCAAATACGGCCCCTACCGCCAGAGCGAACGGAAAGCACTCGGGATCTACGCCAGATACGCACAGCAGCTGGTCGACGCCGGCCACGCCTACTACGCCTTCGACACCCCCGAAGAGCTCGAGACCATGCGCGAAAAATTCAAAACACCCGAGAACCCCTCTCCCCAATACAACCATACGCTCCGCCACCGGATGCGCAACTCCCTGCACCTCGACCAGGACGAGACAAAAAGCCTGCTGGCAGCCGGCACCCCCTATGTCATTCGCATAAAGATAGACCCCGGCCAGACCATCCAGTTCACAGACATGATCCGCGGCGAGGTCACCTTCAGCACCGACGGCGTCGACGACAAGGTCCTGCTGAAGGCCGACGGCATGCCCACCTACCACCTCGCCGTCGTCGTCGACGACCACCTGATGGAAATATCCCACGCCTTCCGGGGGGAAGAATGGCTGCCCAGCGCCCCCGTCCATATCCTCCTGTGGCGCTACCTCTTCGGCGAGAATAAGATGCCCCACTGGGCACACCTGCCGCTGATCCTCAAACCCGACGGCAACGGCAAACTGAGCAAACGCGACGGTGACCGCCTCGGCTTTCCCGTTTTCGCCATGGACTGGACCGACCCCCGCACCGGCGAACCCGCGACCGGTTTCCGCGAGACCGGTTTCCTCCCCCAGGCCTTCGTCAACCTCCTCGCCATGCTGGGCTGGAACGACGGCACCCCCCGGGAGATCTTCGACCTCGACGAACTCATCCGCCGCTTCTCGTTGGACCGCGTCCACAAAGGAGGGGCGAAATTCGACTTCGAAAAGGCCAAATGGTTCAACAACGAGTGGATCAAACGACTATCGGCAACCGCATACAGCGACAAAGTGCTCCCGCTCTTCGAAAAGGCGGGCATCACCATCCCCCCCTCAGACCTGGTCCGCACCGACGACGACCCCGGCACAGAACCCGTCCTCGTCGTCTCCTCGGCGATCGATCCCACCGGCATCCCCGGCCTGGACGTCATCCCCCCCGACCTCAGCCTCGTCCCCCCGACCCCCAGCCGGTTCGAACAGATCCTCGATCTCGTCAAAGAACGCTGCACTCTGCTCCCCGATTTCGTCCAACAGGCCGGCTTCTTCTATCGGGCGCCCGCGACTATCGACGTCGACGCCGTCAAGCCCAAATGGAACGCCGCCAAACAACAGTTCTTCGTCGAACTCATCCGTCAGCTGCAACTCGCCAATGACTGGCAACCCCACGCGCTGGAAACGAATTTTAAGGAGATGGCCGCCGCCGCCTCCATCAAACCCGGCGACCTGCTCATGCCCCTCCGCGTCATGCTGGTCGGCGCGAAATTCGGTCCCCACGTCTTCGACATCGCCGTCATGCTCGGAAGAGAAGAGACCCAGCGCCGCATCGAACACGCCCTCCGACTACTTTCATAAAGGGCGGCAAACTATTTCGTATTTTTGAACCTCAAACTGATTGCATGCACATCGATAACGCAGCGGGCAGCACGCCCGGCCGCCCCATCCGGGTACTCGTAGCCAAAGTCGGCCTCGACGGCCACGACCGCGGCGCCAGGGTCATCGCCACCGCCCTCCGCGACTCGGGCATGGAAGTCATCTACACCGGCCTCCGCCAGACACCGGAAATGGTCGTCGGCGCAGCGTTACAGGAAGACGTAGACGCCATCGGCATCAGTATCCTCAGCGGGGCCCACATGACCGTATTCCCCCGCATCATCCAGCTCATGAAGGAAAAGAAGATGGACGACGTCCTCCTCACCGGCGGCGGCATCATCCCCGACGAAGACCGCCGGCAGCTCCAGGAGCTGGGCGTGGGCGAACTCTTCCCCCCCGGCACCCCTACTACGGATATCGCAAGTTATATCCGCCAGTGGGTAGCCACTAATCGGGATTTTTAATCCGCGCTGACCGCGCCACTTAGATCTTTAACACACTCAAAATACCTATACCATGTACAAAACCTTACTCACAGACCTCAGCGACAATATATTCACGATCACCATCAACCGCCCCGATAAGCTCAACGCTATCAACAGGACCGTCATGGACGAGCTCAGCCTCGCCGTCGACGAGATCTATTCCAACAAGGACATCCGCAGCGCCATCATCACCGGCGCAGGCCAGCGGGCCTTCGTCGCAGGCGCCGACATCTCCGAATTCCAGGGCCTGACAAAAGAAGAAGGCCAGGCCCTCTCCGCCAAAGGCCACGGCATCTTCATGCGCATCGCCTCCAGCCCCAAACCCATCGCCGCCGCCATCCACGGCTTCGCACTCGGCGGCGGCTGCGAACTCGCCATGGCCTGCCATTTCCGCCTCTGCAGCCAGGACGCCAAATTCGGCCAGCCCGAAGTCAATCTCGGCCTCATCCCCGGCTACGGCGGTACCCAACGCCTCACCCAGCTGGTCGGCCGCGGCCGCGCCCTCGAGATCATGCTCAGCGCCCGCATGGTCGAGGCCACCGAAGCCCACGTCATGGGCCTCGTCAACTATATCGTAGAAGAACCCAACGAACTGCTCACCAAGACCCGCGAGCTCCTGTCCATCATCAACGAAAAAGCCCCCATCGCCGTCGCCCGCATCATCGAATGCGTCAATATCGCCGCCGGTGACGGCACAGGCGCCCGCAACGGCCTCAGCAACGACGGCAACTGGGAACCCGAACCCTTCGGCGGCGACGCAGACGGCGGCCGCCAGCCCGGCAACGGCTTCACCCGCGAACAGCAAGCCTTCGGCGAATGCTTCGCCACCGAGGACATGAAAGAAGGCGCGGCAGCCTTCCTCGCAAAACGAAAACCCAAATTCACCGGTCAATAGGACCGCAGTCCCCAAAGGCGGCAATCGCCCAAAGACGGGAGCCGCCTACCCCTCCCTGCGGTAATCCTCCACCTCCCGGATAAAGGCCCGCGCACGGGCGATCGACCTGCCCCCCTCATTGTCTACCATCTTCTTTACCCACCCGCCCGCGGCATTCCCCACCGTTATCCGCCGGTACAACCATATCGCCGCCGCGGCCAGCAAGATAGTCACCACGGCCTCCACCAGCCAGTACCGGCCGGCAACACCAGCCGGCAACACCCGCGGCACAAAGAGAAAAGGCCAGACCGGCGCCTGGAGAAAGGACACCCGCAACGTGCGAACGATGATCGCCTCCAGCCCCGCCAGCTGCTTCTGCGTATCGAGAATATTCTTGCTCATATTGATATTTACCATCAGCAAGAACTGCATAAAGTACCCCGCGATCGTAAAGGACATAAAGCCGATGACCAACGCCGCCGCGACCACAAAGACCGGGTTGTCGTGAAAATGCCATAACAGCGATCCGAGAACGACGTTGCAGCCGATACCCAGGCCAACGACCATCAGCTTGAAGGCGATCTGCCAACCAAACGATACCCGCACCTTCCGGTGACCCACGGCCTCCAGCAGCCGCTGGTTCAGACGCAGCGAACGCTGCAATTTCTCATCATATTCCTTCCACAATTGCTGCCACTCATCGGCGCCCGACACCTGTCCTCCGCCGGAAGAATTACCCCTGTTCATAAAAATAAGTTTTTGGATTGTTCAAATTGTTGCCTCAGCCGCCCCTTGATCCGGCTCAGCTTCGTCGCCACATTGGTCTCGGTGATACCCAGGATATCGGCGATCTCGCGGTAAGGCCGCTCCTCGAGATAGAGGATCATAAGGGCCTTGTCCAGCTCGCCCAGACCGGCAATGAATTGCTGCAGCAGATCGATCTTTTGCTCCAGCTCTTCCGCCGGCCTGCTGCCTGGATCCTCGAGCTCCATCACCTGGAATCCCAGCTCAACACGGGACCCCGTCCTTGTCTGTTTGCGGTAATACGAAATGGCGACGTTCAGGGCAATACGATACATCCAGGTTGAAAGTTTATAGCGCGCATCAAACTTTTCACCCGAACGCCACAGCTGATAGATCATCTCCTGCATCAGGTCCTCATGGTCATCCCTGTTGCGGCAATAAGAATGACAGATCTTGTACAAGATCCCCTTGTTGTCCCTGATCAGCTGCAGAAAAGCCGTCTGTTTGTCGTTTGGGCTGCTCATCGTATCATTATTCGCACGAACAGCCCAAAAATCACAAAAATTATAGGAAAATCCGGCCTAAAGCGCCGCTATCCTGACATTTGAAACCAAAAAATGCGTCGGATCAAAGAAATCAGCCCCTAATTTGAACGTGCTGTACGTCCTCTGCCCCTCAAAAGCATGATTGATGTCAAAGGTCTTCTCCTGGTTGATATACACCAGTAGCCGCTCCCCCTGCTTGCGCAAGGCGAAATGATTGATCTTGCCACCTTCATTATAGGCGCTGCTGTTGACATGCGTGTCGAGGTTCTTACCCTTGCACTCGACATAAGCCGACCCGCGCTCATAAACACGCATCTGGAGGAAAGGATTGTTCGGATAACGGTCGAAGTTGCCGTTCAGCGCGTCCTCGAAGTCGATGAATAAAGTATGACTGTTATTGACGTTGGCGATTATCAGGTCGAACTCCACCGTAAAATCCTTCGAAAGCCCGCCTTTCAGCTTGGGAATATACATACCGTTATTGGTCAGGGAGAACCACTTGCCGGGATACTGCTGCAGCGTGACCACCTGGCCGCTGGCGTCAGTGATCCATTTGGCCGGAAAATTACCGCCCACCGTGGAGTCGAACTGGTCCGTGAAAAGCACCGTGCTGCCGGGCGTAAAATCGTAGACGGAATTGATCGTGATGTTGGTGCCGCCCACCGGCTCAGCCGCAGATTTCGCAGCGACCGTATCGGGTTTATTCTTTTTCTTCTTCTTAAACAGGCTGCCGACCTTGTCGATCGTGTTGCTCGCCTTGTCGACGTTGTCGCTTGCCTTGTCGATCGCATTCTGTGCCAGGGAGAATAGGGGAGACTGCAGCAGCAAAGCCGCTGCGAAGAGGACGGAAAAGGTCTTGCGCATAGGTGTTCTGTTTAGCCCGTCAAAGTTAGGGCTAAAATTCATTAATCCGCCGCGGCGCTATAACAGTGTGAAGAATTTCCGGATATTACCCAAAGACCCCAAATCGTGTGAACATACCCGATAAAAAAAGGGCCGGCTATCCACCGGCCCCAAAAATTTCCCCGAAGGGTCCATCAGTATCAATATCCAAATATCTCTTCCAGGCTAAGCACCCTTACATCCCCTACTTTCTTCAGGTCATCCTGCTTGATCTTCTTCTCCGAACCGATCACACAGTAGGTATACGCCTTGTCCGCCACCTGCTGCCGGTGGAAGCCTTTCACGTCTGCCAGCGTCAGCTTGTCCAGGGCCTCATACTCTTCCTTCCGGTCGTCATAGTCCAGACCCTTTTGTTTCGCCGCGAGATACGCAAACACGATCCCGTCCTGCGTAAACCGCTCTGTCTCGATATCCTTCTTCTGGGTCGTCTTCGCCAGCTCAAAACTCTGCTCTCTTTCAGGCAGGTTGTTGAGCAGGTCATTCATACCGCCGATAGCCTCGTTCATCTTGTCCGCCTGGCAGCCGATATAGGCAAGAATATAGAAGGGGTCTTCCTTCTTTGCCGGCGTGCCATAGGTCGCGAACGTGGAATAAGCCAGCGCCTTTGACTCGCGCAGGGTCTGGAAAACGATCGAGCCCATCCCGCCGCCGAAGTAGTTGTCGAACACATCTACGATCGGCTCCTTCGTCACGTCATAAGGCGCCGCATTGCGGACCCAGCAGATCTCGCTCTGCACCATATCATAGTTCGCGAATAACACCTGGTTCTTCGTCTGCTCGGCAAAAGGATAGACGGTCTTCCCGGGATACGGCTCAAAAACGGTCGGCAGCGTATGCAGCTTCACAATATCCGTCGTAAAGGCATCCTGCGAAAGCGGGCCATAATAGATGATCGTATGCGCATAGTCCAGCAGAGAATGCAGGACCTTCACCAGGTCCTCCGCTTTCAGACTGCTGATCTCTTCGCTGGTCAAACCCGAATTAAAGGGGTTCTTCGCCCCATACCGCGCATAGCTGATCAGGCCCTGCAGGATCGCCTGTTTGTTGAGCTTGCTGTTAGCGCGCGCCTTCATCAGCCTGTCCTTTAGTCCGGCCAGCGCCGCAGTATCGGGCAGGCAGTTGTGGAGGACGTCTTCGAACATCGCCACGGCGCGATCGAAATTCTCCTGGAGACCGGTGATAGACACCGTCGTGATCTCGTTGGTGGCGTTCACGCTGAAATTACACGCGATATTGTAGAAGGACTTGCTGATCTCGTCGGTGGAATGCTGTGCCGTACCCAGGTACTGGAGATACTGCGCGGCCAGCGGCAGCAGCCTGTTGTTCCAGCTTCCCATATCCAGGCGATAATAAAGATGAAACAGCTCGTTGTCCTTGTTGGGGACATACAGCACGTCGGCGATGCCGGCCTTCCCATGGACGATATCCGACTTGAAGTCCAGCCACTGGGGCCTGACGGGAGCGACACTCATCGCCTCGATCTTCTGTACGAACGCAGACTGCTTTCCGGCATTGGTCTCGACCGGCGTGATCGCAGGCTTGTCGACCTTCACGATATTCTTGTCTTCACCCTTGCGCTTGTAGACCAGGACGTAGTTATTACCCAGGTATTTGTTGGCCACCGCCACCAGCTCTTTCTTGCTCATCGAAGCCTGTTCGTCCAGCTCGGCGACGTCTTTGTCCAGCTGCTGCGCGCGGTGCTGGATAAAGCTCTCCATCAAAGACCCTACGCGCGCTTCGTTCTTCTCGAGGCCTTCCAGCAGCGAAAGCTTGCCGTTGGCCACGATCGCCTTGACCAGGCTCTCGTCAAAATCCCCCTTCTTCAGCTTGTCGACCTGCCCCATCAGCAGGTCTTTTACCTGCTCGAGGGTCTGTCCCTGCTTGGGCATACCCAGTACGATAAATACCCCATAGTCTTTGAACTGCTGCACACCGGCCTGCGAACCCTGCAGGCGCTGCTGTTTGTTCAGGTTGAGGTCAAGCAGACCGGCCTTGCCGTTGGACAGGATGCTGGACAGGAGGTCCAGTGCCACGGCGTCGCGGGTATTCACCGCGGGAGTGCGATAGGCAAAGCGCATGTTCTCCGCGCTGGGACCATATACCTCTTTCACTACGGGAGCCGTAAGGTCTTTCTCAGGCCCCGGATTGTAGAGCGTCACGGGACGCGACTGCATATAAGAGAAGGAGTGGTCGATCTTAGCGATCAGCTGGTCGGGATCAAAATCTCCCGCCATGATCACGGCCATATTATTCGGCACATAATATTTATGGTAATACTCCCGGATCGCCTTCAGCGAAGGGCTCTTCAAATGCTCGATCGTTCCGATGGTCGTCTGCTGTCCGTAGTTATGGGTCGGAAAAACGCTATAAAGCATCGCCTCGTTGACCTTTGCCGCATCGTTGTCCAGCGTCCTGTTCTTCTCCTCATAGACCGCCTCGAGCTCGGTATGGAAAAGACGGAATATCGGATCGCGGAATCGTTCGGCCTGCACCAGGAGAAATTTGTCCATGGCGTTGGAGGGGATGTCCTCTTCATAGACCGTTTCCTCCACCGACGTATGCGCATTCGTCCCCTGCGAGCCGATATCCGTCATCAGCTTATCATACTCATTGGCGATAGAATATTTGGAAGCGAGACCGCTGACGCTGTCGATGCGGTGATAAATACGCTTGCGCTGCCCGGGGTCCTTTGTGGCATTGTACTGTTCGTAAAGGTTGTCTATCTGATCCAGGTAAGGTTTCTCTTTTGTCCAGTCCAGCGACCCGTACTTGTCGGTGCCCTTGAAAAGCAGGTGCTCGAGATAGTGGGCGAGGCCGGTGTGGTTACGGGGGTCGGTGTTGCTGCCCGCGCGGACCGCGATACGAACCGCTACGCGGGGCTCCTTATGATTCGCACTGAGCAGCACGGTCAGACCGTTGGACAAGGTATACACCCGGGTCTGCATCGGATCATTGGTCACATAGCGGTAGGTGTATCCGCCTGAGCTGGCCGTCTTCCAGACATACTTGTCCTGGTAGCTCTGGTCCTGCGCCCGCAGGGCGACGGGCGCTGTGCTGACGACCAGAAGAAAAAGAAAAAACCTGGTTAATGTCATAATAAGTTATTTGTTATTCGGCAAAAGAAACAAATTTTCGCGATTGTACGCTGGCCGCTGGTCAAAACATTCCCCAAGAAAATCGATGGACTAATCGCCGTCGTGGACTAACTTTACGGTCCAAGGACCAAATATTTTTACCACATGGAATACAGAATTGAAAAAGACACGATGGGAGAAGTAAAAGTTCCCGTCGACGCATATTATGGCGCTCAGACTCAACGCAGTGTAGAGAACTTCCGTATCGCGCAGGACATCAACAGGATGCCAAAAGAGATCATCCGCGCCTTTGCCTATCTCAAAAAGGCGGCGGCGCTGACCAACCTGGAGGCCGGGACATTGCCAAAAGAAAAGGCCGATCTTATCGCAACAGTCTGCGACGAGATACTAAAAGGTCAGCTGGACGACTATTTTCCGCTGGTCGTCTGGCAGACAGGCAGCGGCACCCAAAGCAATATGAACGTCAACGAGGTCATTGCGTTTCGCGGACACGTACTAAAAGGGGGCAAGCTCACCGACAAGGAAAAATTCCTTCATCCCAATGACGACGTCAACAAATCCCAGTCATCCAACGATACCTTCCCCACGGCCATGCATATCGCGGCTTACAAGATGCTGATGGAAGTGACTATGCCGGGCATCGAGGCGCTGCGCGACACGCTGGCGGAGAAGAGCAAAAAATTTATGAAGGTGGTAAAGATCGGCCGTACCCATTTTATGGACGCTACACCGCTGACCGTCGGACAGGAGTTCAGCGGCTATGTCAGCCAGCTCGATCACGGCCTGAAGGCGATCAGGAACACCCTCGCGCATCTTTCCGAGCTCGCGCTGGGCGGCACCGCCGTCGGCACCGGCATCAATACCCCCGCCGGCTACCCGGAGAACGTCGCCAGACATATCGCCAGCCTCACCGGTCTTCCCTTTATCACCGCCGCCAATAAATTCGAGGCGCTTGCCGCGCACGACGCCATCGTCGAGGCCCACGGCGCACTGAAGACGGTCGCCGTCAGCCTCATGAAGATCGCCAACGACGTCCGCATGCTCTCCAGCGGCCCCCGCAGCGGCATCGGCGAGCTATTCATCCCCGACAACGAACCCGGCTCGTCCATCATGCCGGGAAAGGTCAACCCCACCCAGTGCGAAGCGCTCACCATGATCGCCGCACAGGTACTCGGCAACGACGTCGCCATCAACATCGGCGGCGCCACCGGCCACTTCGAGCTCAACGTCTTCAAGCCGGTCATGATCTACAACTTCCTGCACAGCGCCCGCCTCATCGGCGACGGCTGCGTCAGCTTTAACGAGCGCTGCGCAAAAGGCATCGAGCCGATAGAAGCCAATATCAAAAAACACGTCGACAACTCCCTCATGCTGGTCACGGCACTCAACACAAAGATCGGCTACTACAAGGCCGCCGAGATCGCACAAAAAGCCCATAAGGAAGGAACCACCCTGAAAGAAATGGCCGTGAAATTAGGCTACCTGACACCGGAGCAGTTCGACGAGTGGGTGAAACCCGAAGATATGGTTGGAAAGATCTAGCACAGCCGCAACAGGGTAGCACAGCTGCAACAGGCTAGCACAGCTGCAACAGGTTAGCACAGCCGCAACAACAGGCTAGTGCAGCCGCAACAGGATCACCTGGTGCTTTCCAAAACTCGCCCTGAAGGGCGCGGACGTTCTACCCTGTTCGCGCCCTTCCCATATATTGCGGATCGCGTGGTCGCCGCGGATCCCATAGTCGGTCCAGCGAAGGTCGAGCGTCTTCGTCCCGGGACTGCGGTTGAAAAAACATACCGCCGTATCCCCTCCCGACAGCGGCTTTATGAACACTTCCAGGTCGTCTACGATCGACTGCTGGTAGCACTGCTTCCCCAGCTCGTCCTGGTCGATAGCGATGACCTCCCTGTTGGTAAGAATAGCTCGGGTGACCGCTGTCATGCTCCGCAGGTCATTGCCCGCCATCAGCGGAGCGGCCAGCATGCACCACAGCGTGAAGTGCGAGCGTTCCTCGTCTGGCGTCAGACCGCCATTGCCGACCTCGAGCATATCGGGATCGTTCCAATGACCCGGCCCCGCATATTTTTCGAGACCATTCTGAAGATCGAGTATCGGCACGATCCCCCCGCCTCCCGCCCTTCCGTCGTCGGCATACATATAGCTCCACTGGTTGCTGATATCACCCGTCGTCCGCCACAGGTGCCCCACCTCCTTTGCCCAGCGCCAGGGCTTCGCGGTACCCCATTCGCAGATACTAAGCACGATCGGCCTGCCCGCCTTATACAGGGCATCGCGCATCATCGTATAGGCTTCCTTCGCGTCCTGTGTGGAAGTATTGCACCAGTCCTCTTTTAGATAGTCGACGCCCCAGGCAGCATACTGGCGGGCATCCTGGTATTCATATCCCCTGCTCGCGGGACGGCCCGCACAGGTCTTCGTGCCGGCACAGGTGTAGATGCCGAACTTCAGCCCCTTTGAATGGACATAGTCGGCCAGCGCCCGGATGCCATGAGGAAATTTGGCGGGATCCGCGACGATATTACCAGCGCTGTCCCTTGCCACCTGCCAGCAGTCGTCGATGACGACATACTGATAGCCGGCATCCCTCATACCGCTGCTCACCATCGCGTCGGCCGTCTCCCGGACCACCCTCTCGTTGATGCTATCGCAGGCAAATCTGTTCCAGCTGTTCCACCCCATCGGCGGGGTCAAAGCAAGCCGGTCGAATTTCTGGGCCGGCGCAACGCACGGCGACAAGAAAAAAGCCACGGCGATCAGCCGTGGCATAATTTGGCTAATACGCATATCACATGAAGAATTGCTCTGCAATGATCTTGCCATCCTTCGTCTGATAAACGCAAAGCTCGGTCATGGACATGCGCCCTTTACCCTTCATGGTCACGTCCAAAAACATTGTAACGGCAAACGAGTTAGTACCGACCACCGGCTGTCCAACTTTCAGCCCGTGGTTCTCCTCAACCATGGAAGCCCATTTCCTTCCTTTTTCGCGGATGGCTTCCAAACCATGTACTTCCTGCTGGAAGTCGGGGGTGGCATGAGGCTCGATGCTGACGCAGTCCTCTGCGTACAGCTCGTTCTGTGCACCCTCAAAATCACCCTTCTGGCATAGCTCTACCAGGCGGTTGGCGATCTCTTGCGTCGACATGACGGTTGTTGCTGTTGACATAAAATAAATGTTTACTGAAAGCTACCGAATTTCCGGGCCTTCCCGAAATTAAGTTTCGGTAAACAGCGGAAGTTCCCCCCGCGGCAGGGGGCCGATGCAACATACAAAAGAAACATGCGTCTCTCAAAAAGCGTCCTGCAAAAACCATACTATGATACGCAACTACCTCACCATCGCCCTGCGCAATCTGCGGAAGAACAGGATCTTCTCCCTGATCAATATCTTCGGTCTGGCCATCGGCCTGACCTGCTGTCTGCTCATCGCCGCCTATATCTCGGACGAGACCAGCTACGACAGCTATCCCGCCCTGTCCGCCAATATCTACCGGGTCAACTTGGGCGTCATCGGCCATTCCATGGAATCCTACCCTTCAGTGGATATCGCCGTCGGCCCGGGCATGAAACAGGCCTTCCCCGAGGTAAAAGCCTATACCCGGCTCGAACAGCTGGGCGGCGTGTTCGTCTCCGATCCCACCGGCGCGCGGCAGATCAAGGAGCAGCACCTGTCCTTTGTCGACTCCAATTTCTTCGAGGTCTTCACCCTCCCCTTCCTCGAAGGCAGCCCGCACGACGCGCTCGTCCGGCCCAACTCGGTAGTCCTGACAAAGGCCATGGCCGAAAAATATTTTGGCAGCGGGCCGGTACTGGGAAAAACCCTTACGATCGGCGACTATGGGCCCTGCCGGGTCTCGGGCGTAATCGACCGGATACCCGACAACGCCAGCTTCCACTTCGACGCCTTTCTCAGCCTGTCCACCCTGCACTTCAGGGAGCAGACCTGGAGCAATATCGGCGTCTACACCTGGCTGTTGCTTGACCCGAAAGCTGACCCGAAAAAGCTCGAGGCGGCCTTCCCCCAGCTGGTCGCCAGATACGCCGTGCCGGAGATCGCCCGCGACATGGGCGTGCCCCTCAACGAGGCGCAAAAGGCCGTCAATACCTTTATCTTCAGCCTTCTTCCCCTTCGCGACGTACACCTTCATTCCAATACCAAATACGAGCTCGAGGCCAACGGCGACATCCACTACGTCTATATCTTCGGCGCACTCGCCCTTTTCATCCTGATGCTGGCCTGCGCCAACTTCACCAACCTCTCCACCGCCAGCTCGGCCGGCCGCAGC
Organism: Bacteroidota bacterium; assembly: GCA_018267585.1. Taxonomy (GTDB): domain Bacteria; phylum Bacteroidota; class Bacteroidia; order Chitinophagales; family Chitinophagaceae; genus Puia. The sequence goes on from JAFDYE010000795.1 coordinate 12,669, forward strand.
AAGGAAGTGGGGATACGGAAGGTCATGGGATCGCTGAAAGGACAGCTCGTTTCGCAATTCCTGGTCGAGTCGGTCCTGCTCACCTTCTGCGCCCTGCTCGTCGCCTATGGGCTGACGGCGGCGCTGCTGTCCTTCTTTAACCAGCTGGCAGGCAAACACATCCCGTTCATGGCCGTTGTGCGACCGGCGGCGGTGCTGACGGCCCTGGCCGTGACCCTGCTCGTGGGCCTCATCGCCGGCATCTATCCCGCCTTCTTCCTCTCCTCCTTCAATACCATCAAAGTGCTCAAGGGCGCCACGGCCGCGGGCGGCAGCCGTAAGAGCCTGCTCCGCAGCGGGCTCGTCGTCTTCCAGTTCTTCATCTCCATCGGGCTTATCGTCGCTACTCTGGTCGTCTACCACCAGCTGCACTATATGCAGGACAAACGACTGGGCTATGACAAGGACCAGCTGGTCTATCTCCAGGACACGCGGCTCCTCGGTCAGAACCAGGACGCCTTCAGATCGCAGCTGCTCCGGGACCCGCGCGTGAGCAATGTCTCCATCAGCTGGTGCGTTCCGGGCGGCGGCAGCATGAACGGCACCGAGGTCTATCCCAAAATGGACGGCACCGGAGGAGGCAAGGAGATCCACGCCAATATCTTCAATGTCGACTATGATTATGTCCCGACACTGGGGCTGAAGATCGTCAGGGGCCGCAACTTCTCGCGCGGCTTCCCCACCGACTCCATGCCGGCCAGACTCGCCTCGGCGAATGGAGACACCAGCCGCGCCGGCGCCGTCATCATCAACGAGACCGCTGTTCGGGACCTGGGCTGGAGCAATACCGACCCGATCGGCAAGACCATCGTCCGCAGCGGTCGCAAGGAATACAAGGTCATCGGCGTCGTGGCCGACTTCCACTATCTGTCGGTCAAGGAGAAGATCGCGCCCCTGATGATGCTCATGGGCAACAACTACGGAGGCATGCTCGTCAAGGTCAATACAAAAGACATAAAAGGCTTCATCACCTTCGCGCAGCAAAAATGGGAGGCCTTTAGTCCTACCGGTCCATTCGCCTGGTATTTCCTCGACGACCATTTCGCGCGGATGTACGAGACCGAACAGCGGACGGGGAGCCTGTTCACCGTTTTTACGCTGATCGCGATCGTCATCGCCGGCCTGGGACTATTTGGCCTGGCCGCATACATCGTCGAACAGCGGACAAGGGAGATCGGCATCCGCAAGGTCCTCGGCGCCTCCGTAAGCTCGGTACTGCTGCTGGTATCGCGGGAATTCATCTGGCTGGTGGCGCTGGCCTTTCTCATCGCAGCTCCCCTCACCTGGTGGGGCATGCACCGCTGGCTGCAGGACTTCGCCTACCGCGCACCCATCAGCTGGTCGGTATTCCCGATAGCGGGCCTCTCGGCCCTCTTCATCGCCCTGCTGACCATCAGCATCACAACCCTGAAGGCAGCGCTGTCCAATCCCATTACCAGTCTTCGTTCGGAATAAAAAAAACCTTTTCTATGCTCCGCAACTACTTCGCCATCGCATGGCGCAACCTCAGCAGGAACCGGCTGTCTTCCACCATCAATATCGGAGGACTCGCCATCGGAATGGCCGTCGCCATACTCATCGGCCTCTGGGTCTTTGACGAGACCCACTATGACCACCAGTTCCCCAACCACCGGCGTATCGCCGCAGTCCTGCAGAACCAGGTCTTCAACGGGGAGACAGACACCTGGTGGGGCGAGGCGCTCCAGCTGGGACCCGCGCTGAGAGCTTCCCACGGCGATCTCTTCCGGCACATCGTCATGGCGGGCTGGAATGGGGACCACCTGCTCGCCGCCGGTGACAAAAAGATAAAGGCACCCGGCAACTATATGGACGCGATGGTCCTGGACATGCTCAGGCCGAAAATGGTGCAGGGCAGCTATACCGCACTGGCGGACCGCAACTCGATCGCCCTGTCCGCTTCCGCCGCGCGGTCCCTGTTCGGGGACGCGCCGGCGATGGGAAAGACCATCCTGCTCGACAGGACCATACCCGTAAAGGTTACGGGGATATATGAAGACATGCCCGACAACTCCGACTACGGCCAGTTAAAATTTATCGCACCCTGGCAGCTGCTGGTCTTCAACGAGGGATATGAAAAAAAGCTCGGCTGGGGCAACAGCTGGTTCCAATGCCTCGTGCAGCTCAACGAGGGCGTCGATATGGCGCAGGCCTCCCGGGCGATCCGCGACGTCAAGCTAAAGGCGAGCCCGGGCGAAGCCAAGTTCAGACCCGAGCTCTTTCTGCACCCGATGGACCGCTGGCACCTCTACGGAGACTGGAAGGAAGGGAAGAACAACGGCGGAGCGGTCATCTATGTCCGCCTCTTTACCGTCATCGGTATTTTCGTGCTGCTGCTGGCCTGTATCAATTTCATGAACCTTTCGACCGCGCGCAGCGAGCGCCGGGCGCGTGAAGTGGGCATCCGCAAGGCCATCGGGTCAATGCGCGCACAGCTGATCGGGCAGTTCTTCAGCGAGTCGGCGCTGGTCGCCCTGCTGGCCTTCGTCCTGGCGATCGGCCTGGTGCTGCTCATGCTGCCATTCTTCAACCAGGTCGCGGGCAAGAAGATGTCGATCCCCTGGACGCAGCCGTTCTTCTGGCTGGCAGTTGTCGGGTTTGCGCTGGTCACGGGGCTGGTGGCAGGCAGCTACCCGGCATTGTATCTTTCTTCGTTCCGCCCGGTAAAGGTGCTAAAAGGATCGTTCAAGGTGGGGCGTCTGGCTTCCCTGCCAAGAAAGGTGCTCGTCGTCGTCCAGTTCACGGTCAGCGTCATCCTGATCATCGGGACGCTGGGCGTATTCCGCCAGGTACAATACGTCCGGGACCGGCCCGTCAACTATTCCCGCCAGGGAGTGCTCACGGTGCCGATGCACGGCAACGCCATTCCCGCTCACGCCGACGCCTTCCGCGCCGACCTGCTGAGCACCGGCGCCGTGGAAGAAATAGCCTTTTCCGAGAGTCCCCTCACCGCCGTCAATGTGACCAACAGCGGCTTCAAATGGGAAGGCAAAGACCCGAATATGTCCGAACAGTTCCATACCGTCCGGGTGAGCCCGGAATACGGCAGGGTCGCCCGCTGGCAGGTCGTACAGGGGCGGGATTTCTCGCGTGCCTTTGCCACCGACTCGATGGCTTTTGTCATCAACGAGGCCGCGGCCCGCTATATGAACCTCGCCAATCCGGTCGGTCAGCGCGTCGTCTGGGGCGACACCGAGGTCTGGACCATCATAGGGGTCGTAAAGGATATGGTCATGCAGTCTCCCTTCGAGCCGGTCCCGCCCATGCTCTTCATCGCGGCCCACAACCGGATGTCCAATATCGACATCCGCATCAAACCCGGCACGGGCGCGGCAGCGGCGCTTGACAGGATCGCCGCGGTCTATAAAAAATATGACCAGGACAATCCTTTCGAATACAAGTTCGTCGATGAAGAATACGACCGGAAGTTCGCCACCGAAGTACGCATCGGGAAATTAGCGGGGGCCTTTACTGGCCTGGCCATTCTTATCTCCTGTCTCGGCCTGTTCGGGCTGGCGACCTTCGTCGCTGAGCAGCGGACCCGCGAGATCGGGGTCCGGAAGGTACTCGGCGCATCGCTGGCCAGCCTGTGGGCGCTGCTCTCGCGCGA
>JAFDYE010000796.1 GCA_018267585.1 Bacteroidota bacterium
CGACACCAGCTGGAAAATATTCGTAAAAGTCGGCAGGCCGGCCAATACCCCTATCTGGAAATTGGAAGCGCCCATCAACAACGCCATCGCCGTCAGGAACGCGCCCCCGGTAAATACAGTCATGGCCTCTGTGGTCATACCGTCCCCGATAACCATCCGGAGACCTCTCTGGACCTCTGCGTCCGATAACGGTGTTTCTTTAGGTGGCAGGATCATGGCATCTTCATTGCTACTTAACAAAACATGCCAAATGAACATCAAAAACAATACCTCTGGTGGCAGGACGGTATCATCTACCAAGTCTACCCCCGGTCCTTCCAGGACAGCAACAACGACGGCATCGGCGACCTCCGCGGCATCATCCGGCGCCTGGACTACCTGAAATGGCTGGGAGTCAAAGCAGTCTGGATATCGCCTATCTATCCCTCCCCTATGGCCGATTTTGGCTATGACATCTCGGACTACAGGAACATCTGGTCCCCCTTCGGTGACCTTGCCGACTTCGACGACCTGCTCCAGCAGCTGCACGCCGCCGACATGCGCCTCATCCTCGACCTCGTTCCCAACCACAGCTCGGACGAACACCCCTGGTTCGTCGAATCCCGCAGCTCCCGCGACAACCCCAAAAGAGATTGGTATATCTGGAAAGACGCCAAACCCGACGGCAGCCCACCCAACAACTGGCTCAGCGTCTTCGGCGGCAGCGCCTGGCAATGGGACGAGACGACAAAACAATACTACTACCACGCCTTCCTCGTCAAACAACCGGACCTCAACTGGCGCAACCCCGAGGTGGTCGACGCCATGCTCAACATCATGCGCTTCTGGCTCGACAAAGGCGTCGACGGCTTCCGTGTGGACGCCATGTGGCACATGATAAAAGACAGCCAGTGGCGCGACAACCCCCACAACCCCGAATACAAAGAAACCATGGCGACCTACGAAAAGCTGCTTCCGGTATATTCCACCGACCAGCCCGAAATGCACGAAATAGCAGCAAAAATGCGCAAGGTCCTCGACGAATACGACGAGCGGTTAATGATCGCCGAAATATACCTTCCCGTTCACCGCCTCGTCACCTACTACGGCACGCACGAAAAAGAAGCCCACCTTCCCTTCAACTTCATGCTCATCTCCCTCGCATGGGACCCCCGGCTGATCGCCGCCGCCATCGACGAATACGAAGCAGCCCTGTCAAAGGACGACTGGCCCAACTGGGTCATCGGCAACCACGACCAGCCCCGCATCACCAGCCGCGTCGGCGCACAACAGGCCAAGATCGCAGCCATCCTCCTCCTCACCCTGCGCGGTACCCCAACCCTATACTACGGCGACGAGATCAGCATGCGCGACGTACCCATACCCGAAGAAGAAGTACAGGATCCGCAGGGCCTCAACATGCCCGGCAAGAACCTTAGCCGTGATCCCGAACGAACTCCCATGCTCTGGGACAGCACCAACAACGCAGGCTTCACCGACGCCCAACCCTGGCTCCGCGTCGACCGCGCCTTCCACCGCCGCAATGTACAGGTACAAAAACCAAACCCCTTATCCGCCCTCACACTCTACAAATCGCTGATCGACCTCCGGCAGACCGAACCTTCCCTGATGACCGGCGCCTATACACCCGTATGCTCCGACCACCAAATGATCGCCTATATACGGCAGGCGGAAGGACATACCGGATTCCTCATCGTACTCAACCTGACGCACCGCCCCTGCTATTTCACGCCGGGAACCATCCTCTTCAGCGGAACCATCGTCATCGATACCGTCCCCGAACAGCTGGGGGCAAAAGTCCGCAACAAGATCGACCTCAGCGGAGACGAAGGATTGGTCGTCAGGCTGGAAGAATGGCAGTCCGTATCCTCCAATCCCTCCTCATGATCTACCAGTCAATCCATAACAACAGTTGCATTTTCCGAGTCTGGGCGCCCGAAAAAAAGGCGATGACCCTCGTCATAAATGACCGCCCGTTCCCCCTGCAACCCACCGGCGACGGCTACTTCCAGGCCGACATCCCGGGCGCCGCAGCAGGCGATCTCTATTATTATATCCCCGACGATACTACGCCATTCCCCGACCCGGCCTCCGCATATCAGCCCCGGGGCGTCCATGGTCCATCCGCTATCGTCGACCACTCACAATTCCACTGGCAGGACAACGACTGGAAAGGACTGAATTTCTCCTCCCTCATCTTCTATGAGCTCCACGTCGGGACTTTCACCCCCGACGGCACTTTCGACGCGATCATCCCCCGACTCCAGGACCTGGCGGCACTCGGCATCAACGCCATCGAGCTCATGCCCGTCGCCCAGTGCCCCGGCAAACGCAACTGGGGCTACGACGAGGTCTTCTTATTCGCCGTACAGGACAGCTACGGCGGTCCCAATGGACTAAAACGCCTCGTCGATGCCTGCCATCGCCACGGCATCGCCGTATTCCTCGACGTCATCTACAACCATGTCGGGAGCGAAGGCAATGTCCTCGAACAATTCGCTCCCTACTTCTCCGACAAATACCACACCCCATGGGGAAAAGCATTCAACTACGACGGCGCCTGGTCGGATGGAGTAAAAGACTTCATCGTGAACAACGCCCTCTACTGGGCAGAACACTATCATATCGACGGCCTCCGCCTCGACGCCATTCACGAGATCTTCGACCGCAACGCCATCACCATCTGGGACAACCTCCGCCAGGCCATCGACGCCTGGACAACCACCAGCGGCCGCCCCTTCTACCTCGTCGCCGAAAGCGATCTCAACAGCCCCAGCGTCGTAAAACACACCGCCTCCGGAGGCCTCGGCTTCGACGCCCAGTGGCTCGACGACTTCCACCACGCCCTCTACGTCCTGCTCGACCCCGACGGCATCCGCCACTACAGCGACTTCGGCCTCGTCCAACAGCTGGCAAAAGCCTACACCGAGGGCTTCGTCCACAGCAACGAATACGTCCGCTTCCGCCAGCGCCGCCACGGAGCCTCCTCCGCCGGCCTGCCCGGCAATCGCTTCATCGTATTCAACCAGAACCACGACCTGCCCGGCAACCGCCCCGACGGCCAACGGCTTTCTACACTCGTAGACATGCCCCGCCTCAAGCTTGCCGCCGCCGCCATCCTGCTCAGCCCCTACATACCCATGCTCTTCATGGGAGAGGAGTACGGCGAAACCTCACCCTTCTATTTCTTCTCGGATTACAGCGATCCCAGGGTATACTCAGGCCTCAAAGACTCACGCAAACAGCAGTTCAAAGACTTCGGCTGGGACGAAGAATCCAACGACCCACAGTCCGAAGAGACCTTCATCCGCTCAAAACTCGGCTGGAACCACCGGATCACCGGCGATCACGCCGTCATGCTCGACTGGCACCGCCGGCTGATCCACCTCCGCCGCACCCATCCCCTGCTGTCCAACCTCGACAAGAACAATTTTCGCGCAGACCTCATCGGCAATCAGGGCATCGCCCTGTCGCGGCACTCGCCCGACCAAAGCCAGCAGCTGCTCTGCCTCTTCAACTTCTCCAACAATGACCTCTCCTGCCCCGGATATCCCATCACCGACCCGCTTCCCCCCTGGGGCGTTTCAGTGTTCGACTTCCAACCGCTGACCGGGCAACTGCAGTTTAGACTGTAGCACGATCATCGATCGGTCGCCCGCCTTCAGCTTCGCCCCGGCCCCATATTCCTTCTTCATACCCGGACAAGCCGTATCGAATACGACCTTCCATTTCTTTCCATATTGCTCCGCCGGCAGCATGAACTCCAGCGTCTCATAGTGCGCATTAAGGACGATGTAAAAACTATCGTCGACAATAGGATTATTCATCGAATCAACCGTATGCAACCCGCCCCCATACAGGAAAATACCAAGCGACTTGGCAAACCCGCCCTTCCAGTCCTCCTCCGTCATATCGCTCCCGTCCGGCTTGAACCAGGCAATATCCGTCAGCCCCTTGCTCCGCACAGGCCTGCCCTTGAACCACTGCTTTCTCGAAAAGACAGGATGACGCCGCCTGAAGGCGATCAGCTCCGAAGTAAATTGGATCAGCTCCTGATCCCCTTTCTCCCAGTTGATCCAGGATATTTCATTGTCCTGGCAATAGGCATTGTTGTTGCCATTCTGGCTATGCCCCATCTCATCCCCGGCCACCAGCATCGGCACACCCTGCGACAACAACAGCGTGGCAAGAAAATTCCGCTTCTGCCGGTCCCTTAGCTTGTTGATATTGGGATCGTCCGTCGGCCCCTCCGCACCGCAGTTCCACGACCGGTTGTCATCCGAGCCGTCTTTATTATCCTCCCCATTGGCCTCATTATGCCGCTCGTTATAACTCACCAGGTCGTTCAGCGTAAACCCGTCATGCGCCGTGATAAAATTGATGCTCGCCGTCGGATTCCGGTTGTCGTTCTTATAGAGGTCAGAACTGCCCGTGAACCGCTCCGCAAATTCCGCCAGAACACTGTTCTCACCCCGCCAGTAATCCCGCATACAATCCCTGTACTTCCCATTCCACTCGGCCCAGCCCGGCGGGAACTGCCCCACCTGATAGCCCCCCTCACCTACATCCCAGGGCTCGGCGATCAGCTTTACCTGGGATATCACCGGGTCCTGGTAGACAATGCTGAAAAAGGCACTCAGCCGGTTGACATCCTGCAGCTCACGCGCAAGCGCGGCAGCAAGATCGAACCGGAAGCCATCCACATGCATCTCCTGCACCCAATACCGCAGACTGTCCATGATCATCATCAGCACATTGGGCAGCCGCGCATTCAGCGTATTTCCAGTACCGGTATAATCATAGTAATAGCGCTTGTCGTCCGCCAGCCGGTAGTACTCAACATTGTCGATCCCCCTATAGCATAGCGTTGGCCCCATCTGGTTCCCTTCAGCCGTGTGATTGTAGACCACATCGAGAAAGACCTCGATCCCCGCCTTATGCAGCTCTTTCACCATATTCTTGAACTCCCTCACCTGCCCGCCGGGATCATCCCCGCTGTAGAACCGGATGCCCGGCGCAAAAAAACCGATCGTGTTATAACCCCAGTAATTCGTCAGCCCCTTTTCGACAAGATGCCGCTCGGCAATGCTCTGGTGCACCGGCATCAGCTCCACGGCGGTAATGCCCAACCTCCTCAGGTGGGCAATGACGTCAGGATGCGCCAGCGCAGCATAGGTTCCGCGGATCTGATCCGGTATGCCGGGAAACAGCCTGGTCAAACCCTTCACGTGCGCTTCGTAAATGACCGTGTTGTGATAGGCCACTTTCGGCGGCCTGTCATCGCCCCAGTCGAAATGATGGTCGATGACAACAGACTTGGGCGCCAGCTCCGCATTGTCCCGCTCATCCCTGGTAAGATCATCCTTCCCGATCTCATAGCCGAACAAGCTGTCATCCCAGTCCTCGATCGTGCAAATGGCCCTGGCGTATGGGTCCAGCAGGACCTTCGCCGGATTGTACCGATGACCGCCGGAAGGCTCATACGGTCCCTCCACCCGGTAGCCATAGATCTGGCCCGGCTTGCAGTCCCCGACATAAACATGCCAGACATCATGCGACCGCTCGGTCAGCTTGATACGCTGTACCTCCTTCTCCCCCTTGGGCGCATTAAAAAGACATAGCTCCACTGAAGTGGCATTGTGAGAATACAATGCGAAATTGACCCCCTTCCCATCCCAGAAAGAGCCGAGAGGATAGGGGTTACCCGGATAGATCGTCATATAAAAGGTTTATTGTAGAATTTGCGGGACACCGCGGATACCTCTCCCCAACCTCCTTCACCCCCTCATTATTTTCGATTTAAAGCTCGAACGGCATTTGCTGGTCATGACCCGCTTCCGGGATCCGCCGGATAAAATTGTCATATCCCTCTTCATGTTCATGGCTGGAATAAGCGCCATAGGCATCCAGGCTATACCCCATCGTCCCATCTTTGGCGCGGATGACATAGAGTATTTCCATATCGGCGGGATCGCTGACCCCCTCGAACCGGAAGGTTTTCAGTATGGTCAGCTCCTCCGGCTGGTAAGCCCTGCCCTTTCCCGCCGTAAAGCCCTCCGGCGTCCAGCGGAACTCATTGTCTACCTTGTGCTGACGCAGGGTTTCCATCACCTGCGAAGAAGTATTCATGCTGTCGGGAGTGTTCGCATTGATCATAAGTCATAATTTCCTGGTAACAAGGCAAATTGTATACCCCCCCGCAATCGGGCCTTCCCCGGTCTGTCTTTTGCATCCCTACCCCTGTTTAAAGCCTTAAAACATGTATCCCTCGTCGTCCGCCCCCCCCGACACCACAGCCGAGACAATAGCAAAAAAGCTCATAGACTGGCAAGTAGAGGTAGTTTTCGGCCTCGTATCGGACCAAGACAGTCCGCTCGTCAGGGCGCTCACAAGGGAACCCATCCGCTACATCGCCGTTCACCACGCAAGGTCAGCTGCCCTCCTGGCTGCCAGCTATGCCAGATGCAGCGACACCCTTGGAGTCTGCACCGCCTTTTCAGGCCCGACAGCACGACATCTCCTCAACGGCCTGGCCGACGCAGCCAGGGAGACAGTCCCCATCCTCGCCATCACCAGCGCTGTCGACTACGACCGCACCGGCACACCATTCATCGTATTTAACCACAACATCACAGGCCCCATCCACGCCCTGACCGTCGTAGACCTCGCCTGTCGCTCCGCCCTCAACACTCCCGGCATCACCCATATCACCGCCGCGCTCGATTCACAGCCAGGACAGTTCTCCATCTGGCCGCAATACCTCGCCGCCGCAATAAGCCACCGGATCAAAGACGACGCGATCCTGGCCGCCGACCCCAAAGCGCGGACCATCTTCAGCACCAGACACTGGCATACCCGCAACGGCCGCCCGCTCACCATCGCCAACACACCGGCTACACCCGGCTTCCCCTACGCACTCGCAGCCCAGCTCGCCTGGCCCAACCGGCAATGTGTCGCCCTCATCAACGATGACAACGCCGTCACGCTCATGGACGAACTTTCCACCGCAGTCAACCATCACCTGCCCGTAAAGACCATCATCCTCAAAGACAGCCTTTCCCCGATCGATTTTACAAAGCTCGCCTCCAGCTTCGGAATGGAAGCCTACAACGCTAAACAGCCCGGCGAGCTGCAGTCGATCCTCCGCCAGGCATTCAGCTCGCCATACCCCACACTCATCGAGGTCGAGCTTGAGACGGCTACTCCGGCTCCTCCCCAAAATAATTGACTATTGCAGCACCGATCGCATCCACCAGTTGCTGATCCTTTACCAGGTCCATCTTCCACCCGCTCTTCCCATACCGGATGATCCCCATCGCGTCATTATTCAAAGAGACCTCCAGCTCATAACAAAAACCCTTCTCACAAGGAGCCGCGACCCCTCCTTTCTCTCTCATGATCGAAAAATTTATTGCATTACTACATGAAATTCCTATGCCGTCCCATGGCATAATTTTTTCGGCGACCTCTCCCGAAGCGCTTCACTTATTTGGTTCTTTAATTTTTTCATCAAAAAAACTTTGAGGTATGGCAACGAGAAATTCAGGCAGACGCGGATTTGCGTCGATGGATCCGGACGAACGTCGTGAGATGGCGCGCCGCGGAGGCCAGGCATCACACGGGGGGTACGGCAACCGGTACCAGGAGGAAGAAGACTACGACGAGGATTACGATGAGGACTATGACGAGGACGATCAACCCACTGCCATGTACGGCGAGTACGAAGAGGAAGAGGAATACGACCCCTACGACGAAGGCTACGATGAAGAGGACGAAGAGGAGTATAACCAGCCGTATTCCCGTTACGAAGAAGACGACCGCGACTACAACCGTCAGGACCGTGGCGACTCCCGCGGGTATGAACACGACTACGACCGTGACTACGACCGCAACCGCAACCAGGGCCGCTCCTCCCGCGACTACCAAGACCGCGACTACAACCGCGGACGCCGCTCCGAAGGCAGCAACTCCGGGAACCGGGGCTACGAGAACAGAGATTCCCGGAACAGAGATTCCCGGAACAGAGGTTCCCAGAACAGAGGATCTCAGTACAGAGGCTCCCAGAGCAGGGGCTCCGGAAATAGCCGCCGCGGCTTCGCATCCATGGACCGCGATCAGGTCAGACGCATCGCCAGCGAAGGCGGCCGCGCATACCACGAACAACGCGGCAGATACGGCCACGACGAAGGCAGCGGACACGGCCGCTCGTCACAAAGCTCAGGCCGCGGCAGATCCTCACAAAGCTCCGACAGCAGAGGCCGCAACCAACAGGGCAATTCAGGTCAGACACGCAACTCCCGCGGCCAGTTCACCAGCCGCAGCGGCCGCTCAGGCTATGGCAGCAGGTCTTCCGGCAGCCGCAGCTCGCGCAGCCGCTAACCACCGGCCTGCCCCACACTACAACAAACAAATAGGGTTGACAACGGCTCTATTTGTTTGTTCAACTTGTTCAACTTGTTCAACTCTATCGATTAGATCTCAATAAAAATTTTGTCATTATGAAACAATCAAAAAATGCAACAAAGACAAGGAAGACCTCTGCCGCAAATGGCAGATCCTCCAACACCCAACACCGCACAGGCAACCGCCACTCCGGCTCCAACGACAGCCGGCAGACCGGCTCCTCCGGCAGCAGACAGACAAACAGCCCAGCCGGCCGCCAGGCCAACGCAGGCGAAGAAGACAACCCACGCGCCAACAGCCGCTCAGCTGGCAGAAGCAGACAGACTTCTTCTGCTGAGGAAAACGCTGACCGCCAGGGCTCCTTCGAGGGAGAATCACCCCTCGAAAAATTCTTCCTGGACCAGCTGAAGGACATCTACTATGCCGAGAACAAGATCCTCCAGTCCCTTCCAAAAATGCAGGAAGCCGCCACAACGGAAGAGCTGAAAGAAGCCTTCGAAGACCACCTCCACCAGACCCAACGCCACGTCCGCCGCCTCGAAAAAGTATTCGAAACGATCGACCAGAACGCCGAAGGAAAAAAATGCGAGGCCATCGAAGGCATCGCCCGCGAAGTAGAGTCCATTATCGACGAGACCGAAGAAGGCACCATGACCCGCGACGCCGCCCTCATCATCGCCGCCCAGAAAGTAGAACACTACGAGATAGCTACCTACGGCGGCCTGGTCCAGCTCGCCATTACCATGCAGCTCCACGACGCCGCGGACCTCCTCGACAAGACCCTCGTCGAAGAAGAAGACACCGACGCCCACCTGACCGAGATCGCCGAAAACTCGATCAACCTGCGCGCCGAACACGAAGGCTCCATCCAGCCAACCCACTCTTCTCCCATCGAATAACCAATGATCCTGCCGGCCCAACCGGACAGGCAGGATCATTAAATTTTATTACCATGACAACCACAAAAAAACAAAAAAACTCGTCCCAAAAATCCTCCACCAAAACCTCGTCCCCCAAAACCTCCACTCCACGCAAAACCACCAAAAAATGGTCCTCCAATGTCACCAAACACTCCAACGCGCTTGACCTCGACAAAGGCATCTTCAAATCCAAAAGCCCCAATAAAATAGCCCACTCCCTCGAAGACTCCGCCGAAAAAAGCACCCGCAAAAAAGGCAGCTCCTACCAATCCGCCATGTCCATGCTCAACTTCTACATCAACCGCGCCGGCAAGAACCTCCCCGCCAAACAAAAAGCCATCCTCGTCGAAGCAAAAGAGAAGCTGCAGGCCCTCCATAACGAACATAAATAGGACGACCCGCCTACGGCGGGTCGATCCAATTTCCCTCATGTGACCCGGAAATAATTACACCAGCCTAGTACCCCGGGTTCTGCTTCAGATTCTTATTGTTGGTGATAGTGGTGTATGGTATAGGAAAAAGCTCCTTGTTCTTGTCATTGCTCGGCAAATGATCCCACCAGGTGCCCGATGTAAAAGTTCCAAACCTTATTTGATCCTGCCGCCTCCAGCCTTCGAAGATAAATTCCCTTCCCCGCTCGTCAAGCAACGAATCCAGAGTAAAAGTTCCGACCTGCGACTGCGCAGCCGCCCAGTCCGCCGGAGCGAACGCCCTCTTCTTTACCGCATTCACGAGATCTACCGCCTGCTGCGTGGCAACTCCACCATTCATCCGCATCAGCGCCTCGGCCTTGGCGAAATAGATCCACGACAACCGGTATACGGCCCAGTCATTGCTGAAATAATGAGGATCGATCGACAGGTTGCTGCTACCGGGTTTGTATTTATTAAATCGGACCCCGCTGTTCTCTTCGCCCTGCGTCATATCCGAAGGCAACGTATTGGGGTCCTGCCCTGGCTGGAGATTTTTATTCCGGCGAATATTGTCGACAAAAACCAACTGCTGTCCGGCATATTCACGAAAGCCCATTACCGGCTTTGTCGGATCAGTAGCATACCACATCGGTCCCACGAGAAACCATGATTTTTTCCGAAGGTCGTTGTCCCTGAATCTGGTGAACACACCAGGTATCAGTACGATGCCATTATTCCCACCCTGCGTTCCGTCATAAATATATCGCTCGTTAAAATGATAAAAGTCGGAATTGAAATTCACACGGAATGTCGACTTTTGGTAATCATAAGCGATAGAAAAAATAATTTCCGTGCTGTTCTCGTTCGTGTTGCTATAGGTAGCATCGATAGTCGAATCCAGCGCCATGGGAAGTTGCGCCTGAGAACCAGCTGTTCCATTGATAAGAGAATCGCAATTAGCAATACACTCCTGCCATCGCGCGGTCCCGGTCCATTTCTCGGCATTCAGGTATAATTCAACAAGCATTGCGAAGGCTCCTGCCTTTGACATCCTCCCTATCAACGCCGGCGAAAGAACAGGCACCTTATCCTTCCAGGCCAGTATTTCACTTTCAACGAACCGGAACACGCTGTCTCTCGGCACGGTGGGCGGACTGGCAGGCGTCGCTACCTGGGTCACAATAGGAATATTGCCATACAGATCCATCAATTTCAGGTAGTAGAAGGCACGTAACAAATGCAGCTCGGCAATATACTGCTGGCGATCGCTTTCGGTGATACCCATCTGCTCCGCCGTACGGCTGTTTAGCGCCGTCAGCGGGTCATTGCAGTATCCGACACCCGTGTACATCAGATTCCACGGATTTCCGACAATATCAGGGTCATTTACCTGCCACGTATGATAGTGCAACCGTATCCAGTCACCGTTGTCCTGCCCGTCCTGGTACTTTACAGGCCAGGCCAGCTGGTCCGCCGAAAGCTCGCTTACGCGCCAATACCCGACCTGCCCGGAAGAGGTGATCCATGCATTGGTGTGCGTATAGGGACGCAGGACGGCCGACACTACCTCATTGCTGTTGTTGTAATAGTTAGCCGCCAGATAATCATGATAGTCAGTCTCATTTAACTTGGTACATCCATCGAAAAATGCTGCCGGCAAGAGCAGACCCAGTATATTCCGTATAATTCGTTTGAAAAGTTTCTGTTTCATTACATGACATTTTTAGAACGATCACTAAAATCCTAAATTTAAACCGACAAGAAAGTTGCGGCTGGAGGGCGTATAGGGATAGGCTCCAATGCCATCGAGCCCCGGCTGTGAAGCATTCCTTCCATCGAAAGTATCCGGTACATAGTCAGGATCATTCCCCTTATACTTTGTTATAATGGCGACATTGCTGGCGCTCACATACAGCCGCAGATTGCGAATATACCGGGTCTTCAACCTGAATGTATATCCCGCTGTAATATTGTCGAGCTTGAAGAATCCCCCCGATTGCAGATAGTAGTCTGAATAGGCATATCCGTCCTTAAGACCCCTATAGGTCGTAAACGCCTCCTGCATCGGATTACCGTTCAGAATGCTCGGATTTGCATAGGACAAAGCTTGGGAGTTCAGGATTTTATAACCGAACCGCCCACGCCAGAAGATGCGAAGGTCCCAATTGCGATAGTTAAAGCTATTGGTCCAGGAAAGATAGACCTTCGGAATAGCATTGCCGATCACACGGTAATCATCGGGCGTTGTATTTGCCAGGCTGGCCTTGGTCTTGCCATCAGCCTTATAGAAAAGCCATTTACCCGCCGTGTCCAGCCCCGCGAATTTCTTTCCATAGAAATCCCCTACTTTTCCGCCGGGAGTAAACCGGAACGCATCTCCCAACGCACCGGCGCCGGGTATGCCGCCCGTGGTAAAGAAATTGGCCTGGAATAATTCGTTGGAGAGACTGATCACCTTGTTGGAGGTTGTAGAGAATGTAATATCCATCTTCCAGCTGAAGTCGCGGCCTTTCATCACCACACCGCTCAAACCAAGCTCGACGCCCTTACTGCTGATTGAACCGACGTTTGCATAAATAGTAGTCTGTATATATGGCGGGTTCTGGGTGTTGAAATCGTCCAGCAGATCACTGGTCTTCCGGTAAAATCCATCGAGCGAACCGCTAAGCCGGCCGTTGAACAGGCTAAAGTCAACGCCCAAATTGGTCTCCGCCTTCTTTTCCCATTTCAAGTTCGGGTTTGGGTTTGTGTTCGGACCCCATGTTTGGCGATAGACGCCGTCGGGATAAGCATACTGTCCGCCCGTTCCCAATGTAACCAGCGATTGATAGTCCGGAATACCGGAATTACCCGTTACACCATAGCCGGCGCGCAGCTTCAGCTGCGATACCCATCCTACATTCTTCATAAATGCCTCTCTCGCAATGTCCCATCCCGCACTCACGGACGGAAAGTCTCCCCATTTGTGATTGGCGCCGAATTTTGATGAACCCTCTCTCCGGATGGTCGCCTGAAGCATATACTTGTCGAGAAAGTCATAATTGACCCGGCCAAAAAAGGCGATGAGCCGGTCACTTTCCTTATAGCTGTATTCGCTGCCTTTTCCCGCACCCAGCGCATCACCCGCGCCCAAATTGTACGTGGTCGTCAGGTCGTTCTGGAACCCCTTGTTGGACGCATACCAATTGGAATTGAATTCATACTGATAGTTGTACCCTGCCACCGCAGACAGCGTGTGATCTCCAAAAGTTTGATTGTATTCGAGGGTAGGCGTGAACGCATACTGCGTATTCAACGTCGATCCCTTATAGGCATATCCCCCCTTGGGATAGTCCCCGTCGTAGCGCGATGCATCCGAAAGCTGGTCCCAATACTGGTTATCCTCCCAACTGTCCCTCGTGATCGAACCAAATACGCTGGCCTTTATCCCCTTCCAGATATCGAGCGATATTCTTCCATTGGCGGAATTTGTAGATTGATCGCGCAAAAATGTCTCCTGTGCCAGATCCGAAACAGGATTTGGAACACCATTTTGAGAATAATACGCACCGGTGGAATCCCGCGTGGGCAGTGTCGGTATCCGGTTCAGCGCAAGCAGCCATATATTGCCATCGGGCATATTGTTCGACTGGAGGTTGCCTTTATTGTAATTGGTCACCAGATCCAGCTGTGCGCTGAGGCGGTTGCCAAGGCCCCGCTGGTTGATGCTAAGTCTCGCTCCATATTGCTGCCTGGAATCAGCCTTACCGATCCCTTCAAAATTGCTGTAATAGACGCTCGCCCGGTAACTGCCGTTAGGACCGCCCCCCGTCATCGATAAATGATGATAATTGCTGAGGTTATCGTGATTTACCACAGAATCGAACATATCTGTCCTTCCCGTGTAGGGATATTGAAGATAGCTTGCCGGCAGACTACCGCTGTTGACTTTATCGGCAAATTCGCCGGGCTTCAAAAAGCTGGGGCGCTGCCGGACATAAAGTTTGCTGAAATAACTGTCATAACTGAACTGGGTGGCTCCCGGCCGGCCTTTCTTCGTTGTAATAAGGATGACGCCGCCATTAGCTTGCGTACCATAGATGGCAGCCGCACTGCCGTCTTTTAAAACGTCGAACGATGCAATATCGTCCTGCTGCAGCAGGTCCAGATTTCCACCCGGAATGCCATCCACTACGATCAATGGGGAATTTGATCCCGTAAAGGACGTCGCCGACCTGATCTGGATATTTGCTCCGGAATTGGGATCATACCCGGATTGGCGGGTGATGTTAACCCCGGACACCTTCCCCTGGATAAGATCCAGTACATTTTTGGCGCCTCCCTGGTTGAAGTCCTCCGGCTTTACGTCGGCGACGGCCGAGGTAAGCTGGCTTTTCTTCAAAGAACCATAGCCGACCACAACTACCTGACTCAGCGAGCTCGAAGAGGCCGATTTCAACACAATCGTCAATTCCCCGTCGCGAATCGGGATTTCCCTTGTCTCATACCCGATAGATGAAACGACAAGCGTCGACGCCTTCCCTCCGATCGTCAGCTCAAAACTACCATCAGCCCCGGTGGACGTACCCCCTGGCTGACCTTTCACCCGTACCGTCGCGCCCGGCACAGGTTCTTTTGTACTGTCGGATAGAACTTTACCTTTAAGAAGTTGAGTTTGTGCTCTTGTCAGCACCGGAGAAAGAAATAGGATGGCAATGAACGCCAATGAAGCAATCTTTTGCATCAAGTTAGTTTTTAGTGAATAATAGTGGGATGGGGGGATGCTCTTCGGCTAGGTTTACGAATGAAGTGGTATTCTTCGAAAAGGTTAAAGTAAAATTAAGAAAGCGCGCATACACGGACCTGTTAACAGATGTCAAACAGACTGTTAACAGACTTTAAATATATTTTACTAAAATCTACAACTGAAACCAGATCAATGCCACTGCGGCTGCAGTCATCAGAACCAAGGTGAGAAAACCAAGTATGTTCGAGAGAACGCTGTTCGTGTTCTCCCCCATAATAGTTTTATTATTACCGATATGTAATATAACGGCTACCATCACGGGAGAGGTTACTCCGTATAAGATCGCAGTATACAACAAGGCCTTCACCGGCGACAGACCGAACAGCTGCATACACAGCCCGCCCAGAAGACTCACAATAACTACGGCATAAAACGGCCTGGCCTGGTTGAACTTCTTATCCAACCCCATAGGGAATTTAAAGGTCTCCGCCAGAATATAAGACAGACAACCCGCCAGCACCGGTATCGCCAGGAAGCCGGTCCCTATCACACCAATTGCAAACAGGAAATAGCTCAGATCGCCCGCCAGCGGCTTCAGCGCCTTCGCAGCCTGTTCCACCGTGTCGATATTCTTCACCCCGCCTTTGAAGAGCACCGCCCCGGCAGTGAGAATGACAAAGAACATCACCAGGTTCGAAAAGAACATTCCCGAGTTGACATCGCTGCGCATATTGTTCAATACCCGCTTGTCCACCACGATCCTCCGGGACGTCTTCCTCGACCGGACATGGTGCTGCTGGTCCTCCGCTTCCATCGTCGCCTGCCAGAAAAAAAGATAGGGCGATATCGTCGTCCCAAGGATGGCGACAAGAATGCTCATGAAATCCTTGTCAAAATGAATGGTGGGAATAAAAGTAGCCTTTGCCACCGCCGACCAGTCCGGGTGGACGAGAAAAGGAACGATCAAATAGAGCAAAAGCCCCAGACAAAGCCATTTCAGCAAAGCAGCCATTCGCTGATAGGAATATTGAATGATGATATACATCAACAGCCCCGTAAAAAAGATACTGAAAGCAAAAGGCGGGATCGCCGGAAACAGCAGACTGGCGACAGCCCCCATGCTCTGGATATCCGCTCCGATATTCATGATGACCGCAGGGAATGAAAAAAGGATCATGCTGTACAGCACCCATTTCGGATAATACGTTCTCAACGTCCCGGACAAGCCCTTTGAAGTGACCAGCCCGATACGCGCCGCCATCCCCTGCATCGCAGCCATCAGCGGAAAGGTCAGCAACGCCGTCCACAACGTAAGGAGCCCGAACTGGGCCCCGGCCTGACTATAGGTGACTATCCCGGAAGGATCGTCATCGCTCGCCCCGGTCACAAGACCAGGACCAAGCGCCTTCAAAAATTTCTTAACACCGGTATCGGGTTTCTTGGCAGTACGTTTCAAGCGTTAGATTTCGTCTAAATTTATATTCTTGTTTCTGTTGTCGTTGAACTGCTTGTTCAGATTGTAAGCCGCGCTGATCAGCGCCATATGCGTGAACGCCTGCGGAAAATTCCCCAGATGCTCCCCTTCATACCCCAGCTGCTCGGCATACAGCCCCAGGTGATTCGCATACCCAAGCATCTTCTCAAAACAGAACCGGGCCTTGTCCAGCTCGCCGGCACGCGACAAACACTCCACATACCAGAAGCTGCACATCGAAAAAGTTCCCTCCCTGCTGCGAAAACCATCCGGGGCCGCAACCTCCGGCCGATAACGGTAGACCAGCGAATCGGTCACCAGGTCCTGGTCGATCTTCTTCAGCGTGGACAACCAGCGCGGGTCCTTCGGGCTGATAAAACGGAACAGCGGCATCAGCAGACTTGATGCATCCACCGTCTCGGCTCCCGGGAACTGCATAAAGGCCTGCCGCTTCTCATCCCAGAACTCATCGAAGATCTGCCGGTATATCCTGTCCCTTTGCTTCTTCCAGTGTCCGTTGATAGGGAAGCTCCGCATCTTCGCGATCTTCACCGCCCTGTCCAGCGCCACCCAGCAGGACAGCCGGGAATAAAGAAAATTATGCGCGCCCCCGCGAACCTCCCAGATGCTGTCGTCCTCCTGATCCCAGTTCTCGCTCAGCCAGTCCATCTGCTTCGTCAGATCATTCCAGAAATCATAGGAAATAGGCTCTCCATATTTGTTGTATAAATATACGGAATCCATCAGTTCGCCATAGATATCCAGCTGTAGCTGGCCATAGGCATCATTCCCGATACGGACAGGCTGCGAACACTTATATCCCTCAAAACTGTCCAGCTTGTATTCCTGCAGCTGCCGGTTGCCGTCGATCGAATACATAATGCCCAGCCGCTCGCGCTCCCTGATATCCTTGCATATCCGCTCGATCCAATTCATAAACGCACCGGCTTCCTTCGTATACCCCAGACGAATAAAAGAATACACCGTAAAAGAAGCATCCCTGATCCAGGTATAACGATAGTCCCAGTTACGCTTGCCCCCGACCGTTTCCGGCAGACCGAAGGTCGGCGCAGCAATGATCGATCCATATTGACACGAGGTCAGTAACTTCAGCACCAGCGCGCTCCTGTTCACGACCTCCATCCACCTCCCGGTATACGTCGACCGGCTGACCCAGTCCTTCCAGTAAGCGATCGTCTCAAAAAGACTCGAGGTCAGCACTTCGGAGAATGCCTCTTCAGGGATCGCCTCATTCCCGGCATTCTCGATCATAAAATCCGCTACCTCCCCCGCCTTCAGCGTGAACTCCGCCATGGCATCGGAACCATGCACCTGCAGCGGTACAGTCGCCTGCAGACGGACCTCCAGCGCATTCTCCCCGCCAGCCTTAAAAATGACAACTCTTTCACTGTCCTGGCTGACACGGTGCTCGTCCCTGCCGTAATTGAACCGCGGACAACACGCCAGCTTGAACTTGACCTCCCCACGCACCATCGTCAGCCGCCGGATCAGCCTCCTGACCACCTGCTGCCCAACCGGCATAAAATCGGTGATCTCACCCACCCCCTCCGAAGACAGAAAGCGCGTCAGCAGCACATTCGTATCCGGCAGATAGAGCTGCTTGGTCTTCATCTGCTTGAACTCCGGATTGATGGAAAAATATCCCCCCTTCTTATAATCGAGCAACCGCGCAAACACACTCGGAGAGTCGAACTGCGGAAAACACATAAAGTCGATGGAACCATCGAGTCCCACCAACGACACGGTATTCAGGTTTCCGATAATGCCATAATTCTCTATGGGTTGATAGCTCATGCTGCCAGGTAAATTGCAAAAACCAGGCCGTCACTCCAGCGCCTGCGCAAACTGCATCCCCGACAACAGCACCTTGCTGAGCCCCTTCCGCTGAATAAGCACCTTGAACTTCCTGCCCATTTCCAGCAGCAAGGTCCTCAGCTGCCACAGCCGCTGCTGCCGGACCACCGGATCTTTATCGCCCAACCCCGCCGCCTCGATCATCTGCAGATGATGGGTGATCCCCAGCCCCTGAAGAAAATGCGTCTGCGTGGTATACCCGCAGCACTCCAGCCCGCTCATCTTCCCCCAATAGTGGAGCGCAGAGAAATTGACATGGGCCGTAATATCCTGCTGCCCGATCAGATCGTATGGGTTATGATTGACGCGGTGCCCGTGATAGCAAATAAGCGTGCCGTCTTTCTTGCTATACAGCACCGAAGAAGGATACCCATAGTCGATGGTCAGGACAAACCCCTTGTGCAGGGCCGATGATATTTCCCTGATCCACTCCGTCGCCTCCAGGTTGACCTCGGTCCGGTATCCCCTCGGCAAGACCACCCCCAGCTGACCCAGATAGTTCCTCAACTCCTCGCTCGCAGGCCGCAGCACCTCGCGAAACCCATCCGTATACTCCACAAATACTTCCATCAGCCCGTCGGCCATGACGACCTGGTGTACCGAAAAATTGTCCAGCAGCTCATTCGACAGCACGACACCGGTGAAAGGAGAGATCTCTGCAATCGAATCAATCCATTCCACCTTGTCCGGCAACAAGATTCTTTCCCTCTGCCGCATCGCCTCGCTCTTCTCGATGATACAGTAGCGCAATGGCTCGTACAGCTCCCTGTTGGCGCTGAGCCGGTGCAGAATATCCCGGCACAGCAGCCCCGTCCCCGCCCCGTATTCGACCACCGTCAAAGGCTGACACCCCAAAGCCTGCCACATCTCCTCCAACTGCCCCGCCAGCATCTCCCCGAAAATACTCGTGAGATAGGGACTCGTGTAGTAGTCGCCCCCATGCCCCAGCCGCTCACCCTCCGAAGTATAATACCCCTGACCAGGGTAGTACAAGGCCATTTCCATAAAATCATGGAAAGATAACGGCCCCTCTTTTCGAATCTTTTCGGCGACGATATCGGATAATGACATAACTTTATTTTACCGGATCGCTTCAATTGGCATGCCGCCCCTTCCCCCCGACCCCACCCGCCGCCGGCATAATTTTTTTTCAAACCATAATTCAACCATCTCCATTATGGCACACTCAACAATGCAACCAGCGCCCGAAGCAAAGACCAAAGATCTCGAACAGCTCTGTATCAATACGGTTCGCGTCCTCTCCGCCGACGCCGTCCAGAAGGCCAACTCCGGCCACCCCGGCACACCCATGGCCACCGCCCCAATGGGTCACGTGCTCTGGTCAAAGATCATGCGCTATAATCCCCAACACCCCGGCTGGCCCAACCGGGACCGCTTCGTCCTGTCCGCAGGCCACGCCTGCATGCTCCAGTACAGTTTTTTATACCTCACCGGCTACGATCTGAGCCTCGACGATATCCGCCAGTTCCGCCAACTGCACAGCAAGACCCCGGGCCACCCCGAATACGGCCTCACACCCGGCATTGAAGTGACTACCGGCCCACTGGGACAGGGCTTCGCCAATGGCATCGGCCTCGCCATCGGCCAGCGGCAACTCGCAGCCCGCTACAACAAACCCGGCTTTGAACTCTTTGACTATAATGTCTACGCCATCTGCAGCGACGGTGACATGATGGAAGGCATCAGCTCTGAAGCCGCCTCCATGGCCGGCTACCTGGGACTGGGTAACATCATCTATATCTACGACGACAACCATATCACCATCGAAGGCAACACCAATATTACATTTAACGAAGACACCGCCATGCGCTTCGAAGCCTATGGCTGGCACGTACAGGTGCTGGACGACGGCAACGACATCGGCGCCCTCGAAGAGGCCATACAGCGCGCCCGGCGCGAAACGACCCGCCCATCCCTCATCAAGGTCAGGACCCATATCGCCTATGGCAGCCCTAATAAAGTCGACACAGCGGCAGCACACGGCTCCCCGCTGGGCGCAGACGAAGTAAAAAAGGTAAAAGAATTCTTCGGCTTCGACCCCGAAGAATCCTTCGTGGTCCCGGGCCAGGTACTTGAGTATTATCGCAACGCAGGCTCAAAAGGCATGCAGCTCGAGGCAGAATGGAACAAGCTCTTCGAAACCTACAGGGAAAAATATCCCGACCTGGCCACAGAATACGAACTCGGCCTCCAGGGCAAGCTACCGGCCGGATGGGAGAAAAAACTGCCGCCCCCCTACCAGCCCTCCGACGGAAAAGAAGGCAAGCTCTCCACCCGCGTAGCCTCAGGTAAGGTCCTCAACAGGATCGCAGCCTCCCTGCCCCTGCTCATCGGCGGCGCAGCCGACCTGGCGCCATCCACCGAGACCAACCTCAACGACTACCCGTCCTTCTCCCCCCAGGACCCCGGTGGCCGCAATTTCCACTTCGGTATCCGCGAACACGCCATGGGCGCCATCCTCAACGGCCTCGCCCTGACCAAAGGCATCACCCCCTTCGGCGCCACCTTCCTCATCTTCTCCGACTATATGCGCCCCCCCATCCGCCTCGCCGCCATCATGAAGATCAGACCGATCTTCGTATTTACACACGACAGCATCGGCCTCGGCGAAGACGGCACCACCCACCAGCCGGTAGAACAGCTCGCCTGCCTGCGCAGCATCCCCAACATGACCGTCATCAGACCCGCAGACGCCAACGAGACCACCCTCGCCTGGAAAACAGCCCTCCAGCACCAGGACGGCCCGGTAGCCCTCGTCCTCACCCGCCAGAACCTCGCCATCATCGAAATGGATAAATACAAAAAGACCGGCGACCTCACCAACGGCGCCTACATCCTCTCAGAACCCGACCGCGCCCCCGAACTGATCCTCATCGCCACCGGCTCGGAAGTAGAGCTCATCCTCCAGGCACAACAACGGCTGAAAGAGAACGGCATCGCCGCCCGCGTGGTCAGCATGCCCTCCTGGGAACTCTTCGACAAACAGGACGAGAACTTCAAACAAAAAATCCTTCCAAAAGGCATAAAAAAAAGGCTGGCCGTAGAAGCCGCCTCACCCATGGGATGGGAAAAGTACACAACAGACGAAGGGGACATGATCGGCATGACCCGCTTTGGCGAGTCCGCCCCCGCCCCGGGCCTGTTCACTGAATTTGGCTTTACAGTGGACAATATCGTAAGCCGCGCAAAAAAGCTGCTGCGGGGTTGACACGACCATTCCCACAACATATATCCCGTCTCCCACCTCGTTCGCCCGGACTCCCGCCACCTTCACCCGGCGGGAGTTCTCCTTCCCCGCCTGACTCCCCAACCTTCCACGCCGTCACCCGGCTGGAGTCCCTACCCTATTTTCCCCAATTCTCCCGGATAATATCCCAATACTCCTTCCCATACCCGACAAAAAGCTCGCTCCCTGCCGGAATATTCTTCATCGAGACGATATACACCCGCTTGCCCTCTATATTGTAAGTGCAGTTGTTCCTGAGCCCCTCGACCCTCACCAGCCCCTTGGCATCATTGGCATAACGCGCCAGAGCCTCCTTTGTCTCGGCAGCATCTATGACATGATGCCTGTTGACGTAATAAATATAACCATTCATGCCGTCCCGGGAATCCACCTCCTTCCAGGTAGTGACCTTCCCTTTATATTCAACGATCTTCTTTCCTCTCGGGATATCCCTGGTTGTAAAGAGCCCCTTACCGGCCCCTTTCAGTGTCGAACGCTTGACGACAAGATGCTTTTCCAATAACGGCATGTAGATAATAAATTAGAGACCGCGCAAATATAGGGGGTTGAGATCATAATACCTACCCCATCCGCCCTCTTACTTCTGTATCGTCAACCCGAAGGAAAGCAGCGTATTTCTACCCCTCGTCCGCGTGAATTGACTGTAAGAATAAGAGGCCGTCAGTGCCAGCCATTTATACAGCTTGATGGCAACGCTGCCGTTCACCCGCAGTATATAATCCCTCCAGTAGGCAAAACTGTTCTGCAAAAAGAAGGTGCCGTCCAGCGTATAGCGGTCCCGGATCACAAAATGACCAAGCACCCGAAAAGAATTCCGCACAGTCTGATACCGGTCCCGCCTGAACACGTTCCCATTCGGTCCACCATATAGACTATCATAAAGATCACCCCGCTCATACAAAGGCCCGTCACTGAGGATCAGCGTAGCCATCTTCTTGTCGGATACATTATACCCGACACCCAACCCCGCCTGCAGCTGATGGTTGATCTGCAAAGGAATGCTGGTATTGTAATTGGCCATCCCCCAAAAATAGGCATGCCTGATCGCCTTGTACAGATTGAACGCAAGCGAACCCGAATAATCATTGTTCGTCAGCACGGCATTCTGCTTGCCATAGATCCAGCTGTTCATGAGATCTACCGTTGCGCTCTTCTTCGCCATACTAAGCTTGAGGCTATTGTTCAAAATTGAGCTGTGAAGGGAATTAGTGCTGTTCACAGTTCCTGTACCCGTATAGTTGTAGTGATAGTGCACGGTGTCGGTATGGTGGACAGAGTCCGCCGCATGACGGGCCGTGTCAGCCCCTGCCTTCTGTTCCTGACTCCACACCAATACAGGCGATAGCAATACAATTAGGAGGGACAACCATCTCACGAGAGGGATCCTATGCAATTTACGGGCCACCCCCTTATCACATTCTGCCACCGTTCTTTTTCATGCCCTGCCACCTTACTCTTATCAATTTTTAATACCCGGCACGCGCCGGTTATGCATTTTGTTTAACTTTTATCGCTAAATTTAGCGTTGAAATCTAACAAAACCGAATGGACAAGCAGGCCATATTGGCTGCCATCATCGACTCATCCGAGGACGCGATCATCAGCAAGACCCTTGAAGGCAATATAACTAGTTGGAACAGGGCCGCCGAACAAATGTTCGGCTACCGGGAGAACGAGGTTATTGGAAAACACATCTCCATACTCATCCCCAAAGACCGACTGGCCGAAGAGGATATGATCATCGACAACATCCGCAATGGCCGGCGCGTCCAACACTTTCAGACAATCCGTGTCAGAAAGGACGGCTCGACCCTACCCATATCTCTCACCATCTCCCCGATCAAGAACTCCGACGGCACTATCATCGGCGCCTCCAAGATCGCACGCGACATCTCCGACCAGGTCCAGGCCGAACAGGAAACCCAAAAACACCTGCGCAACCTCGAATACATGCTCTCCGTAAGCCATACCCTCTCGGAAAAGCTGGAGCTGCAATCCATTCTCCAGCAGCTGACCGACATCACTACCCGTCTGACAGGCGCCGAATTCGGAGCCTTCTTCTACAATAAGAGCGACAGCAATGGTGGGCACTATATGCTTTATACACTCTCCGGCGTACCACAAGAAGCATTCAGCAACTACAGCATACCCCGCAATACACCGCTGTTCAGCAAGACCTTCAACGGAGAAGGCATCTTCCGATCAGACGATATCCGGCTGGACCCGCGCTACGGCAAGAACCCACCCTACGATGGCATGCCTCCCGGACACCTGCACACGGTCAGCTACCTCGCGGTGCCCGTAACCTCCACCACCGGCCAGGTCATCGGGGGCCTCTTCTTCGGCCATTCCCTACCGCGAATGTTCACCGCCGAACACGAGAAATTGCTCGAAGGCATCGCCCCCCAGGCCGCCGTCGCCATCGACAACGCCAAACTATACGAAGAGGTAAAAGCCCTCAGCTCCCTGAAGGACGAATTCATCGGCGTGGCCGGCCACGAACTCCGCACCCCTATCACCACGATCAAAGGCTATCTGCAATTACTGGAAGACCAGGCCCCCCCCGGCCTCACAAAAGACTTTATCGAAAAGGCCCTGCGACAGGTCAACAAACTCAACAGGCTCGTCACCGACCTCCTCGACGTCACCCGCATCCACGCCGGCAAGCTGGAATATTCGATCAAGCGCACCTCCATCACCCACCTCGTCAAAGAGTGCATCGAGACGGTCTGGCATATACACACCAGCCATATCATCGAAAGCCGGCTCCCCGAACAGGAGGTCTTCGTCATGGCCGACGCCACCAAGATCGAACAAGTACTGATCAACTTCCTCACCAACGCCATCAAATATTCACCCAGAGCCAACAAGATATACATCCAGGTCTCGGTCCACCCCAACGGCACAACCACTCCGTCACCCCCCATCCACGCCGGTGGCACGGCATTGCCGTCACTCCCGATTCACGCCGGTGACGCCCCATTGCTGTCACCCCCCATTCACGCCGGTGACACCCCATTGCCGGCACTCCCGGTCCAACCCGACGCCCCCGGCTACGTCATCGTCAGCGTCCGCGACTGCGGCATCGGTATCCCCAAACAGCACCTCCAGAATATTTTCCATCGCTACTACCGCGTCAGCCACCCCCATCACGCCATCAGCGGACTCGGCATCGGCCTCTATATCTCAAAAGAGATGATCGAACGCCACAACGGCTCCATCTGGGCAGAAAGCAAAGAAGGCGAAGGCTCCACCTTCCACTTCTCCCTCCCCCTCGCCTGATCCACCCACTTCCGCCCCAGCCCACCTCATCCCCCTCCTTCCCCCCGGCATCATCCTTCCTTCTTCTCCGGCATCATCCTTCCTTTTCTCCGGCATCATCCTTCCTTTTCTCCCCGGGAATTGTCCCTCCTTGCCCCCGGCATCATCCCTCCTTGTCCCGACATCATCCCCCTTGCTTCCCCGGCGTCACCCCCCCTTCTTCCCCCCCGGCTTCTTCCTCGGCTTCTCCAGCCCATCCAATGCCTCCTCGTCCGAATTGTCCTTCCGGGCCAGTTCCCCCTCATCCAGATCATCCGTCGGATCATCGTCACTCAATTCCGGGTCCTTCAAAATATCCTTCTCCGCCTGCTCAAACGCCTCAGCGGCAGGATCCTTTTCTTTTGTCTTTTTACCTTGATTCGTTGCCATATTGGTATTTTTATAGTACATACAAAGTTAGGGCCTAAGGCTGGCATCTGCTTTGCGACCCCCCAAATTATGGCGCTAAAAGAATACAGGAAAAAAAGATCCTTTGCCGACACACCCGAACCTCAAGGCGGGAAACCCTCGGCCAAAACCTTGCAGTTCGTCGTCCAGAAACACGACGCATCCCGCCTCCATTATGACTTCCGCCTCGAAATGGACGGCGTGCTGAAAAGCTGGGCCATACCCAAAGGCCCCTCCCTCAATCCCGCAGACAAAAGACTCGCGATGATGGTCGAAGACCATCCCTTCGACTACAAAGACTTCGAAGGCATCATCCCCGAAGGCAACTACGGCGCAGGCACCGTCATGGTCTGGGACGAAGGCACCTACGAAGCGCTCGAACCCGCCAAAAAAGGCGCCGCCGCAAAACCCACCCGCGCCACCAAAACCGGCAACGGATCCGCTTCCAAAACCACCATGGAGAGACTTCTTCTAAAAGAACTAAACGACGGCTCCCTCAAATTCCGCCTCAACGGCAAAAAACTAAAAGGCGAATTCGCCCTCGTCAGAACCCAAGGCAGAGGCGACAACTCCTGGCTGCTCATAAAACACCGCGACCAATACGCTACCGAAAAACCCGTCACCGATAAAGACAAGTCGGTCGTTTCCAACAAAACTTTGCAACAGATCGAAAAAGATCCCCGCTCCCGCCAATGGCAGAGCAACCGCACCAACGCCAATCCAAAAACCACCAAACGTTCAACCCCCAAAACACCCACGACCTCCAAAACCACCCCATCCTCAACCGCTCACACACCCACAACCCGCAAAACCCCATCCTCAACCGCCCGTACACCCGCAACCTCCAAAACCACCAACCCGACCCTCCCCGCCAACACAGGCCGCAAAGCCGCCATGCCCAAAGACATTTCCCCCATGCTCGCTACCCTGGTCGACAAACCCTTCGACGACGAAGGCTGGTCCTACGAAATAAAATGGGACGGCTACCGCGCCCTCGCCTACCTGAAAAAAGGAAAGGTAGAGCTCCGCAGCCGTAACAATAAATCATTCGAAAAATACTACCCCATCTACGAAGCCTTTAAAGACTGGACCCTCGACGCCGTCCTCGACGGCGAGATCATCGTCCTCAACGACCAGGGCCAGTCCAACTTCAACGCCCTCCAGAACTGGCGCAGCGAGGCCGACGGCGAGCTCATCTATTACCTCTTCGACCTCCTCTGGCTCAACGGCCGCGACCTCACCAGCCTCCCACTGTCCCAGCGACGACAGCTGCTCGGTTCCATCGTCCCAAAAGAAGGTATCATCAGATACAGCGAAAGCTTCGACACCACCGGAACAGAATTCTTCGCCGCCGCCCAGAAAGCAGGCCTCGAAGGCATCATGGCCAAAAAGACAGACAGCTCCTACACCCCCGGTATACGAACCCGCGAATGGCTCAAGATCAAAACAGCCAGCCGCCAGGAGGTCGTCATCGGCGGATATACCCGCAACGAAGACAGCCCCAAAGAATTCAGCTCGCTGCTCGTCGGCGTGTTCGAAAAAGGACAGCTCGTATACACCGGCAAAATAGGCACCGGCTTCAGCGATAAGATGCAAAAAGAAATGATGCAGCAGTTCAAACCGCTGGTTCAAAAAAGATCACCCTTCTCCACCGTCCCCGATGTCAACAAACCCTCCCGCTTCCGCCCCAACCCGCCAGACGCCAAAGCCACCTGGATAAAACCCAGGCTGGTCTGCGAGGTCTCCTTCCGCGAAATGACAGAGGACGGCGTCATGCGCCACCCATCCTTCGAAGGCATGCGCGAAGACAAGAACGCCAAAGACGTCGTACGCGAAACTCCCGTCCACGTCTCGGCCTCCCTCATCCATAACCCATCCGCCCAAACCTCCGGGTCCTCCCGTTCAACAAAAACAAAAACCATGGCAAACAAAACAACCTCTCCCGCCAGGTCGTCGTCTCCGGCCAGGTCATCGTCTCCCGCCAGGTCATCGTCTCCGGCCAAGTCATCAGCCCCATCCAAACCCCTCACAAAACCAGCCGCACCGACCGACCGCAAAACCCTCCTCAACCCCTCCGAAGAAACCCAGACAAAGTCGATCAACGGCCACGACATCCAATTCACCAACCTCAGCAAAATATTCTGGCCCAAAGAAAAATATACCAAACGCGATCTGCTCAATTACTACTACCAGGTCGCTCCCTATATCCTGCCCTATATGAAGGACCGGCCCCAGTCATTGAACAGATACCCCAACGGCATCACCGGCCAAAGCTTCTACCAAAAAAACGTCCTCGGCAAAGTCCCCGACTGGATCAAAACCTTCCCCTACCACAGCGAAGGCGACAAGGAAGACAAGGAATTCTTCGTCGTTACCGACGAAGCAAGCCTCCTCTATATGATCTCCCTCGGATGCATCGAGGTCAACCCCTGGAGCAGCCGCATTCAGACCCCCGACAATCCTGACTTCTGTATCATCGACCTTGACCCCGGAAAGAATACCGGATTTGACCAGGTTATCGAAGCCGCTCAGGTCACCCGCCAGGTGCTGGAGTCCGCAGGCATCACCTCCTATCCCAAAACCTCGGGATCTACCGGCATACATATCTACTTCCCCCTCGGCAACGGAAAATATACCTACGAACACTCCAAAGAATTTGCCCGCGTCATCGTCCAGCGCGTCCACGAAGAGATACCCTCCTTCACTTCCATCGAACGAACCGTCTCCGCCCGAAAAGGACGCATGTATCTCGACTTCCTCCAGAACAGACCCCAGGCCACCATCGCCGCCGTCTACTCGGCCCGCCCCAAACCCGGCGCCACCGTCTCTACCCCCCTGGACTGGGACGAAGTAAAAAAAGGACTGAAAATATCTGACTTCACCATCAAGAACGTTCCCGACCGGCTGAAAGAAACAGGCGACCTCTTCAAACCCGTTCTCGGCAAAGGCATCGACATGCAAAAAGCGCTCGACAGACTCATGCAGGCTGTATAACGACATAGGCTATCCTGGGATACCGGCCCTTGATCTTGACGTCCCCTCCATTACGAACGAAAAACCCAGCACCGCATAGTTCCAGCCCAGATCCTCCGATATCGCCGGCCGCCGCAAATGAACGACACCCTGGTAAAAGGACACCCCCGCCCCAAGTCCAAAGATCAGGAGCGCCACAACGAACGACCAGAAATAAAGCTCCCGCCCATACCCCAACGGATGACGCTCATCCCTCTTTTTATCGCTTCGCGCTATCCCATACAATAACAACAGCTCATTGACCGTATCCACCAGCGAATGCACACCCTCCGCGAGCATCGCCGAACTATGCGTTATCCCGCCCGCAATGAACTTCGCAGCTCCTATGGCGATATTCGCCGCCATCGCACTATATATCGAAACATTCGTCCTGGGCATAGTAAATCCTTGTAGAACATTGAGGACACTGCGCAATCTTTTCCACAGATCACTTCTTTTTTACAACGCTGATCTCACCATTGCGCTCGATAAAAACTTTCTCCACCTGGTCAAAGGTCTCAGCATTGATCTTCAGCCGCAACCCCTCCATCAGATCCTTGTCGCTGATCCTCGCCTTCTTCATATTCTCCCGGTTAAGACTACCGTCAGAATACAGACAGGACCTCTCCCCCTTGATCCAGCGTCCGACAAGATCATTGCCCCAGCTGATACGCGCCAGCAGCCAGTGCACCAGCACGAAGGCAAGACAGGCCACAGTCGTAGGCAAAAAAGGCGAAGCCCCGACCACTACACGGCTCAATATCGATCCCAGCATAATGATAATGACATTGTCGAACGCCGACTTCTTACCGAACGTCCGGATACCGGCAATGCGTATGAGCGCCAGCGTTACCAGAAAAGCAACCACCGCCCGGCAGCTCATCTGCAGCGTATCCAGGTCCTTCCCCTCCCCAAAAATCAGTTTGATCCATTCCATAGCAAGAGTTTATACCCTTGCCGCCTCAAAAACTGGCCCGCTTTTTACAGCAGTCTGATAGTACCAAAAGATCATCTTATGGCCAAATATTCTAAAGGCTCCCGGAAAAAGGTGGAAAAAGCCATGCACGAAAAAAAGCACGGCCAGCTAAAGAGCGGCAGCAGCGGCAAAAAAGTAAAAAGCCGCAAACAGGCCATAGCCATCGGCCTCTCCGAAGCCCGCAAAGAAGGCAAAAAGGTCCCGCCGAAAAAAACTTCCAAAAAGAGCGCAGCAAAAAAGAAAAGCGCCCCGAAAAAGAGCGCTTCGAAGAAAACCGCTTCGAAGAAAAGCACTTCAACGAAAAGCGCTTCAACAAAAA
>JAFDYE010000797.1 GCA_018267585.1 Bacteroidota bacterium
AGCTCCTCAACCCCAACAGCTATGAGAAAGGCAGTTGGGTATTGCATATGCTCCGCCGCCGCATCGGCGATCAGCTTTTTTGGAAGGGCATCTCTGCTTATTACGCGACTTATAGAAATAAGAATGCCACGAGCGCCGATTTCGAAACCATCATGTCGGCCGTCAGCGGCCAGGACCTTCACGCTTTTTTCCATCAATGGCTCGACCAGCCCGGCCATCCCGTGCTAAGGCTGCAACACAGCTATGATCGGGATAAGAAAGAACTCACCCTGACGTTCATACAGGCCGGGGACTATCTCTATACCTTTCCGCTGGAATATACCCTTGACGGAGCGTCTTATACCACGACCATCAAGACCCGGAACACTACCGTTCACATCCCGCTGGCCGCAGAACCCGCCCGGATCCGACTCGATCCGCACGTAAATACCCTTTTCTCCACTTTCTGATCTTTCGAACCCAAAAAAATGGCCCCACAAAGGTGGGGCCACACAGTTTTTTACATATAAGATACTGAATCCGGGACAGGGTGTCGGTAAATATTCAACTATTGCCCGGCCTGAGCCTGGTTTCGAGGTTCGCTATATTCCGGCTGGTCTTCATTGGACGAGGATGAACCGTTCTTTTGATTGCCAGGCGCGTTATCAGGCTGGCCCGGCTGGGCTGGTTGGTTATTGCTCCTGTAATTCCTGCGGGAATTATAATAGTAATCTTTCCGGGCCTGGATGATGGCGGCATCACGATCGTGCTTCAACTGGTCGATCTTGACCCTTCTGTCCTTCCGGTCCAGCGTCTTATCGTGACGAACTTCCTTGATCTGAGCGCTATAGTCGTTCTTGATATCGTCTATCTGAAGCGCCAGACGGGAAGGCATCGCGCCATAACCGTAGTACCATCCCGGATACGGACCCCATGGACCATACGGACCATACAAGCCATATGGGTAACCCCACGGATAAAAACCATATCCCAACCCCACCCCGATATAGGTCCGGGGATAATAGTGATAGCCAACGCCGCCTCTGACAATGCCGTGACCGCCACGCTGAGCCGAAGCCCCAAAGGCGAGGCCAAGCGAAAGCACTATGATTAATGTCTTTTTCATGATTCTATAGTTTAATGTGCGTATATGAGAACGTAAAAATACCGCCGGGTTTAATATCACATAAGCACTATAACTTATCTATAACAATCTGTAATGAAATGTTAAAGACAAAATTCAAGCGAACATTTTGCCTTCTCCGTTTTACTAATTATATTAGCATTACTCAACTAATTTCCTTAGAACTATGATATTCACTATCGGCCACGGCACCCGCCCGCTACCCACCTTCCTCCAGCTGCTGGAACAATACTCCATCGAGTTCCTTATCGACGTCCGCTCGGTCCCCTACTCTGCCTTCAATCCCCAATACCGCCAGCCCGAGCTCGTCACCGCCGTCCGCGCAGCAGGCTTCCGCTATATCTATATGGGCAATACTCTCGGCGGCCGCCCCAGCGACCCCTCCTGCTACAACAGCCTCGGCAGGCTCGACTACGAGCTTGTCCGCATCCAGCCATTCTTCCTCGAAGGACTCGAACGGATCGTCACCGCCTACGAAAAAAGTATCCGCGTCGCCCTGCTCTGCAGCGAAAGCAGACCCGCCAACTGCCATCGCAGCAAGCTCATTGGCAAGTCCCTGCAACTGCGAAATATTCCCGTACAGCATATCGATGAAGAAGGGGGATTGGTGCAGCAAAGCCAGCTGGCCATTACCCCCTCGCTGATGCTGTTCCAATAACCGCGGACCAGTTGCACTATCGTTCGGTTTTCCAATAAACAACGCCCTACCACTAAAATAAATTCTTCCGGAACCTCGCGCCGATTCGTTAACTTATTGAGACATCAACCGCCCCACCATGCCAACATTTACCTTACTGATCAATGGGAAAAGAACGCCGGTTACAGCGGATGACAAAATGCCCCTGCTATGGGCTATCCGCGACATCGCCGGTCTCACAGGTACCAAATACGGTTGCGGGATCGCACAATGCGGCGCCTGCACCGTCCTTCTCAACGGCAATCCCGTGCGCTCATGCTCCATCCCCGCCTCGCTCGTTGCCAACCAGCCTATCACTACGATAGAAGGACTCTCACCAGACAACTCACACCCTGTCCAGAAAGCGTGGATCGCAGAACAGGTACCGCAATGCGGCTACTGCCAGAGCGGACAGATACTCGCCGCAGCCGCACTGCTCAAAAAGAACCCCCATCCGACAGATAAAGACATCGACATCGCCATGCAGGGCAATCTCTGCCGCTGTGGCACCTATAACCGGATCCGAAAAGCTATCCACACCGCCGCAGCCGCAGCCCAGACCTCCGTTACGCAAAACAAATAAGATCCAGCCATGCAACCAACTAATAACTCCCGCCGCGCCTTCCTCAAAAATGCCGGCCTCTCAGGCATAGCGCTCACACTCGGCATCCCCGTCCTCGCGAAGAACCATACCGGAGCCACCACCTCCATCACCGACCTTCCCATCTTCAACCCGGCTAACAGTCCACTGCTCGACGCCGCCGGCTCCGAAGGCCAGTCCATCGAGCTCATGACCTGGATATCCATCGACACAAAAGGCAAAGTCACCCTCCACAACCACCGCGCTGAAATGGGTCAGGGTTCCTTCCAGGCCGTGCCACAGATACTCGCCGAAGAGCTCGAAGTGGACCTCGACCAGGTCACCATCGCCTTCGCCCCCGGCAACCAAAAGAAATACGGCAGCCAGGTCACCGGCGGCAGCTCGACCGTCCGCGGAGCGTACCAGCAATTGCTCCGCGCCGGAGCATGCGCCCGCGAAATGCTGACCACAACGGCCGCGAAGAAATGGGGCGCGCCAAAGGAAGAATGCTACGCAGAGAAAGGTAAGATATTCCATAAACCCTCCGGCAGGAACTTCAGCTACGGCGACCTGGTGGAGGACGCCGCCAGACTCGAACCGCCAAAGAACCCGACACTCAAACAACGGAAAGACTACAAACTCATCGGCAAACCCCTACTCCGAAAGGACACACCGCTAAAGACGAACGGCGCCGCCATTTTCGGCATAGACAAGAAATTACCCGGAATGTCCTACGCCGTAGTCGAACGCAGCCCGCGCATCCTCGGGAAAGTAAAGAGCTTTGACGACTCGGCAGCAAAAAAGATCGCCGGAGTCACCCACGTCTTCGCCGTCAAACGCACAGTCTTCGACCACCTCCAGGAAGGCGTCGCCGTCGTCGCTGACAACCTCTGGTCGGCCATGCAAGCCCGCAAATTACTAAAGATAGAATGGGACGACGATGGTTTTGAACACGTCGACACCGAACAGCTGTTCGCCCGAATGCACGAAGACCTCGGCAAACCGGGACTCAACGACCGCAGCGCCGGCAACTTCGACCGGGAATACGAAAAGGCCGACAAAAAGATAGAGGCCGTCTACGAAACGCCCTACGAATCACACGCCTGCATGGAACCCCTCAACTGCGTCGCCTACGTGAAAGACGACAGCATCGAAGTATGGGGACCGATCCAGGGCCCCG
>JAFDYE010000798.1 GCA_018267585.1 Bacteroidota bacterium
CGATCACGGGGACGGGGCTGGGATTTATTCCCTTTATCCATCAGCTGAAGGAGTGGGGGGACGGTTTGTTGGCCAGTCATCATATCGAGACGATGCCGCCGCTGGGTTGTAAAGAATTTGAAAGATATTTTCCGCCAGGGACGGAACGGAAGGGGTGAGCGGGTGGGTGAACGCCAGCTAGCGCAGGAATTTTTTCACGAAGTAGTCAGCCGCCGCGCCATAGACTTTCACGGCGTTGGAGAATTTCATCCAATGGTGGGTGTCGTCTACGATCATCAGCGTTTCGTAGGGGATGCCTTTTTTTTCGAGTCGCTGGATGAGGTCGACGCTCTGGTTGAACCGGACGTTGCGGTCGTCGTCGCCCTGGATGATGAGTACGGGTGAGTGCCAGGTGTTGATCGATGACACGGGGGAGGAGAGCCAGGCGACTTTTTGGGCCGCGTCGAAGTCGGGTGCTTTCTCGTATTTTTCTTTTCCCGTGGTGGTGTTGCCCTGGACCGTCCAGTCGTGTACGCCATGAAAGTCTACGCCGGCGGCGAATATCCTGGAGTCTTTTGCGAGGGCCAGGGCGGTAAGATAGCCGCCGTAGGATCCGCCGTATATACCGATGCGACTGGTGTCTACGAATTTCTGTTTCTTCAGCCATAGTCCTGCTGCGTGGATATCCCGGTATTCGGATGCGCCTGCTGCGCCGGCTGCTGCGGGTTTGTGAAACTCGTAGCCATAGCCGATGCCGAGGCGGTAGTTGACGGACAGTACGATGAAGCCGAGGCTTGCGAGGTATTGGTTGCTTGCGTAGGCGTTGGAGTAATAGTCCGAGTAGTGCCAGCCCAGGAGCATCTGGCGGGAAGGGCCGCCGTGGACAAAGACGATCGCCGGTAGCCTCGTGTTGGTGTTGGGTGGGAGGAACAGGTCGGCGTGGACGGTGACGCCGTCTTCTGATCTGAAAGTAACCTGTCGTGGTATGACCAGCGTGGTTGGGTAGTTGGCGAGTTTGTCGGCGCCGAGCAGCCGGATCTTGTTGTCTTTCAGGACGGCCGGCAGCGGTGGCCGCTGTGCGGTTGCGCTGATGAACAGCCAGGTCGATCCGTCGCCCGTCAGGGTGGGCGTCCATTCGAGTCCGTCGCCTGGTGTGAGCACCTGCATGTCGGGATGGTCGACGCTGACGGTGGCGGCGTGTCTTCTCTCGATGTCCAGGGCGTCGGGTCCCGCGTTGGCGCTGAAGAGGAGGCGTCGACGGTCGGGGCTCATTATAATATGCTCGCACATGAAGTTGCCTGGTGTGAGGAGGGTCTCATGGCCGCCGCCCGCGTCGATGGAATAGAGATGCGGCCATCCGTCGTGGTAAGAGAGGAAGACGATATGATTGCCGGCGGCCCAGTGGAGGTTGGCTCCTCCGTCCGTCGCGGGATATGATCCGCGCGGGGTGGCGGGCGCTTTCCAGAGCAGGGCCGGAGCGGCGCCGGAAGTATCCGCGATATAGATGCTCCAGGGCTGGGGTCTTGATACCAGCAGCGAGTCGGGAGCGCCGCCGGATCCCGGTCTACGGACAAAGACGATCAGTCTCCCGTCCGGCGACCAGCGGGGCATTTCGTCCCTGTTGAAGGAGGGGGCGATCCATTTCAGGCCGGGGGAGCCTTTTGAATAGATGCCGATGACGCTGTGGTCGGAGCGGCCGGCGACGAACAGCAATTGCCGTCCGTCGGGTGACCATTGCAGTGACCCGACCTTGCCCCTGGTGGTGAAGAGGTTCTTTGCGGGGGTGCTGCCGTCGAGGGGAGCGGACCAGGCCTGGTCGCCTTTTATGAAGGCGACTTCTTTGCTGTCGGGAGAGATCACGGGGTCGTCGCCTTCCGAGAGGTATTTTACCGGGCCTCCGGAGAAGGGGGCTACGGCGAGCTGCACCTTGAACGGCTGGGTGTCGCCTGCGGGATTGACGGGCAGGTCGTCGTCCCAGTTGGCGCCGTGGTCTCCGCCGCGAACGAATACCACCCACTGGCCGTCGGGTGACAGTGACAGGCTTGTGATCTCCTGGCCGTCGTCTTCGGTGTAGCTGGTCAGCTGGCGGGGGATGAAGGCGGGGCCGGTTGTTACGTAGACGTTGCGGCGGCCTTCTTCGTCGAGTGCCCAGGCGATGTTGGAGCCGACGGCGGCGGCGGTCAGCCCGGTGGGGAAGGGATATTTTTTGAAAGGAAGCAGGGAGGGGGTTTGTGCGAATGTTTGGGATGAAAGAAGGAGAAGGAGGACCAGGTTTCTCGTGCGCATTGTTTGTCGTTTGGCGGGAAAAGATACGGTTAATAACATGGAGTACCAAACGATAAGTAGAAGTTGGTATTTTTTGGGAAATGGCTGCTGCTGTGGGGTTCGGGTTTCTTTCTTACGGTTAATTTTAGATCCTAAATCAAAAAACCATGTCCAGAATCTGGCGTAATCCCAACAACCTTACCGGTATCTCCTTTTTTCTTTTGGCCCTGGCGGCCGGTTTCGCCGGCGCCGCCTTCCTGCATAGTGGGGCTGTATTCTATATTCTCGGTTCGGTGGCCTCTTTGCTGCTGGCGATAGCGGTTTTTACGAAGGCCTTTGTAGAGGCGGAGCGGGGGCTGGCGCTTGCGAGGCTGCGGCGGACGAACGACCAAAACTGAACACGGAGCGTCCGGTTGCGGACAGGGTCAGGGTCCTGATAGGCTTTAGCCATTTGGTTTACAGCCTGTTGTCTCCATGGCATCCTTTTCGGGGGTGGTAAGCCATGAAAAGCAATTTCCTTCTCGTTCTGCTCCTGTTCTCTTCGGGAGCGTATAGTCAAACTATCCAAAAAATAGTTTTTGATGCCGGTGACAGCGCGACCGGGTACTACCTGGCGATCCCGCCGAGTTCGGGGATCATCAGGGGGGTAGTTGTCGTTGTGTGTCCTTATCGGGGGCCGGAGA
>JAFDYE010000799.1 GCA_018267585.1 Bacteroidota bacterium
AGGTACAGCGAGCGAAGGGCGTCATTCTCTCCAAGGAAGTTATTGTAGGCCTCATACTGGCTTGGGAGGATACGCTGTTCGCCGCGCATCGGGTTGCCGGAAACGACAACCTCGGGAATATCCTCCCGGCCGAAAAGGGAGATGTCTTTGCGCTCGTCCCAGTGAATATCCATCGAGATCACTTCGGTGCGATAGCCGGCATAGGATATCTCGATGACATGATGTCCTTCGGGAAGTGAAAGACTGAAATAGCCGTGAACGTTAGAGAGCGTTACTTTTCGGGAAGAGGGTTCGCGGATCGTGGCGTCCGCCAGCGGTTCGAGGCTGCCTTCTTCCCGGACGATGCCGAAAAAATAATACTGCGGCAGCAGGGCTTCCCCGGAAAGTGGGGTAGCGGACGGGACGAGGAGCACCTTGTCATTCTTTTCTATCGCCTTTACCTTCTCGCCTTCCAGGACCTGCTGGAGCAGGGCGCCGAGCGTGAGGGCCTCGGTATTAAGCGCGATGATCCTGTCTTCCCGGAAAGACAGTGAAGCAAACTCTATCGTTATGCCGCTTTCCCGGTTGATGTCGTCGAGAAACTGGCGGATGGTTCCTTTTTGCAGTCGGGAATGAAATGGCCGGTAGAGGACGCTTTTCTTTTGGGCGAACCCCTCGTTGATGACCAGACAATTCAAACCCAGTAAAAGGAAGTATCGAACCAGATGCCTCATTTGTTGGTAAATGTCGCGGCAAAAAAATTATGAAAAAAAGTAATTTTTTGCTGCAACCCCGCTAATTATGGGGGACCGGACTTTGTTCGGTGAGGATAAATGTATCCTTTTCTTTCCGCATAGAAAGCCCTGTCATCAGTCGTACCTCTTCCAACACTTCTTTCAGAGGCTGGTGTTCAAATCGGGCGGTAACCCTGATCGTCCCGGCTATTTTGGCCAGCTTCGGGTCGATGGCTATGGCGGTCTGGTAGTAGTCGGCGATATCTGCGGCCACGTTGCCGAGAGGCTGGTCTTTAAAATCCAATATGTCGGTCTTCCAGGCGAGGACATTGGGGTCCCCGGTGGGTGTTACGGAAGTAAAACCGCTGCCGGAAAGCATCGCCTTCTGACCAGCTGTGAGGGTCAGACTGTTGGAAGGGTTGGCCTTATCTGAGAATTTCACTTTGCCGGTAATGACGGTCAGTTCGTCCTCGGAGAGCCGGTCGTTGACCAGGAAAGAGGTGCCGATATCCTGAAAGACGGCTCGTTCGGTCCGTATGCGAAAAGGAGTGGCGGCGCCGGCCCTTGGTTCGAAGAAGGCTTCGCCGGTTAGCTCGACGGTCCGGTTGGTCAGGCCGGCCGCATAGGACAGTGTAGCCCCCTTACGGAGGTGCACCAGGGAGCCGTCGGGGAGCGTTACGGTCTGGTTGGCGGTATCGGCGTGTATGGAGGTTTGCGTGGTCCCGCTATGCGCGCGGATCCACCAGCCGGCGGCGCCAATGATGAGTGCGACGGAGGCAGCTGCCAGCGCCTTTTTCCAGGGCCGGATATGGACCGTCCCGGTGGTCAGGTCCAGCTGCCCTCGAACTTTTTCAAGGGCGGCCTCGACATCGAAAGAACGGGCGGCCAGGGTTGTTCCGCTGTCGTTCCATATCTTCTCCAAAGCCTGGTACTCCAGGCGATTCTGCGGATCGGCTTCCAGCCAGGTTTGCAGGGCCGCCTGTTCGGCGGGATCGGCCTGCGAGTCCAGGTGTTTCAGCACGAGTTGTATGTAGTCCGCTTCTGACATGTTTAGCAGTTATATCTTTAATACGCCAAAAAATGGTTTACCCCTATGACCTCAGGGGAAAATCAGGGCCAGGATGAGGACCAGGCCCACGCCATTCGCCTTTAAATATGCCCTTAACAGCCGCAGGGCCTTGCTCAGCTGGTTCTCCACCGTCTTTGGGGAGATCTCCAGCGAAGCAGCTATCTCCTTGTAGCTCAATTTGCTGAACCGGCTAAGCAGAAAAATTTCCCTGCATTTTGGAGGCAAAAGGTCGATCGCCTCCCGGAGCAGGGTCAATTCGTCCTTCCCGACCCGCGCGACGTGTGAGCCGCCGGGACCTATGCTTTCAGGACCGCCCGGCTTCCCCCGACCTGTTGACCCGTCCCTGCCGGCCGGCACGGTGGAATAGCCGTTTCCTCCGGGATACCCTTCACCGGGGTATTGTTCGTCTTCGGTCAGACCGGCCGCCTGGTCGTCGCTGAAAGGCAGGATGATCTGCTGCTTTTCCCGGCGCAGCCAGGTGATACAATTGTTGCGGACCGCAGTAAAGAGGTAATATCGGATGGAGGTCTCCGTGAGCAATCCCCGACGCTGTTCCCATATCTTTACGAACAGGTCCTGGACGATGTCTTCGCTTATATCGGGGTCTTTGGTGAATGTGAGCGCATAGTTACAAAGCGGACCATACCAGGCACGGAAGACAGCTTGAAACTGATGATATTGTTCGGCTTCGGCGGCGCTCATAAATTTAGCTCAGGCAAGTTAGGGTAAAATAAAAAAATCTTCCTACTTTTAGGAACTGTACAATTTTCTGCATATGAAATTCTAGATCAGACCTGCTTTCGGCGGGTCGCCGATAAGAGCATTTACTCTCCCGATTTATCGGACGTTTCGTCCGGGATTTATCCGTTATCACAATTGTTACTCTGTGGGAGCCGAAAGGACCCCGGACAATCACACATTAAACTGGTTTTATGTCTTTGCCACAACCTGACCAAAAGGGAAGCACCTTTTCAAAAGCTATTTCGCTCATCCGGCAGGCGCTGTCGGGAGAGCACCAGGACTATACTGCGGGCAGCATCCGTCGCGCCGTTATCCTGCTATCTGTACCTATGATACTCGAGATGTGCATGGAGTCTGTATTCGCGATCGTAGACATCTTTTTTGTGGGCCGTATCGGACAGAGGGCTGTGGCT
This sequence comes from Bacteroidota bacterium, assembly GCA_018267585.1. Classification (GTDB taxonomy): domain Bacteria; phylum Bacteroidota; class Bacteroidia; order Chitinophagales; family Chitinophagaceae; genus Puia. The sequence goes on from JAFDYE010000799.1 coordinate 2,937, forward strand.
ACGGTCGGGCTGACCGAGTCCGTGCTGACCCTGGTATATTCTGCCGCGATGGGCCTGGCGATGGCGGCGACGGCGATGGTCGCGCGGCGTACCGGCGAGAAGAATGCCGAGG
>JAFDYE010000079.1 GCA_018267585.1 Bacteroidota bacterium
ACTGGGTAGAAGATATGGTGACCAGGCCGTAAACGAAGGCAGGTACGTGGCACTCTGCACAAACCTGAGCCATTTTTTAAAATTTGACCAGGAAGAAGGCATATTGGAATGCGAAGCCGGGGTAAACCTGGAAGAGATCATACAGGTAGTAGGTCCGAAGGGCTGGTTCCCGATGATCTGTCCCGGCACGAAATTCGTGACGATCGGCGGCGCGATCGCCAATGACATCCACGGAAAGGCACACCATATTGACGGGTCTTTCGTCAATTGTGTTATTTCCTTTACTATTCTATTGGCCGACGGGACCATTGTCGAAGCATCGCGCACACAGAACGAGGATCTTTTCTGGGCCAATTTCGGCGGACTTGGACTGCTCGGGATCATTCTTACTGCCAAGCTCAAGCTACGGAAGATCGAGACGACCTATTTCCGGCAAAAGGCGGTCGCTATCAAGAATCTGGATCATATGCTGGAGGCGCTGGAGAAATACGACCACGAGTTCAACTATTCCGTCGCATGGATAAATGTTATGAAGCGGGGCAAACAGTTGGGAAGCGGAGTGCTTTCGCTGGGTAATCCGGCCAGTCTGGAGGACTTGCCGGCCAAGCTGAAGGCTGACCCGCTGAAGCTGCATTCCAGCCGAAAACTGACGGTTCCCTTCTTCTTTCCGTCATTTGCGCTGAACAGCCTATCCGTTCGAGTGCTGAACCGCGTTATTGCTTTTGTGCAGAATTCACCAAAGAATTTCGTTCACTATGAGAAATTCTTCTTCCCGCTGGATGCCATCAATGATTGGAATAAGGGGTATGGCAAAAGAGGATTTATTCAGTACCAGTTCGTTATACCCGAGACTGATGGTAAAAGAATACTCACCGAGATTTTGGAGATGATAGCCGACAGCGGTTGTACCCCTTTTCTCAATGTATTCAAGCGGATGGGCGATGGGCAGGGCATCCTGTCTTTCCCGTTCAAAGGATATACGCTGGCTATAGACTTCCCGGTATCGAAAAAGCTCCTTGAGTTTACACCCCGGCTGGACGCCAAGGTGCTGGCGGCAAACGGCCGGCTATACCTTGGGAAGGATGCGCTGCTGGAGGAGAGTATGTTCAAGGCAATGTATCCCCAGTTCGAGCAGTGGATCGGTATAAAAAAGAAATACGACCCGACCAATAAATTCAGTTCGAATCTATCCCGCCGGTTGGGGCTTCATAGCTGAACTGATCGCCTGTTTAGCGGAGTATTGGGCGCTTTTTGACGTGCCGGCTTCCTGCTAGCGAGCCTCCACTTTTAACTTGAATTTTTTGCGGACCCTGCTGAGGGTTTCCAACGTCATACCCAGATAGGAGGCGATATATTTTAGCGGGATCCGGTTAGCCAGAGACGGATGCATCATCAGGAAATTCCGGTATTTGTTCTCTGCTTTGGTAAGACGTGCGATAAAGGCCCTCTTCTCTGCATCGGCGTAGTAGCGTTGGAGGAGCTTGCGTGCGATCTGGTTAAATTCCGGGAAACGTTCGTAGAGCAGGTTAAGATCGTCGTACGTGATGGCCAGCAGCTCGCTGTTCTCCAACACCTGGATATTCTCAATGGAGGGCGATGGGTTATCCAGACTAAAAATAGAAGTCACCAGCTCGTTCTCGACCACGATCCAGGTGGTTATGTCCTTTTGTCCTTCCCGCCGAAAACCGCGAACCGCCCCTTTTACAATAAAATAGATGTGATTGCAGGTGGTTCCTTCTTTTAGAAGCAGCTTTCTCTTTCTCGCGGAAAGCGAAATGACCTGTTCCCGTAAAAAGGCTTCTGCTTCCGGACTCAGTGGGTGTAGATACCCGAGGACTTCCAATAAGGGGGTAATGTCAACAACGGTCGATGACGCTTTACCTGATCCCGGTGGTTCAGGTTTATTCATTGGTTAGGGGCTTATGTTACAGTCTAAAATAAACATAAAATGCGACCCCAACAATTAATTGGCTAAGATCGCCGGAGTTATATCGTTTATTTTCCTTTTACCCTGGCGGGCTTTACGGATCCTTTTGATTTTGCGGCTTTGCTGACGCCGACGGCTTTTTTTGATTTGACAGCTTTGCTGACGGCTTTTTTCGGTTGCGCGGCTTTGCCGACGCCGACGGTTTTTTTCGCTGTTGCGGCTTTACGGGAGCCCGCGGCTTTTTTTGGCTTTGCGGCCGGGGTTCCTTTGGCTGCAGTTTTGTTTGGTCTAATTGCTGC
>JAFDYE010000007.1 GCA_018267585.1 Bacteroidota bacterium
CCCTCACAACGCTGTCAATGAGATTCTTCAGGCTGACAACCACCTGGAAACATTGATGATAATGGACATCAACGACACCATGCCGCGCAAGAAATGAGATCAAAGTATAAGTTTTTCTTAGTTTTGTCGGTACAATGATTGACCTATGTCATATAATATAGAACCCATCGGTTTTGTTCAGTCGTCCGTAAAACTCCGCGAAGACGCCGCCAAACAGGGCTACGAAGGTGCGCCCGACGTCTGGCTCGTCCTCAACGACAACATCGCGCCGGCCCTCCAGGGAACCCTGCCCGGCGACGAAATAATCCTCATCACCTGGTTCCACCAGTCCAAACGCGACGTCCTGATCGTCCACCCCCGAGGCGACAGGAATAACCCGCTGGCAGGCGTCTTCGCCACCCGCAGCCCGGACAGACCCAATCCCCTGGGCCTCCACCGGGTCACCGTCCGCGCGATCAACGGCACGTCGCTGAAGGTCGGCCCGCTCGAGGCGATCGACGGTACCCCCATCGTCGACATCAAGCCGGTGCTCAGTCGTTCGGAGGACGCATAACCGCAGCAAGTGCCTCATTCAATATCTCTATCAGATTCTCCTCGGTGATCGGTTTAATGTAGAAATTCTTCACGTCCTTGTATGCCAGCGCCCTCTCGTGGTCGGCAGCATCGATCGAGGAGCTGACGATAAAGACCGTCACCGTTCTGACCGGCCTCAGCCTCATGAACTCGTCCAGGAACTGCCATCCATCGAGCACCGGCATATTCAGATCGAGAAGGATGACAGCCGGCAGGGCCTCCGGAGACTCTACGATCGGCCTGAGATAGTTCAGCGCCTCGAGACCGTTGTGGAAGACCAATACCGTTTTACTGAAATTAACCACCTGCATCTGCTTCGATAGCACATAGGTGAATAGTTCGTCGTCGTCGATAATACAGGCTATATCCAGTTGTTTCATGATAGTCTGGTTATTTCCAGCGTAAAGCTGGTCCCCTCTCCCGGCCGGCTCTCGGCGAATATCTTTCCCCCCATGGCCTCGACCTGGTTCTTTACGAGGAATAGCCCCATTCCCCTGGCGTCCTTGTTGCCATGAAAGGTCTTGTACATCCCGAACAGCTTATGCCCATGCAGGGTCATATCGATACCGACCCCGTTGTCGGTGACCCGGACAATCACCAGTTCGACCGTTTGGGCGACAGTGATCCGGATCTCCGGCGGCCGGCCAGGGTGCCTGTACTTTATAGCGTTGCTGAGAAGGTTGATAAACACACTCTCCAGGTAGGCGGGATTGAAGCGCACCGCCGTACCCTCGGCGACCTGCAGATCGATACTCGCTCCCGACTCCTGTATAGATGGCGAAAGGATCGTCAGCACCCGCTCGATCTCATTGCGAAGATCCAGGCTTTCCCGGTGTTCAAGGCCGTTGTCATGGATGCTGACGACATCGTTCAGCTCGGTCAGCGTCTCCAGCAAATTACCGGCAGCAGTGCTGATCATTTTGACCTGTCTTATCTGTTCATCCTTGTCCGTCTCCCTGACAACCATATCCGTCAGCATCTTGATATTGCCGGTATGCGAACGCAGATTATGCGACACGATATGGGCGAA
>JAFDYE010000800.1 GCA_018267585.1 Bacteroidota bacterium
AGAGGGCCAGGTAGTGGAGGTGCTGGGTACCAGCTTTAATATCATGGCCTATCCAGAAGAACATAGCGTACAAACCACGCTGTTATCCGGAGCTGTCACGGTGAAAGCTGGCATAGGAGGGGCGGCTGTAAAGCTGAGACCTGACGAACAAGCTCAGTTGACAGAGGACGGGAGATTAGGCGTAATAAAGAATGTACCATCAGAGGATATCGTCAGCTGGAAGAATGGTTTCTTTTATTTTGGCAGGGCTTCTTTTGCGGAAGTGATGCGCCAGCTGGCCCGTTGGTATGATGTAGATGTTATTTACAAAGGAAAAGTCCCTGAGATAGAATTTGGAGGAAAGATCGATCGGGGACTGCCGCTGGATGAATTGCTGAAATTCCTTGACAAGAACCAAATACATTTTCGACTGGAGGGTCGGGAGCTCATCGTCCTACCATTTTAGAAATGTAAATATCCAATACAGACCTCACTGCTCAAATACCATAAGTTCCATTCCATTAAACCGACATCGCCTTGCTTTGCCTATGAAGGTCCTATCAAGATCGCGTAGGCAGACATGCGCAATGTCGGTCTTGCCTTGCTTGATCTAGCCGATCCAAAACGATTCTTTTTTGCTTATTAAACCATCGACTATGCCACCTAAACAACAACATTCCGCGCTTAATTCAATACGGTCGGACTAGCGCCGCCGCGTGGTAGGTCAGCCGAATAAAAAAAAACCGGGGACGTTGTCACCGTACCCGGTTACCATAGCCTCTCAGCTGTGGCGGTGGGATCTACCCCTAGAGCCGTCTTATTGCCTTCAAAGTTATACCCCACCAAAACAAAGTTACATGGAAATCTCGAATTTGGGAACGGGCTTCTCTTGTCATGTCCGGAAGCGTCCGCCCACACTACTGCTGAGAGTTATGAAATTAACCGCTCTACTATTGACCGTTGTCTGTCTGCAGGTCGGCGCAACCGGATATACCCAGACGGTAAGCCTTAAAGCAAAGGACCTGCCCCTGAATGCCGTCTTCGCGTCGATCGAAAAACAGACCGGGCTCTCCTTTTTCTTCAATTATGCTCTAATAAAAAATACTAGGCCTGTAACACTCGATGTGCAGGATGTTTCAATAGATGACGCACTGAATTTGGTTTTGAAAGGAGAAGGATTGGATTTTTATAGGACGGGGAAGACGATATTTATTGTGAAGAGG
>JAFDYE010000801.1 GCA_018267585.1 Bacteroidota bacterium
GACCGCTGACGGAGTTCTGGCATGCCAACAAATTCATCTCTCAGAAGGATTCTGCCATTTATCTGATAGGAGGGTACGGGCAACTACACTACAAGAACCTGGTGCAGCGCTATGACATCCCGCAAAGGAAATGGGAGATCGTCACGCCAAAGGGGGATCACCTGCCCCCACACTACCTGGGAGCGGCAGGCGCCAACAGTGCGGGTGACACCGCCTTTCTGCTGGGCGGTTACGGTAGCAACACCGGTGACCAGATGGTCAATCCAAGATACTATTATGACCTGTTCGCCTACAGTGTAAAGGATCAACGGTTCAAAACGATCTATCATCTGAAGGAGCCAGACAAGCAGTTCTGCTTTGCCAACAGCCTGATCATCGACGACAAGGCCAGGCAATACTACGGGCTGGTCTTCCCGAATGACCGGTTCAACTCCACGCTGCAGCTGATCAGGGGCTCGCTGACCTCGCCGGAATACGAGCTGCTGGGAGATACCATCCCTTATTTATTCTATGACGTGCGGTCGTTTGCCGACCTGTATTATTCGCCCATCGGAAAAAAGCTGGTTGCGGTCACCTTTTACACCAATAAAGAAAACAGGACAGACGTCAGGATATATTCCATTGCCTTTCCTCCATACGCGGTCTCTCCGGTAGTGGGGGCTACCGGCTCATCGACTCCCTGGTGGGGGTATGCGCTTGCGATGGTCGCTCTTGGCGGGCTGACCTGGTTCATGTTTGGCCGGAGGAAGAAAGTGATCGCCCCGTCCGTGGCGGTAAAAGAATCTGTTGCCGTATCAGTTGACGGAGAGAGCGGAATGGTCGAGCCCGTGACGGTCTCGCAGCCCGCGCCTCCGCCGGCGCCGGTCGCAAGGATATTCTTCTTCGGTCCATTCGAGGTAGTGGATAAGGCCGGCAATGACCTCACCAAGCTGTTCACCCCGCTGCTGAAGGAATTGTTCCTGCTGATCGCGATGTACTCTATCCGGTCGGGCAAGGGCATCTCGTCCGAGAAGCTCTATGCGACCCTGTGGAGGGATAAGTCCAGCAAGGACGCGCAGAACAACCGTAGCGTCAATATGGTCAAGCTTAAGGCCATTCTCGATCGTCTCGGGACCTGCGGAATTGTAAAAGAGGCTGACAAATGGGTATTCCTGTACACGCCGGAAGAGATCAGCATCGATCTGGCGCGCTTCTATTCGCTGTTGAACGGGCAGCATGCACCCGACAAGGCGCATATCCGGCAGCTGCTGCAAATCGTCCACCGGGGAAGCCTTTTGCCCGATACGTCCTATGACTGGCTGGACGATATCCAGTCGGAAATATCGGGGAAGGTGCTGGATGCGCTGTCGGCGGCGCTGACGCCTTTTGCGGCGGATGCGGAGCTGCTGCTGGAGGTCGCGGGTGGTATATTCTTATTTGATCCGATCAATGAGGAGGCCTTGCGGGTGAAGTGCAGGAGTCTGAGCATGCTGGGGCGCCACTCGATGGCAAAGGCCGCTTTTGAGAAGTTCACCCGGGAGTACCACCAGATGTATGGAGAGGAATTTCAGCAAAGTTTTCAGGAAATTATTGCATAGCAAAAGGCCCGGTGTGTCGCCGGGCCTTTTGTTTTATAGAACCAATATGGATTGGTAGGCTGTCTTCGTCCCGTCTGTCCATCGGAGCTGGTATGTTCCTCTGGGGAGCCCTGGTATATCGATCCTTATCTGGGATTGGCCCGGGGGCACGATGGCTTTCTTCATGACCCTGCCGGACAGGTCTGTCAGCAGGAAGGTCGACGTGCCGGTTGCCTCGGGCGGGTCGACAAAGAAGAAGCCGTATTTTACGGGGTTGGGATAGATCGCTATCAGCGGGGTCGAACCGGCCAGCTGAAGGGATATCGTCGGTCCATAGCTATAGTGTGCGGTCGTGTCCTCCATTTTAAGCCGGTAGTAGTCGATGCCATTTTTGGATGACAGGTCCGTGAACGTATAGGTGTGGCTGGTGCCGGCCTTATTGCTGACGGGAATGGTGCCGATGACGTTGAACTGGCTGCCGTCCACGCTTCGCTCCAGCGCATAGAAAGATATGCTGCCGTCGTTGCGGGTCTGCCAGTTGATCTGCGGATGGCCGCCTGTTATGGCGCCGCTGAACTGCACCAGCTGGAAGGTTCCGCCGCCGGGGCTGGTCCTGGTGGTGTCGTATATAAAGATGAATCCTTTGGCCGAATCGGCGCCGGCGGGTCCGGCCACTCTTACCTGCCCGGTGGCGCCTGAGCCTACGATGGCGACGATGGTGCTATCGCTCTGGCTGTTGATGATGGCAGGGCTGCCGCCAAAGCTGACGCTGACGATGGCTTTCAGGTATTGTCCTGTTATGGTTACCGTTGCGCCGGCGCCTGCGCTTTGCGGCGTGAACGACGTGATGTGCGGAGGATTTTGCGGCGGTGGCGCCGTAAGGAACGTGAAGCCGGGATAAGACGCATCGCCGTTGGTTCCGCTGACTGCCACGCTGCCGGTCGCGCCGCCCGCGACGAAGGCATGGATGGAGTTATCCCCATTTATCTGGAACGACTGCGCGCGTGTTCCGCCAAAGGACACGCTTGTAATATTGGAGAGGTTGGTGCCTGTGATGACGATCTCGGCGCCCTGCATAGCGCTCATCGGCGAAAAAGAGGTAATGGTCGGCGGACCGGCGCTGGCGGAGGTATAGGTGAATCCGGGCGCGGAGATCGTATCCCCTGTAACGATCACATCGACGTCCCCGGTCGAGCCGGAGTCAACTA
>JAFDYE010000802.1 GCA_018267585.1 Bacteroidota bacterium
ACTGTCACCTCCACACCAGCCCGCGTAGTATCCGAACCACCGGCCACCCAACAGCCGATCAGCCTCTACGGCAGCAACGTCGAGATCATTGAAATGGACCGGATGCGCAAATTGATCGCCGACCACATGGTGCGCAGCGTCCACACCAGTCCCCACGTCACCAGCATGTCAGAAGCCGACGTGACCCACCTGGTGCACTGGCGCGAAAAAGTAAAGAAAGACTTCGAAAAAAGAGAAAATACCAAGCTCACCTTTACCCCGCTGTTCATCGAAGCCGTGATCCGCTGCATCAAAAAATACCCGCTGATCAACAGCTCGCTCGACGGAGACAGGATCATCGTTAAAAAAGACATCAATATCGGCATGGCCACAGCGCTGCCCTCCGGCAACCTGATCGTGCCCGTCATCCGCAACGCCGACCAGCTCAACCTCACGGGCCTGGCCCGCCAGGTCAATACCCTGGCCGACAACGCAAGACAAGGCCGTCTGCGCCCCGAAGACACCCAGGCCGGTACATTCACCCTCACCAACGTCGGTACTTTCGGCAGCCTCATGGGAACCCCGATCATCAACCAGCCACAGGTCGCTGTCCTCGCCGTCGGCGCGATCAAAAAACGTCCGGTCGTGCTGGAAACCCCCGAAGGAGACGCCATCGTCATCCGCCACATGATGTACCTGTCCCTCTCTTATGACCATCGCATAATAGACGGATCTTTGGGTGCGACATTCTGCTCCGCCGTGGCCCGCGAACTGGAAAACTTCTCGCCCGACAGGCAGCTCTAGTACCCCGGGACTACCACTTGCATATCTGGCCGGATCTTCGTATATTCATTATTACATGAAAGTACTATCCGACACCTGGTTCGCCGATGGCTACATCGACTTCGAACTTAAAAAGTATACCCTGCTCGCCTATCTCCAGGAGATACACCGGCAATTCAATGAGAACAAGCTCTATCCACAGCTGGCAGACATCATTTTTCATTACAATAACCTGGTCGCCTTTCGGGAGAACAAAAAATACCTGCAGGAACAGTTTCCCAAAAGGCTCACCGGCATCCAGATAGAAAAACTCCAGGTACTGTACGAACAACTCATCGAAGACGACGAGCTCATGCTGGAATTGGAAGAGATCATTAACTACGCCACCCAGGAGATCCGGCAGACCATCAGCAGCGGCACGGAGATATATGAGTTCGTGGAGGAAAAGCTGGTGATCTTCCCCGTTGGTATCGTACCCCTCGACAGCCACGAAGGCTATTTCTTCCTCAGCTCCGGCCACTACTCCGACACCAGGGTCTACCAGTACAGGCTTTCGATCTTTGAAAAACACGACGAGAAATACCGTAGCATCCGCACCGAATACATCGATAGCTGGGCACGCAACATC
>JAFDYE010000803.1 GCA_018267585.1 Bacteroidota bacterium
AATCCGTCCAGCTTCTTGTCGAATTCGAAATCGATCAGCTTCTTTTCGCCGATCATGATCTTGGTTGCCACGTTAAGGTAGGGGATCTGGTAGGCCTTGGCGATAAAGGGGGTTGTCCGGGAGGCGCGTGGGTTGGCTTCGATGACGTAGACCTTTCCGTCCTTGATGGCGAACTGGATATTGATAAGCCCTTTGATCTTCAGGGCGCGGGCGATCTTCTCGGAATAGTATTCCATGGTCGTCACCTCCATCGGGGTAAGGTTGAATGCGGGCAGAACGGCGTGGCTGTCGCCGCTGTGGATACCCGCCGGCTCGATATGCTCCATCACGCCCATTACGTGGAAGTGTTCTCCGTCGAAGATGGCGTCGACCTCTGCTTCCTGACAGCGGTCGAGGAAGTGGTCGATGAGGATCTTGTTACCGGGGATGTGTTTGAGCAGGCTGACCACCGCCTTTTCCACCTCGTCGTCGTTGATGACGATGCGCATCCGCTGTCCGCCCAGTACATAACTGGGGCGCACCAGCACGGGATAGCCTACGCGATTGGCTACCTGGATCGCCTCGTCGACGTCGTAAGCCGTGCCATAGTCGGGGTATGGAATGTTCAGCTCCTTCAGCATATCGCTGAACCGGCCGCGGTCTTCTGCGATATCCATGCTGTCGAAGGAGGTGCCGATGATCTTAATGCCTTTCTCGCTGAGGCGTTCGGCAAGTTTGAGCGCGGTCTGGCCGCCGAGCTGTACGATCACGCCTTCCGGCTTTTCGTGGTCGATGATCTCCCAGAGATGTTCCCAGTAGACCGGTTCGAAGTAGAGCTTGTCCGCGATGTCAAAATCCGTCGAGACCGTCTCGGGGTTACAGTTGACCATGATCGCTTCATAGCCAGATTCTTTAATGGCGAGCAGGCCGTGAACGCAGCAGTAGTCGAACTCGATGCCCTGTCCGATGCGGTTGGGGCCTGAGCCGAGGACGATGATCTTCTTTTTATCGCTGACCTTGCTCTCGTTGGCGTGACCGCCTTCGAAAGTGGAGTAGAAATAAGGCGTCTTTGCCTCGAATTCAGCCGAGCAGGTGTCCACCATTTTGTATATCCTGGTGATGCCTGCCGCCTTGCGTTTTTCGTACAGGGCGTCTTCGGTGCCCGAGTTCATGATGCGGACGATCTGATCGTCGCTGAATCCGAGCCGTTTGGCCTCCTGCAGCAGCGCGAGGGGCAGCGTGTCGATCTTATATTTGGCAAGCTCTTTCTCCAGGTTGCAGATCTTCTGGATCTCATAGAGGAACCACCGGTCAATGCCGTTGGTCGCCTTGGAGATGGTGCCCACGGAGATGCCGGCCATCAGCGCGTCCTTGATGCGGAAGATCCGGTCCCATTTCGGGGTCTTGATATATTCGAGCAGCGCCTCGGCGTGCATCATGCTCTTTCCATAGTAGCCCAGGCCGACGGCGTTGTTCTCGAGGCTCTGGCAGGCTTTCTGGACGGCCTCGGTGAAACTTCTGCCGATGGCCATCACTTCGCCCACGCTTTTCATCTGCAGGCCCAAGGTGTCGTTGGCGCCCTTGAACTTGTCGAAGTTCCAGCGTGGTATCTTCACGATGACGTAGTCCTGTACCGGTTCGAAATAGGCGGATGTGGTCCTGGTGATCTGGTTCTTGAGTTCGTCCAGGTTATAGCCCAGGGCCAGCTTGGCTGCGATCTTTGCGATGGGATAGCCGGTTGCTTTGGATGCGAGGGCGGACGAGCGGCTCACGCGCGGATTTATCTCGATGGCGATGATCTCTTCTGTCTTCGGGTTGAGGGCGAACTGGACGTTGCAGCCGCCGGCAAAGTTGCCCAGGTCGCGCATCATCATAATAGCCGTGTTCCGCATCAGCTGGAACGCAGTATCGCTGAGGGTCATGGCCGGAGCTACCGTGATGGAGTCGCCGGTATGGACGCCCATCGGGTCGAAGTTCTCGACGGTACAAATGATGACGACGTTGTTGTTGGCATCCCTCAGCAGCTCGAGCTCGAACTCCTTCCAGCCGAGTACGGCCTGCTCGACCAGCACTTCGTGGATGGGAGAGGCCTGCAGGCCCCGGTTGAGGGCTTCGTCGAGGTCCTCCTTACCGTGCACAAAGCCGCCGCCGGTGCCGCCCAGCGTGAAGGAGGGCCGGATCACCAGGGGGAATCCGATCTCCTGCGCGAATTCCTTCCCTTCCAGGAATGAATTGGCTGTTTTGGCAGTTGCTACGGGTACGCCGAGCTGGATCATCCACTGACGGAATTTTTCCCGGTCCTCCGCCTTGTCGATGGCCTTGATGTCGACACCGATCAGGCGTACGCTATATTTCTCCCACAGACCGAGATCCTCGGCTTCTTTGGCCAGGTTCAGGGCCGTCTGGCCTCCCATGGTCGGCAGGACGGCGTCGATCTGGTTCTCTTCCAGGATCTGTTCGATGCTCTCCACCGTCAGAGGCAGCAGATACACCTTATCCGCCATCATTGGGTCGGTCATAATGGTGGCCGGGTTGCTGTTGATCAGGATGACCTTGACCCCTTCTTCGCGCAGGCTCCGGGCGGCCTGAGTGCCAGAATAATCAAATTCACAAGCTTGACCGATAATGATGGGGCCTGAACCGATGATCAGGACACTACGAATGGAGGAATCTTTGGGCATGTCAAAAAAATAAATTGTGCAAAGGTAAGGCAGCGGGATCAATTTTCTCGATTAATTTTTGACCTTTGAGAGTCAGCTTTGCGGGGTAAAATTTTCCCGGTTATCGTTGTATCCCGCGAAATATCGCGGCGCCGGCGTGAGATCAGGACAAGAAAAAAGTCCCGGTCTTTCGACCAGGACTTGTATAAACTAAAACTTTACTGGGGAGACAATTTAGTCAAACGGATGACAAATCGACAAGCACGCCTGTCGATGTAACCACATTTGTTCAGTTGTTGTGGTAGGCCGCCAGCTCGATATCGTCCAGAAGAACACCACCCCTGCGGGCAATGGACTTCCTTTCCGCCATCAGTCTGCGGTTCTCGTACTTGCTCTTCAGCCTGAATACCCATTTCTGTTTAGCTTCCTCGCCTTTAATAAATCCTATCACCCCTCCGGCAGACACTGCCAGAAAGACGACCAACTTGTGTTTTAATCCTTTCATAGCTCTTTAATTTGTGATGGGACGCCCACCTGTTATTAAGACATCTATAGTTAGCCAAAAGCTGTACAAAACTTTAAAAAAATCCTGCCCTGTTAGTAGTATTTTTTTGTTAAAGAGGGAGCATCCGGTTATCTACGATAAATCATTGGTTTCGGATTTGCCGGAAGCCTTTCAGCGGCCGGGAATATGGGCCCGGGTCCTCGTCCCGGCTGCCGGGGTCCGCATTTCCGGTATCAAAATCGGAAAAAGCGGCTCACAATGGGAATGGACTATCTTTGTCCATATCACCCAAGCGGACCACGGGTTCGCCAATCATTAGCCCTGTGATCGGGATGGGTTAATTTTTGGGAAAAAGACATACCGATCCACATTTTAACCAAAGATTAATCTC
>JAFDYE010000804.1 GCA_018267585.1 Bacteroidota bacterium
ATCTCCCTCCTTTCCGTGCGGCGGTAGAGGAGGCGCATGTCGGAGCTATCATGCCGGCCCACCATATCCTCAACGGGGTGCCGTGCCATGTCAATACCTATACTCTGGACACGGTGCTACGGGCCGCCTATGGTTTTGGCGGTCTCGTGGTATCCGACAACAACGATATCCGTTGGGTGCAGGACAGGTTCCATCTCGTCGGCAGCCGTGAGGAGCTGATGCGGCTGTCGCTGGCGGCGGGTGTCCACTGCGAACTTGCATTCAAGGAGGCCTGGACCGAGAGGAGGATCTATGGAGCTGCCCTTGTGACGGCGGTTAAGCAAGGGGCGGTGCCGATGAGGCTGCTGGATAGTGCCGTCCGGAAGATTCTCGAAGTAAAATTCATGATGAAGCTACAGGACGACGAGACGACTTCCCCGAAGGATATCGTTCTGGAGAAGAAGGGCAAGAGCGCCGACGAGTCCGATGTCTTCTTCCGGGACATCAGCGGGTCGTTCGCGCATCCGCGAAAGGACTATAAGACGGTGCTCGGGGACAAGGGCCATGACGAGCTTGCGCTGGAAGTGGCGCGCAAGGCCATCATCCTTTTGAAGAATGACGGATCGGTGTTGCCGTTGAAACGAGATGGGCTGGCCATTGCGGTCATCGGGCCCAATGCGGACACTGTACGGCTGGGTACGTATTCGACCCAGCATCCAAAATATTTTGTCACGGTACGGCAGGGTTTGGAGGCGTTGAAGGGTCCCGGCACCACCATCGACTACCAAAAAGGCTGTGACATACAATCTTCTTCCACGGACAGGATTGCCGCTGCGGTGGATCTGGCAAAGCGATCGGATGTGGCGGTGGTCGTGCTCGGCGATGACGAAAGGACGGTTATGGAGAATGTCGACAGGGATGATATCAACCTGCCTGGTGTGCAGGAGCAACTGCTCGAACAGGTGACTGCTACGGGTAAGCCGGTGATCCTGGTACTGCTGCATGGCCGGCCGGTGGCGATCGAATGGGCGAAGGAGCATGTCAGCGCGATCCTTGACGGATGGTTCCTGGGACAGGCAACGGGAACGGCGGTGGCGGAAGCGGTCTATGGGCTCATCAACCCCGGAGGAAAGCTAACGGTGACATACCCGCGTAATGTGGGTCAGACGCCGTCCTTTTATAATATGCTGCCTCCGGGCCGGCCGCGGTCGTTGTGGAATTCGGTTGCGGGGCCTACCTATTGTTTTGGCTATGGCCTGAGCTATACCAGCTGGAGCTATTCGGATCTGCGCTTGTCCGGGACGTCGATGACGGCGGGTGATACGGTCTATGCTTCTGTAAAGATCACCAATACCGGCAAGGTGCGGGGCGACGAGGTCGTGCAGCTGTATATCCATGATGACGTGTGCAGCCTGGTGAGACCGGAAAAAGAGCTGAAGGGCTTTTGCAGGGTAAGCCTGGAGCCGGGCGCCTCGGAGGTGGTTCGCTTTCCCATCAGCAGACGCGCGCTCGAGTTCTGGAAAGATGGGCGCTGGACGACGGAGCCGGGTGGCTTTTCCATTATGGTCGGTCCGTCCTCCGGGCAGCTTAGTACTGTCCACCTGGAATTACGATAGCATCATGTCAAAGAGAATATATGTCCCGTGTCTCTCATTACCGCAAGGGCCGCCTTCCGGTGAAAAATGGTCGTTGTTGCTGGACGGGCTTCCCCGTCACCTGCTCGATATTTGCCCGTGGCCGGAGTTTCCCCTTGCCAGGCCGGTGACGCATTTCGCGGTAGCGCACAACAAAAGCGCGATCTATCTAAAGTTCTTCGTCGATGAGGTCGATCCGAGGATCACCTTTACAGAACACAATGATCCTGTGTACAAAGACAGCTGTGTGGAGTTCTTTCTTTCGTTGGACAAAGGGGCGAGCTATTATAATATGGAATGGAATGCCGCCGGTGTCTGCCTGATGATGTATGGCCGCTCGCGGCAGGGCAGGACCGCCGTGTCGCCGGCGCTGATCCGGAGCAGTGATCTTGGGGTGCAGGCGTCCGGCTGGTCGCTGGCGTTGTATATTCCGGTCAGCGTGTTTGGCTGCGACAGCGGCCTTTCGGGGATGCATGCGACGGCGAATTTTTATAAGTGCGGGGATGAGTGCCGGGAGCCGCATTATATCGTCTGGAATGATATCCGGACGCCGGCTCCCGACTTTCATCAACCCCGGTATTTCGGGGACCTAATTTTTCTTTAGCACGATCATATAGCCCCTAGCTGGCGGCAATTCAAGCGGTTTGCCCAGGTCGACGGCCTGCTGCTCCTGGAAGTCTTTCAGATAGGGGATGGTTGCGGTGACGGCGTGGGGGTCCAGGCCAAGCTTTTTCCAATTGATCTCTATGCGGCAGGTCTGTACGGTGTCCGTCCAGTTGGCAACAGCGATGATCGTCCCGGATGCCCCCTGGAAGATCGAGGCTACGGCGTTCGGGTTGTCTGTCCTCACGGGATTGTCCTTGTCCCAGAAGCCGATGAGACGCCGGTGCCGGAAGTCGTACTCGTCCCAGAACTTCCAGATATATTCGGGTGTGATGCTGCGATACCAGCCAAAGCGGTCGGTGATGCCAAAGACCATTCCTCTCCACGCGTTGCCGCCTTTGTTGAGCATCTGCGAGGTCAGTCCGAAGGGGATGCCGCTGACCTCGATGAGCCAGTAGTCGGCGGGCTTGTCATAGTCCCTGGCCTCGCCGATCCACAGCTGGTCCATGTAGGGGAGCAGGTCCATATACAGGTAGAGGGAGTTGGCCCATTTGCCATACTGGTTGTAGTGATTCCATGTGTGCAGGTCGATGCGTGCCCAGGGCCGCTGGCGGTCGAGTATCTTTCGCGCGCGCCGCAGGGTTTCCCGGTCGAGGGCCAGGTCGTCGAGATAGAGACCGTCGATCTTGAGATTCTTACACATCCAGTCGAGTCCGCCCAGGTAAAAATTGTTCATGCGGCTATCCGGCCGGGTGAGGATGGCCAGGTCCTGTTTGCCTTTAAAGCGTCCGTGTTGAAAGGTCGCTACCCAGCCGGGGATGAAGTCCTTTTTGAAGTTGGCGGCGAACCAGGGGTGTCCTCCGTTGGGATTTACCAGGGTTCTGGCGGCTATGCCGGGGCCGGGGAAGATGATCTCGTTGTTGAGGCTTCGCAATGCCCATATCTCCGGCGTTTTTACCGAGAGCTCGCGGGTGGTGTAGTATATCTTCGTCTTTAAGCCCGCCTCGTGGGCGCGGTCTATGAATGCCTTAAGGCTGTCGACGTTCTCCGGTGAGAAGGGGTAGTCTATATAGGGGTAGATGTCTTTTTTGTGATGCACGACGACGACGTTGGCGCCGTGTTCTTTGGCAATGGCTATGAAGTTGGTGCTGGTATCGATATCTGAGTGGAAGTACCTGTCGCCGTACTGGATGTTCCTGTCGATCAATTTTAAGGGGGTGACCAGCAGCTCGAAAATAAAATGATAGGTGCTGTCCTTCTTCAGCATGCGTTTGCCGGAGAAGGCCCTGATCATGGCGCCGGCGCCTTCGGTATTGATGGTGACGCCACCTTTGCCGGTGTTGCCCCAGGTTTCGGGTTCGTTGAGGGGGCCGAAGGGGTAATAGATATTCACGAGCTGGCTGTGGAAATTGGCGCCCTTTAGTCTGAGTCTAAGGCCGCCGTTGATACCGCCGAGCCAGACCCCGTCCTGGTTCCTGTTGATGACGTCCCATTTCCAGGACCATTTGTCTTCTGTCCGGCGCCCTCCTTCATGGTCGAGGCCCATGATGTATTCGGACTTATCCTTTTCCATGGGTATTTCGAGGCGGATATCGTTGATGGCGACGTCTTTCAATGGGCGGACGGTCACGTCATAGCCGATGAAGCCGTCGTATTCGGCGCGGCCGTGTATATCGAGCACGAGGGCGGGGTTGACCAGCCTGGTTTCCCAGCTGGTGCCTCCGGGCAGATGGTCTGTATAGCGGATGGGGCCTGCCGTGAGGGGGAGGCGGCGGCCGGCGTCCACGACAAATTTTACTGGCCCGGAAAGGATGGGTGAGGCCTGGTCGACCAGGGAGAGGTTGTCTTTTTCGAAATAGGTGTCGATTGCTGCGGGCAGTCCGTCGGCGCCCAGCCGGATCGTGCGGCCCAGTATCGAGATGGTGCGGTCCTTCCTCGTCAGCGGGATATATCCGTTGGTGATGCTGTCGTCCAGCGCGATCCTGTTGTTGAGCCAGGAGAGTCTGGACAGCCTGTCGGGGTCGTCTGTGCCATTGTGTTCTACAACAGGGCCGCCCACGTTCAGCGATACGTTGACGACAGCAGGGGACAGCCCTGCGGGGGTTATCGTTATCTTACCGGTGAACAGGCCTTTTGCGTTCTTCGGTATCCGGACCCCGAACCAGAGAGGGAGTACTTCGCTGCGCCGGAGATCGAGTCGTTTTGTAAACGGCTTGCCCAGGTAGGAGATGCCGCCGGCGTTGAAACAGGTGACATCGGAGAGGGTGGCGGCGCCTTGAAGGGGGGACAGCTGTACTTTAATGTTGGTCAGCGCCGTCCGCGCTGCGAATACCCCTACCTGAAAGACATAGTATTCACCGGGCTGCGGGCTGCCGGAAAAGGCGGTCATCTCCTTTGTGCTGCGCCGGAGCCATATTTCCGGCACGGAATCGAGCATGCGGATGGGATGTTCGCGTGTTTCGGGGAAGGTAAAGAATGGTGTTCCGGGATGGCTGTCCAAAAATAGTTGCAGGTGGGCGGGGGATGCGGATCTGTTCATCTCCGTCGGAGGAATTCCGATATCGCCGGTCAGCTGGGTCTGGCGGATGGCGTCGACGTCGATGGGATGTTTCTTGTCCTTTTGCTGTGCGAGGGTCATGCCTGCCGTCAGCAGTAGTGTGATCGATAGGAGGGTGCTCTTCATATTTGCGATTGTCTTTTTCCCAAAAAATAGTAGTATAGTGTAAATAGATAACAGGGGATCAGGAGGCAGTAGGCTGATTGATTGTTGGTGCTTTTTGCCAGCCAGCTATAGAGGAGCGGCATGATCGCGCCCCCGGCGATGCCCATGATCAGAATCGCCGAGCCCTGGCTCAGCGCTTTTCCGCTGAGGCCTTTCAGGGCTTGCGGCCATATGGCGGGCCATAGGAGTGCGTTGGAGAGGCCCAGTGCGGCCACGCAGTATACGGAATTTTTTCCCGGCGTGAAGAGAACGGCGAGGGAGATAAGGATCCCTGTAGCGGAGGACAGCAGGAATGCCCGCTCCTGGCTGATGAGCCGGGGGATGGCCAGCACGCCGAAGAGGTAGCCGGCTACTGTAAATGCCAGTGTATAGGAGGTCAGGTGTTTTGCGATGCTGAGGGGTATTCCGTGGTAGAGGCCGTAGTTGCCGATGGTGTCGCCGGCTATCACTTCGAGACCGACGCAGGAGAAGGTGGCGAGGAATCCGAGGAAGAAGGTGCGGGTGTACGTTGTTGCGGGGGAGGGGGTGGTGGTTGTTGTTGCGGTGTAGGTGGTGGTGGTTGGGGAGGGCGAGGCGGTCGCGGCGGGAAGGCTGGTGGCCGCGGCGAGGGGGGTGGTTGTTGCGGGGGAGGTGGCGACTTCCGGCAAATGCGCATACCGGATGGCGGCGGCTATGAGCAGCAAGATGGCTGCGAGGATAAGATAGGGGATGATCACGTCGCGGGCCAGCTCATCGAGGCGGAGGGACCTGGCCGGGGGCGCCAATGTCTGCAGCTCCTGGAGCAGCCCGCCGGAATTGCGGAGGATGATGGCTCCCAGCACGAGGGGCGCAACGACACCCGCCGATTTGTTACAGATACCCATGATGCTCATGCGCTGTGCCGCCTTATCGGGCGGTCCGAGCAGGGTGATATAGGGATTGACGGCGGTCTGCAGCAGTGTGGTGCCTGTGCCTATGACGAACAGTCCCAGAAGGAACAGGGGGTAGCTGCGGGTCAGCGCAGCGGGGACGAAGAGGATACAGCCGGCGCTCATGATGATCAGCCCGAGGCGCATTCCTTTTACCATCCCGGTCTTTGCCAGCACGGCGCTGGAAGGTATGGCCATGGCGGTATAGGAAATGTAAAAGGCAAAGGTGACGAGATAGGCCATCCATTCCTTTAGTTCGCAGGCGATCCTGAGGTAGGGTATAAGGGTTCCGTTGACCCAGGTGATGAAGCCGAAAATAAAAAAGAAAGCGCCCACCAATACTATCTGTGTCCTGTATGCATGTTTAGCCATATCTGTCCATTAAAAGTTGTTTCATGTTGGCATCGCAGGTGAAGCCCAGTTCGACGCTGTGGAGGCTGCGATGTCTGTCGACGACCGTATCCCATTTTGGCAGGTACTGCTGGAGGTCGTTGAGTTCCCCGAGCCGCGCCTGAATATGTGCTGTGCGCGAAAGCGCCAGCTGGACGGCGCCAGACTGGTCTTCCAGGTAATTACCGGCCACGGTGTACCACTGCGAGAGGTCCAGATCGAGCAGCAGTGACGGCATTGCGCTCAGGTACTGTCCGGTGACATGGACGGCGAAGGAGAAGCTGCCGCGCTGTGTCTCGTGCAGGATAGCCCTGTTGTGCTCGTGTGCGACGCGTTTGCCTGTCAGCAGGAGCTGGGTGTTCCGGTCAAAGCTGAAATAGTCTTTTCCAGTCCGTAAGCTAATGAGAAAAGGTTTTGTGTCCAGTAATATCTGTAAGGCGTTTTCCAATTGCGAGGCATCGTGCGTGAAGCCGGAGGGTTTTGCGGTGCCGAGAAGCGCTTTCAGTCGCAGGCCGTGGCGGGTCAGCGCCTGCAGCACGTCGTTGCGCTCGCCGGGGTCTTCGGGAAGGGTGGCCTCTACGCCGTCATAGCCGTCGTGGCGGGCTTTTGTCAAAAATCTTTTCCATGGGGTGTGTTCCCGGCCCCGGCGGGTATAGTAATACGATATTTTCATGGATATGAGGTTGCGGTCTGTGGACTTACCTTTTTCGTGATGGGGGATAGGGGTCTCGCTGTCATTATTGATCTATGAGTTTTCTGTCGATGATCAGCGGGAAGAATTGACCGCCGACCTTTTCTCCTTTTGAAATGACGGGTGTCCCGGGCATGAGCGGCTCGTCGCTGCCGGAGATGGTCCCATCGGCAAATACGTTCAGGACGAATGCGCGCCGGGGTCTGTCGCTGCGGTTCTCGTAGCTGCCGTGGACGAGCAGGGGATGGTGGAAGCTGCAGCAGCCCTTTTTCAGTTCGATGGGGATCGGATGGAAATTTGCTTTTTGCTCCTCCGTCAGGACCGACAGAAGTCCTTCCATATCGCCGGTGAGATTGGGTTTTTCCAGCAGTCCCCATCGATGGCTGTTGGGAACGTAGTACATGCAGCCGTTTTCTGTTGTTGCGTCGTCCAGGCCGACCCAGCAGGTCAGGTGCTGCATGGGCGTCGTCCGGGTCCAGTAGGAATAGTCCTGGTGCCAGGCCACTACGCCGCCGTGTCTGGCGGGCTTGCAGAAAAGCTGGTCGTGCCAGAACCGGACGTTCTGGTCGTTGAGCAGCTGGCTGGCTGCCATCGCGAATGCCGGGTTCCATAAGACGTCGTGGAATCCCGGTCTTATCCGCCAGGCTCCGAGCGCATGAAACAACACAGATCCGGGGTCGGTAGAGGAATTGGAGAAGAACTGGTGGAAGAGTGAATTGTCGGGATGTTCGGGGTCGATGAGCTCCGCCAGCTCGTCGTTGAGCTGGTCCACCTGCCATTCTTCCAGCAATCTGACATTGCTGAGATAGCCGTTGTCGGCGAAGAATTTCAGCTGTTCTTCCGTGAGCCGGTAGCGCTGCCATTCTTCCGGGGTCGCGGGCCATTTGAAGATATCGGATACCAGCTGGTGGAATACAGAGAGGTCTCTGGGTATGTGTTTGCTCATAGTTATTCGTGTGTTGTTAATAAACCTTTTTGATACAGTTTGCGGATCAGGGGGAATGCCCGGTCTTCGTAGGGGATCTCGTACGGCAAGACCTGGGGAGGGGGCGGCTGTTCTTCGGCCAGGCGGGTCAGTGTGGTGTGGTCGCCGTCGAGGAAGGCGCGGCTCCAGCGAATGGGGAGGGTATCGCGGGGGTCGGGTTCGCGGGTGGTGTGGGTATCGCGGTCGCCGGGGTCTCGGGTGGTGGGGATATCGTGGGGTTCGGGGTCTGGGGCGATGGGTATATGGTGGGGTTCGGGGTCTTGGGTGGTGTGGCCATCGTTGTTGTCGCCCAGCCAGGTCCGGCGGGCTTGTTCGTATCCGGAGTCCTGCCGGCGCAACATGATCAGGGACAGGAGGTCGCCGCTGCCTGCCGGCCAGTGGGGGTGGTTATACCGGAAAGCGATGATGCTTTCGACAAAGTGGTCGCCGGTGCCGCCCTGACCTTTTTCGCAGTAATAAGCCAGGAGGTCTTCCAGCCGTTCGTCCACGTCATAGGGCTTGCCGACGCCGATGTTCGAGGGCCAGGTGCGGGCGGCTTCGATATGGTGCATTGCTTTTTCGTAATCCTGGTCCGCCAGCGCGTCGATGGCGGCATAGAGATGGGTCTCGCGCCAGACGTTGCGGCCTTCCGAAGCGCCTTCGTTGGGAAGGACCTGCAGTGTTCTCATCAGTGCGATGGCGGCCTGGTAGCGGCCGTTGTGCATATGACAGGCCGCCAGCTGGAGTCCCAAATAATAGTTGCCGGGGTCCCGGAGATATGCTTTCTCCGCGGCGTCCGCGGCCTCGGGCCACTGTTGCTTTTCTCCATAGTATTTTGACAGGCGAAGGGCTGGTCTCCAGGCGTGGGGCGCTATTTCCGCGGCTTTCCGGAGGTCGGCTCCGCCATCCGCGCTGATCCCTGCGCGTATGAGATAAAAGGGATACCAGTCCGGTTCGTCGTGGCAGCCTGCCAGCAGCAGGCGGGCTTCTTCCTCCTGCATCAGCTGAATGAGCTGCAGTGACAGGAAATATTTTATCTTCCAGCTGCCGGAATGCTTCACCGCCCATTGCAGGATCGTGAGCTCTTCCCGGCGATGCGGAAATACTTCTTCGGGAGACCATCGGTCTATTTTTCCGAGGGCGGCGGTGTCGATGCTGCCGGTGGTTTTATACCGTATCCAGGCCTTCCACAGTTCGACCATGGGATGTTCGGGCGACAATTGCAGCACGGCAGCGGCCTCTTTCCATTCTTCTATTCCGGCGTAGAAGGCCGCTATTTCGAGCCAGGTTTGGTGGGGCCATTCGCCGGCGATGCGAAGGCCTTCCTTGTCCCCCGATATATAACGCAATGTATGGTCGAGCGGATCGGTCATGAGTCGTGCGGCAGCCAGATCCCTGGCTTCTGATGCCCTGCCGGTCTTTTGCATCGCCACTGCCTGCAACCGGAGGGCGCCGATATTGCCCGGATTGGCGGCAAGCGCCTCCCGGATATATACCAGCGCCTGTGTGTGCTGTCCCTGTCGCATCGACAGCCTGCCGAGTTCGGTCATGGCGGGGGACCTGTAGGCCGTGGTCTGCCCGGCTATCGAAAAGCCGTCTTTCGCATCGTATGGATTGCCCAGCCAGGCGTGGGCGACGCCGTACAGATAATTGGCCTCCCCGTCATAGGTATCGATGGACAAGGCCCGCGAAAGAAAGGTCAGGCTCTCTTCATAATCCATCCGGCGCTGCTGCACCCGTGCCATTCCCACCAGGGCGCGGAGGTACCAGGGATCGGCCAGCAGACAGGCTGCATAGCACGTGAGGGCGCGGGATGTCAACCGCTGGCGCTCCCATTCCCTGGCCTGGAGATAGCGTCCTTCCACCGACTCAAAGTCATATCCTTCGCCGATGGCCAGCGGCCTTTTTAGCCGGTGGTGCACTTCGCATCCATCGTAAATCAATCTATCATCCAGCCATATTTTCAAGGTTGATAGCCGGTGACCGGCAGAAAGGGGCAGGTCCATCCGTTGAAGCGTTGCCAGCCGGAGGGGTGTTTCTGCCAGTTGCCCGTGTCCGTCCTCTAGTTTCAGGATGCCGTCCAGGGGCTGGTTGGCGCATAATTGTAACGTGTCCGTACCGACGAAAAGGGAGAGCTGCGGAGAGGCATAGCTAAGGCCGCCGAGGCCTTCGACGGGCATCCAGTATTCGTCCCAGCTGTCGGAGGCGCAGGGCAGGAATGTGCGGTGTTTGAAAGGAGTGGCAGCGCTTGCCGAGACGCTTTGATTGAAGAGCCTGCCGGACTGCACTTCGGAGTATTGCCCGTCGCTGTCGGTCAGCAGGTCTTCCCAGATCATGCCATACGGGGATAAGCCCCATATCCAGATCTTCTTTCCCGGCCGCTGGTCGTAAGCGGAATGATGCGCCATCCCGAAGCCGTCGTCGTGCCAGTAGCAGCCCCAAAAGTCGGAGACGGACCCGATAACGTGATAGGATTTGTAATGGCCGAAGTCGTTGTGTGCATATTTCGAGAGGTCATGTCCGTCTTCGTCGAGCGGCCATGTATGGGCCTTCCCGTCGTGTCCCAGGTAGGCGTGGCCGGGAAAGACGTATTCCAATCCGCGTGAGGCTTTGATGCCGGCATTGGTCCAGCTGTAATAGGACGTGTCCTGGCCGCTGTCATTGTACCAGCAAGTGCGGGTCCTGAACCATGCCGCATCTGCGGGCAGGCTGATCTCCACCCACCACCGGGTATCCGAAGACCGGTCGGTTGTCCCGACAAAGCAGCTGACGCTGCCGTCCGCATTCTCCTGCGTGTGATAATCAACGGGAGTCGCGCAGGTCAGGGAGTGTCCGAGGAGACCCGTGTTGAACTCGATGCCTCCGGATGTCCAGGGACCGCGCATGGCGACGTCTCTGAATTTGGCCGCGTGGTTGAAATAGATGAATTCCCTGCCGGTCGTTTTCGAGACGGCGCCCCAGACCTTTCCTCCGGCTGCCGGGTTGACCCAGACCTTGATATGAGCGTTTTCCAGCACCACCATTTCCCATTCGGCGGGTGATCCGATGAACGCATATCCATCCCATCTATGGTACGGATATATCCGGCCGAATCCGGGTACCGGTGACGGGTCGGAATAGGGATAGGTGTTCAGGACGATGCGTTCTTTTCTTACCAGGGCCTTCATGACTCAAATATAATCTGCGGCGGCTGCCTGTCAACGGCGACTGGCGCGATTGCCAAAATCTTGGAATAGTATGCCAATTTATACTATCTGTCATTTCATAAATGGTTCTATTTTCACCCATGAATCGTATTGTCCTGTTGTCTTTTGGCCTGCTGGGCCTTTTTTCTTCCGCGACACGCGCCCAGTCTCTCAGCGTTGCCGGATTGTCGAGCGAATATGCCGTCAATCCTATCGGCCTTTCTCCTGCCGCGCCTGTACGACTTAGCTGGCGGCTGGTCTCGACCGAAAGGAACGTGCTGCAGACCGCCTATGAGATCAAGGTCTTTTCGGGCCGTGGTCGTCTGGTGTGGAACTCTTCAAAGACCGTCTCCGGTCAGTCCGTCCATATTCGGTACAAAGGTCCGGCCCTGCTGCCGCGCAGCCGGTATTACTGGCAGGTGCGTGTCTGGGACAATCATGGTCACGGCTCTGAGTGGAGTCCGCTCAACTATTGGGAAACGGGGCTTAATTCAGGCGACTGGTCGGCCAAATGGATCACGCCCGAAGGGCCCGACAGTGCGGAAGGTCCTGTTCCGATGCTGAGGAAGGGATTCGCGGTAAGCGGCAAGATAAGGCAGGCGCGCCTCTATATTACGGCGCACGGCCTGTATGAGGCGTGGATCAATGGCCGCCGGGTCGGAGATGGCTTATTGACCCCCGGCTGGACCAACTACCGCCAACGGCTGCAATACCAGGTATACGACGTCACTTCCCTGCTCGCGACCGGCGCCAATGCGGCGGCGGCCATCATAGGCGACGGATGGTACCGGGGGCCTACGTACCGGGGCAGAAAAAATATTTACGGTAACACAACGGGTCTTCTTTTCCAGCTGGAGATCACGCTCGAGGATGGCTCACGGCAGACGGTCGTCTCCGACGGGTCCTGGCGCAGCTCTGACGGTCCGATACGCTACTCCGAATTCTTTAACGGCGAAGTGTACGACGCCCGGATGGAGAAAGCCGGATGGCAGAAGGCCGGCTATGACGACGCGGCCTGGGCGGTCGTAAGAACGGAAAGACCGGACACCACGGCAAGGCTTATTGCCACCGATGCTCCGCTGGTCAGGAGGCACGAGGTATTCAAGCCGCTGTCTATCCTCAGGACGCCGAAGGGCGAGACGGTGATCGATTTTGGCCAGAATCTCGTGGGCTGGGTACGCTGGAGGTCGCGTGGGCGTGCCGGTGATACGATCGTTGTTCGTCATGGGGAAGTGCTGGACCCGCAAGGCAATTTTTATACGGCCAATCTGCGCTCGGCGCGGCAAACCATCACGTATATTTCCAAAGGAGGGGCGGAAGAGTGGTTCGAGCCTCATTTCACTTTCCAGGGTTTTCGCTATGTAAAGGTCGAGGGGCCTGTGGATCTTCAGGATATAGAAGCCGTGGCCATCTATTCCGATATGGAGCAGACGGGTGATTTCACGACGTCCGACACGTTGATCAACCGGCTGCAGCACAATATCCAGTGGGGACAAAGGGGGAATTTTATAGATATCCCGACGGACTGCCCGCAGCGCGACGAGCGGCTGGGGTGGACTGGTGATGCGCAGGCGTTCTCCGCGACGGCGACTTTCAATATGGATGTGGCCATGTTCTATGCCAAGTGGCTGGCGGACCTGCGTTCGGAGCAGCTGCCCGACGGTGCGGTGCCTTATGTCATTCCCAACGTTCTGCGTCCGCAAGACAATGCGAGTGCGGGATGGAGCGATGTGGCCACCATTGCGCCCTGGAATGTCTACCTGGCGTATGGCGATACTACGATCCTCAGGGACCAGTATACGAGCATGAAGGCCTGGGTGGATTATATCCGCGCCCATGCGGTCGACGACCTGTGGAATACCGGTGACCATTTCGGGGACTGGCTGTTTTACACGCCGGGGGACGCCGACGACGACGGACGGGCGGCCATCACGGACAAGCATCTCATCGCGCAGACTTTCTATGCGCACTCGACGCAGCTGCTGATCAATGCAGCGAAGGTGTTGGGCAGGCAGGCGGACGTCAGTGCGTACAGTGCGCTGTTGAAGAGGATCAAGGACGTCTTTGTCGATGAATATACTACGCGGCGGGGCCGGCTGGTCTCCGGCAGTCAGACGGCCTATGTGCTGGCGCTGCGGTTCGATATGCTGCCCGACAGTCTCCGGCCCCAGGCGGCTGCCCGTCTGGTGCAGAACATAAAGGACTACGGCAATCACCTGACGACCGGGTTTCTCGGAACCCCGCATCTCTGTCACGTGCTGACCCGTTATGGCTATAACGATGTTGCTTATAGGTTGTTGATGCAGCGGACCTATCCGTCCTGGCTGTATCCGGTCACCAGGGGAGCCACGACGATCTGGGAGCGATGGGATGGGATAAGGCCGGATGGCAGTCTCCAGCAGGCGAATATGAATTCCTTCAACCACTATGCCTATGGTGCTATCGGGGACTGGATGTACAAGACCATCACGGGGGTCAATCCCGTGGACAGTGCGCCGGGATATAAGAAGATATTGTTCAGGCCCAGACCGGGCGGCGGGCTTACCCATGCGGCGGCGCATCTCAGGACGCTGTATGGAATGGTGTCGCTGCAGTGGACTTTGGACAGTGGCCGGATAGCCATTGACGTGACAATCCCGCCCAATACGACGGCTGAGCTCGATTTACCGGGGAAGAAGGAAAGGCTGGAGCTGGGTTCGGGGGACTATCACTATGAATATGTGGCGGGGGCGGGGATGTAGGAGAAGGGGTCACTCCCGCCGGCGCGGCTCCCGGTCGTAGAAGTCGGCTTTGTCGCCGATGGCGCTGCGGAGGCAGTGCATGAGCTCGTCGTGGAAGTCGGTGCCCGAGGCGCGGAGGGGGTCGATGGCTTTGACCAGGAGGGTGCGGAGGGCGAAGAGGTCTTTGCGGTTGTAGTGCTTGGATTCTTTGACGAGCTCGAGTTTCATGAGCTCTTCCTGCTGGTTTTGTTTGGGGTTGAATATCTCGTTGATGTGGCTGCACTGGTGGCAGACGCCTTCTTTGTTGATCAACGCGCACCGGTGTTCGAAGATGTCGGTGAGGGTGGCTCGGGCGTCGTTGAGCAGGTGTTTGATGATCGCCTCTGTCTTTTGTAGGATGTGGGCGATCTCTTTGGTTTGGAAGTCGTAGATGTCTTTCAGGATCAGGGTTACCTGTTTCTCGATGGGCAGGGTCTTGGCCATGCAGGTGAAACAGTAGTCGATATGTTCGCGCATCTCGTAGGCGCCGGCAGGTGAAGTGTTGTGTACCATCCAGAAGGCCTGTCTGAGCTCTTCGGAGCCGATGGCGAGGTCGGCGGCGCGGTCCTGTGCGTCGGGTCGCCAGCGTTGCTGTTTCCTTAAATGATCGTAGGCGAGGTTGGTCGCTATTTTGAATACCCAGGTTTTCAGGCTGGACTCCTGGTTGAAGGTCGCAATTTTGGAAAACGCCCTGATGAAGGTGTCGTGGGTCAGGTCGTCGACGTCGTTGCGGTCGGTGAGGAGACGGTAGAGGTAAGACTTCAGCTGGGGTTGAAATCCGGCGAAGAGGGTTTGAAAGGCGTTGATGTCGCCGGCTATGGCGAGTTGGAGGACTTGTTCGTTTTCCATTTTATATTTTGATAAATGGGTTGCGGCCTTCGTTGTATTTGAGGGCCGCAACCTCTAATGTATTATAATATATTGAGCTTACCGCAGTCGACGTCGACAATATGGCTGTTGAAGGCTACGCCGGTTTCGGATGCGAGGAAGGCGGCTGTTTCGCCGAGCTGTCTGAGCGTGGGACTCGTCTGCAAGATGTCGAAGGCTTTGTATTGTGCGACCATCTGCTCGACGGGTATCCCGTAATTTTTTGATGCGGATTCGATCCATCCGGATATTCTCTTCGTCTCCATCAGGGCGCCGGAGCAGATACAGGTGACCTTTATGCCGTGTTTTCCCCATTCGGCGGCCATCACGCGGGTGATCGCCTCGACGGCGGCGCAGGCGGCCGAGAAGCCCGCGAGGTTGGGGATCTTGGACCTGGAGGCTGCGGCTGTGAGCAGGAGGATGGTGCCTTCGGTTGATGTCGCGATCATGTGTCTCGCCGCCGCCCGGGAAGTAAGGAACTGGGAGCCCACGATCTTTGTCATGGGAGCCATGAAATGATCGAACCTGGCCTCTGTTGCCGCGGGGCGGCCGCCCATCTCGTCATAGTTGACGGCGATGCCGTTGAAAACGATGTCGAGCCGGCCGTTGTCCGCGACGACTTTTTGGAGGAAGCTGTCGATCTCGTTCTCGTCGAGCGCGTCGACCCTGGCGGCTTCGGCGGATGCGCCGGTTTTTTTGAGCTGGGCGGCCAGGGCTTTTGCGCCGTCCAGGTTGCGCGCTGTGACGTAGACTTTTGCGCCGTGGCCGGCGAATGATCTTGCGACTGCCCCTGCGATCTCTCCTGTGGCGGCGAATACGACGGCTACTTTGTCTTTTAGATTTTCCATTCTTTGTTGGTTTTATTGATGGACGAATGGAAGGGGGGAAACGATCGGGTTTTTGGGAAGTTTTTTTGAGAGAGTATAATTGGTTGATTATGATACCAAAAATTGGCGGATGAGGGGCCCGATGATTTCGGGTGCGTCCTCGGGGCTGTAGTGGCCGACTCCGGGCAATTCGTGGATGGTCCCTGATGGGAATGCGGAGCGGAAGAGCGGGAGAAAGTATTTTCCGTTGAGGGTCCGGTCTGCGCTGCCCCAAATGGCCATGGCGGGGAGCTGTCCTATCTTTTTCCTGGCGGCATCGGATGGTGTTTCGAAGATGTGGGCTCCGGTCGCAACGCCTTTTGCCCAGCCCAGGGCGCCGAGTGTCTGTGCCGGGGTCGGGAAGGCGGACCGGTAGGCGTCGAGCCATGTGTCTGTGATGATGTCGTTCTGCTCGAAGCCGTTGAGCTTGAGTGTGCTTAAGATATTATAGTGGAGTTCGTTGAGGACCTGTTCGAGCCGTCCTGCGGCTTCTGCCGCGAGGATCCACTGAAACCATGGCGATTCCTGGGCGTTGGTCTGAAGGGTTTGTGCCAGGTCGGGCTGTCCGAATGGGGTGGGTCCGTTGATGCTGATCACGCGCTGTATGCGGTCGGGATGACGGGCGGCCAGGCCCATGCCTACGGGTCCGCCAAAGTCGTGCATTACCAGCGTGATCCCCCGGAGGTCGAGGTCGATGATCAACTTTTCGAGGTTGTCGATGTGGTCCTGCAGCCAATAGCTGCGGTCGGGAGGGGTTTCACTTTTTCCAAATCCCATATGATCGGGGACGATCACACGATGGTTGCCGGCGAGTTGGTTGATAATATTCCGGAACAGATAACCCCAGGTAGGTTCGCCATGCAGGCAAAGCAGCGGCTCGCCGCTGCCTTCGTCGACATAGTGCATCCTGAAGCCGGGGGCGGTGCTATAATGTGGGGTAAAGGGGAAACTTCCATTAAACGTTGCGTTCGTCGGGATCATATTTCTGCCATTTTGATAGCGCAATATTACACCAGACGATTGGGAAGGTTCCGGTACAAATCCATGATAAGGTGGTATGTTATGAGGGTGCGGTCCGCTGCGGTGCTAGTGTGCGACAAAGAGCGGCAGGCGGTGGTCGCGCAATATTTCGGCAGCAAAGCTGTGGTGTGCGAAATTGGAAAGGACCGAGCGGCCGAAGGCGCCGGTGATCAGCAGGGCATTTTTCTTTTCGCTGATCCAGGTCGGGAAAAGCCGGGCGGCGTCAAAATGCAGCTTGTCGTAGCCCAGGTTGTTGAATTTTGTCATGGCGAGCCGGCGCAGGTCTTGCAGCGCGGGTATGTTGTCGTCTTCTTCCTTTTTGGCATAGACGATCTCCGCCGGAAGGTGGAGGAGATGCGGGAAGACGTAGCAGAATTGTTTGAGCGCGCTGACGCTGCTGGCGGTGCCGTCATAGGCGATGAAAATATGTTCGATCGATTCGAAATGGGAGGGCACGACGAGGACGGGGCATTCGGCGGCGCGCAGGGCCTGGCGCAGATATGCATTGGGTTGGTGAGCGTCCAGGCCGGCGAAAAAGAGCTCGTTGGAGACGAGCACGAGATCGGCGAAACGGGTCTCCTTTGCGAAGAAGTCTTTGTCCCAGACGCCGTAGTTGCCGGGCATTTCGTAGGAGATATGATGTTGGGCGCATTGTTTGGCAAATTCAGTTTTTTGCTCGGCGACCAGTTCGCTCTCTTCCATATCCATATTGATCGATGGAGACATAACTGCTCTTCCGTACATGGCGGCTACGGTAGGATAGTCGACCGGCCCGAAGAAAAGGGCCCGGACCTGCAGCCGTTCCTGCTGCTGCAATTCGCAGAGACAACGGAACATGCCGTCCGTGAGCCGGTGGCCCGCGTGTATGAATAATACCTGTTTCATATTCTTTCGACTTTTGGAGGTCGTTAGCGAAGATAGAATGGCGCGAGGCCCGATCATATGAGGATGATCAGGCCAGGGAATGATCCGTGTCTGTCTCGTGGCGCGCCCTTCTATTTAAAGGTGAGGTCCAGGGCGATGACATTGGAGACCAGGTGTGTGGTTTCGGTATAGTGGCCGTAGCGAAGCTCGAGGACGCTGAGGTGGGTCTTGAGTACTCCGCCGGGCGGCGCGAGGCGCAGGTCGGTACCCAGATACTGGCCGCTGAATGCCGATAACGCGTAGTTGCTGGTGTAGTATTCGTCTGCGGACTTGTGCGCCTTGTATGGAGCGAAGTATTTTGAAGCCGACTGTATATAATAACGGTAGAAGGGACTGATCGAAAAGAAGGGGGTTATCTTCACCGGCACCTCGAGGCTTGCGGTGTGTGATCGGACGCCCCAGTTGTCGATATAATACCGGTAGTATCCTCGAAGGATCAGGTTGTCGAGAAGAAAGTAATTCAGCCGAAGGCCTATGGGCAGTTTGAACCGCTGTGAGGGCAGGCGCTCTACGACCGCCGTGGCGCTGTCGGTGAAGTAGACGCGGTGGAAGGGTAGTCCCAGATATCCGGACTGGTAGGCGATGTCCAGCAGCAGGGCGCCCTGCATCCGCTGGTTGATGATCTGCGAGAAGGAGAAGGACGCCGAATATGAGTCGCGGCTGCTGGAGGGTATGCTGGGCTTGCCGCCCGTGCTGATCACCTGGCCGGTGCTGTAGTTGAGGGCTTGTGTGCGTCCGCTGGCTGTCGTGACGTAGATGACGCTGTCTCTGACCTGGCTGACCGCGGCCTTGGCCGTGTCGACGGGGATGAGTTCCGAGGGGGTGATCATGACGATGCGGTCGAAATAGCCGCTGAGCTTTGCGCTGAATTCCCCGTTGTGTTTTGTTTTCGCTGAAAAGGAGGTATTGAGACCGATGGAATGATAATAGTTGTGTTCGGCGGAATAGTAGGCTCCGATACCGAAAGAGGTTCCCCGCGTGGGGTTTTCGATCGTCCAGTCGAGGGTCGGGTAGAGACGGGTCCCGGTCTTTTTTCCTTTGCCGCTGGAATCGACATAGGCTTGGGAAGCGGCGGTATGATTGTCCATGCCGAGGCCGCCGGTCAGTGTGTTTTTGCGGCCCCTGGGGTCCCAGCCTACCAGTCGGAGCTCGATGCCGTTGGAGAGGTCGGTGACGTTGCCGATGCCGCGGGGGCCGGGGTCGCCGCCGGAAACGGCCGATTTGTCGGCGGTCTGGCTATAGTAGCTGGAGAGGATGTTGACCTCGTCGATGCGCAGGGGGCGGCTTTTGAAGCCTGCGGTATCGGGGGGGATTTGCCGGGAAGGGGTGGGGGATTGCCGGGAAGATGCAGGTGTTTGTCCGGAAGGGGTGGACGTTTGCTGGGAAAATGCGGCCAGGACGGTGAAGACGAGGCCGGTAATTGTAAGACAGACTCTTCTCATGTGTGGTAGTCAGTGGTTGATGAATTTTAGTTGCAGCCGCAGCCTCCGCCGGTCTTTCCGCCATTGGCGCCGGAGGAGCCTTCGCGATAGGCCTGGAAGTTGAGCTCTTCTTTTTCGATCTTCCGGTTGCCCAGCGTCATTTCGGAGTCGTTGACCTTGTTCTTCTGGTACTCTTTTACCGGCTGGCAGGATGAGAGACAGTAGAGGAAGACCGAAGCGGGGAGAAGGAGGAAGGATGATCTTTTTATCATGTTCGGTTGTTTAAGTAAAATGCAGGTTGGCGGAATGGTAGACATGGTCGTTGTCGTCGATGACGATGGCTTCGACGTCTTTTAGCTGATCGATCATGTCCAGGCCGGCGCGGATGCCCATGACCATGACGGGTGTCGCGATCGCGTCTGCGAATTCGGCATTGGGACAAAGGATGGTGACGCTTTTTATGCCGGTGACCGGCAAGCCGGTCTTTGGATTGATGGTGTGGCTGTAGCGTTTGCCGTCGATGATCACATATTTTTCGTAGTTGCCGGAGGTCGCTATCGCCAGATTGGTGACGTTGAGATAGGAGAATATGCTGTCGTTCATGTTGGGGTTGACGATGCCGATGGTCCACGGGATGCCGCCGGGTTGGTAGCCCCATACGGCCAGGTCTCCGGATGCGTTGACGATGCCGCTGTCGGCGCCCATCGCGGCCATGATCTTTTTTGCCTGTTCGGCGGCGTAGCCCTTGCCGATGCCGCCAAAGCCGATGCGCATGCCTTTTTCCCTGAGGAATACCGTGCCTCTTTCCCGGTCAAGCAGGATGTTTTTGTAGTTGATGAGGCGGACCATTTTTTTGGCCGTTTCCTTGTCAGGCAGCTGCCGCATGTTGGCGTCAAAGTTCCAAAGGCGCCGGTCGATCGATCCGTAGGTGATGTCGAAGGCGCCCTGGGTGAGGCGGGAGATGCGGATGGAACGTTCGATCAGTCCGAAGGTTTCGCTGCTCACCGGGACGGGCGCCACTCCTGCATTCCGGTTGATCAGGGCGGTTTCGCTATCCTCGCTGAATGTGGTGAGCAGCCGCTCGATCCGCCTGATCTCGGCAATGCCGGCGTCGATGCAGTCCATCGCCCAGGTCTCGTCATCGGCGATGACCGTGAGCTCGAACTTGTTGCCCATCAGCGGGAGGGTCTTTCTGAAGGCACGCGGGCCCGTGGATGGTATGGAATGGGTAGCTGTCATGGCGATGATCGCAAGTTAAGATCAGTTGTGAATATGGTATACGGCCGATGCCGTTGCCGGGTTGTCTCCGCTGCAAAATTGTGCAAATTCTGAATTCGCCGTTCGGGGGTTATATGGCGGATAAAAACGTAGCTTTGAAAGACTCTGCTGACCGTGGTATGCCATTTTCTGGTTGTTCCGATAACCAAAATTCAGATCATGCTACAGACCCTGCTGCTTATCCTGTGTTGTTTGCCTATGGCGTTGACGGCCCAGTTCGCGACGCCGTATGATCCGCATGGCAATTTTCGCAACTGGTCGGTCAAGGGAAAGGCGTTACCTTTTGTATTGGGAGACGAGGGAGGTATCAGCGCATTGCTTGGTGTGGAGTATGGGTTTGCGCGCAACCAATCGATCGGCGTCGACGGTTTCCTCGAGTTCATCAGCAAATCCGATAACAACGGAGTAGACACGGCCGGTGTTACGCACGATGTAGCTACCTATTACCGCAGCCGGGAGAAGGCCCTGTTCCTGAATTACCGGTATTACTTTAATTTTAAGAATTTACGGTATGACCGGGGCATTATCCCGTATGTGCTGGTCTTTCTCCGTTATGGGGTCATTTATCAGCATTATTTACCCCTATACCCGCTGACCGACTTCCTCACCAACAACGAAAAGCATTATTCTGCGGGGATCATGGCCGGCAGCATCTTTCAGCTGAGTCATAAGGGCAGGCTGGGTGTCGATGTCAACATGGGCATCTTTCTCAAACGCAAGGACATAAGCTCTGTCTATCTTGTCAACCACCGTCAGTCAACGCTCAGCGACAGCCCGTTGGGGCCGGGTTTCAGGCTTTCTGCCAATATGATCTACTGGTTTTATATTAGGAAACAGACCCGGGCACAGCATGACCAATAGACGTGGAATTTACAGGACCATGTTATTGGCGCCTTGCTGCAGACTGTAGTCATTGCCCTTCCATGTAAGATGGCCGGAGGTGCCGGTTGGAAGGTTAATGCTGATCTTCCATTTGCCGCCCGCATCGAGCCGATAGCTGACGGCGATCTTTCCCTGAGGATGCGGGATATCGCCTGCTGCATTAGTCAGTCGCCCGAGGTGGGGTTCGATCCTGATCTTTTTGAAGTCCGGGGCGTCGCTGTCGATGCCGAGCACCGTCCGGAAGAATTCGATATTGGGGCTGCTGCTCCAGGCATGGCAGTCCGAACGGGTGTATTCGACGTTGGAGTCTTCTGCCCAGGTCGTGAGGCCCATCGTCATATCTTTTCGCCAGATGCCGAGCCAGTCCATATAGCCATCCCCGAGACCGGCTTTGGTGAGCGCCTGGTGCAGGTAGTATTTGAAGTAGATAGAGCACTGCGTGAGCGTGCTGTCGGTGAGCAGCCGGTGTCCGAAGTTGTTCAGGCCGGCCTTGCCTACGAGTCCTGTGAGAATGGCCAGCGAGTTGGCGTGCTGGGAAAATTGGTTCTTTTCTTCGGTGTCGGCGTAGAGGCCGCGGGTGGGGCTCCAGTATTTGTGTTGTATGGTCTGTTCCAGTTGCGTAGACTTTTGGTGGTATTCATTGGCGTAGTAGGCCTGGCCCAGCCGGGCCTCGAGGTCTGCCGCCCACTGGTAGGCCCATAGCAGCTGCAGGTCGAGGATGGCGGAGCCGCCGTCGGGGCCCATGGGTGGCGCTCCGACCGACCAGTTCTTTCCGTTGGCCCAGTCGACGAATGTCCAGTAGGGCGTGTTCTTTAATGAGCCGTCGGCGCCCTGGTAGCCGCTGAAGAATTTGAGGATGGCCCGCATGCCGGGGAGTTTGTCCGCGATAAAACGGTCGTCGCCCCGGTACATCCAGTAGTCGTGGAGCATGCCGATATACCATAGGGAGAAGGGGGATATGATCTGCGTGCTTCGTGTCGGATACCGGCTGAGTGTAACGCCGTCGGTCAGCCGGGAATTATTCATCAGCTCGATGGCATTTCGGGGCAGGCGGTCGTCGCTGCTGTTGTAGTAGGTGATGACGGCCTGTACGCGGGTGTCGCCGATGTATTGGAGCTGTTCGTAGTAGGGGCAGTCGGTGTAGGTCTCCCAGGCGTTGAGGCGGGCGGTGCGCCATCCGATGTCGAGGATCTTTTTGATCTCCTTGTCGTCGCTAATGAATTGAGAGGGTTGTTGGAAGGGGTAGCCCGTGAAGGTGCCGAATATGTCGTCGATGACGAGCGGGTCGTCGTGGGTTTGCACGAGTACCCGGATATATCTGAAGGTCCGGAAATTCAGATTAGTATATGACTGGCCATCGCTGCCGTCGGAGATCAGGCTGTCCATCCTTCCCGAGAACAGTTTGCCTTCGACGTCATTGCGGTTGCCTTTTCGTGCGCCGTAGGAGGTGAATTCGGTGAACATCGACTCTGCATAACGGATGGAGATACCGGCGTGGCTGCCCTTGCTGAAGTTAAGGGTGAGGTAGGCGTTGGTAAGAAAGGTCTGGTCGAGCAGCAGGGTTGCCGTTGTGTTGGCGGGGATGGTGACCGGCGTCTTTTGTGCGGGGAAGCCGGTGGGGATGGTGACGCCGGTCGCTTTCCGGCATTGGGGAATACGCTGGTAGGTCATTTCTCTTGGCGGCAGAGGCGAGGGGACGAGCATCCACCCGAGACCGTCGGAGAGGCCTTTTGGCTGGCCGCCGAAGAGGCTGGCTGCGGCGGGCCAGGCGCCGTCGTCAAAAGTTGCCGAGGTCCAGTTGTCGACTGATCTGTTGCGGTCTATGAATTCTCCGGCGCTGGCGGCGAAGAAACCTGCCAGTGGCTGGTAGGCGTTGTCGCGATGGACCTTCCAGCTGTTGTCGGTATTGAGTATCTCTTCTTTCTGGGAATCGCCCTGGAGGATGAAGGCGGTGCGGACGCTGATCTGCGCTTCGGGGCGGTGGTCGGCTTCGTTCCAGACGAGGGCGGCGACGATGTTGGGACCGGTGGTGAGGTAAGGGGCGAGGTCGACGGTCTCGTAGTTCCAGTGGTAGGTGTCGTTGCGTGCGGGGCCGAGGGAGACGAGGGTGTTGTTGACGAATAATTTGTAGCGGTTGTCGGCGGAGATATGGACGATGAAGTGGTCGGGTTTATCGGGGAGTGAGATATGTTTTCTGAAATAATAGACGCCGTAGTCACGGCCGTCTTCGCCGGCCAGCGCGATCCAGTTGGCG
>JAFDYE010000805.1 GCA_018267585.1 Bacteroidota bacterium
GATAAAGATCGCCGGGGGGATCACTATTACCCAGGATGAGACAGCTATTGCGGACACCATGCCCAGGGCGGCAATGACTGCCGGAGTGGTGGACCTGGTCATGTCGCCGACCGAGATCGGGCAGGAGCTGAGCAAGATCACGCAGCAGGAGGATGTGTTCGAAGAGATACAGATCGGCAGCAATGCCGTCAGCGACAATGACGAGCAATTACGAAACATCATTCAGCTGCTGAAGAAGGCTACGGGTATCGATTTTACTCACTACAAGATGAGTACGATCAAAAGACGGATAATCCGGAGGATGCTGCTGTACAAGCTGGTCGATCTTCGCAGCTATTATGAATACCTGAAGCGGCATGTCAGCGAAATAACGGTTTTGTACCACGATCTGCTGATCAACGTCACTTGTTTTTTTCGTGATGGAGATTCGATGGAATACCTGCGAAAGACGATATTGCCGCAGCTATTGAAGAGCAAGTCGCCTGAGGACCAGATAAGGATCTGGATCCCGGCTTGTTCTACCGGTGAGGAAGCCTATTCGCTGGCTATATTGCTGACCGAGTTGCAGGAGGAAAGCGGCAGCAAGGTTCCGATGCAGATATTCGGCACCGATCTGAGCGAGATCGCGATCGCAAAGGCCCGCCTGGGGGTATATACTGCGGCAGATCTTGCGGATATTCCGGAGATGCGGCTATCGAAATTCTTTGTGCGTACAGAGAACAATAATTACAGGGTGGACAAGCGGATCCGTGACCTGTGCGTGTTCGCGCGGCATAATGTGCTCAAGGATCCGCCCTTTTCCCGGCTCGACATTGTGAGCTGCTGCAACTTTTACATTTATATCGAGAATGTCCTGCAGCAGAAATGCACGGCTCTTTTTTATTATTCGCTGAACCCAAACGGCTACTTGCTGCTGGGTAAGTCGGAGACGATCAGCGCTAATGGCGTTCAGCTTTTTACGCAGGTGGAGAAACGGTTCAAGGTGTACCGGAAGAAACCGGGTGTCTCGCCGAGGATAATGACGGAGGTGAATTACCGGATGCCGGCGACGGAATCAAAAGATGCAACGGAACGGAAAAAGACTGTCGCCGATGCGCAGCCGGAGCCCGCGGGTCTGGAGAAGATCGTGGATGAGGTGTTGTATGCGAAGTATGTCCCCGCGGCGGTGGTGATCAACCAGGAGATGGAGATACTCCAATTCCGCGGCGCGACCGGGCTTTTCCTGGAGCCTGCGAGAGGCAAGGCTAGCTTCAACCTGATGAAGATGGCGAGGCCGGGGCTGACGTTCGACCTGCGGAACTGTATCCACAAGGCACAGTCGACGCATGGCCCTATCCGGAAGACGGGCATCGTATTCAAGGTGAAGGACCGCGAACATGAGGTGGCGATAGAAGTGACTCCGCTGGTATCCGATGGCGATGATGGGCTGCTGCTTGTCGTTTTTGAG
Source organism: Bacteroidota bacterium (assembly GCA_018267585.1). Classification (GTDB taxonomy): domain Bacteria; phylum Bacteroidota; class Bacteroidia; order Chitinophagales; family Chitinophagaceae; genus Puia. The sequence continues at coordinate 1,448 of JAFDYE010000805.1, forward strand.
GAGCAGACCAGGCAGGGAAGCGTGGAGGCGGCGGATTTTTCGAAAGAAGATGTTGTGCGGAAATTACAGGAAGAGCTGGATACGGTTCGTCATGATATGCAGGCGATAATCGATGAGCACGAGGCCAATAAGGAAGAGCTGCAGTCGGCCAATGAAGAGATCATATCGAGCAATGAGGAGCTGCAGAGCATAAACGAGGAGCTCGAAACGTCGAAAGAAGAGGTCGAGTCGTCCAATGAGGAACTGACCGCCATCAATGCGGAATTGCAGATGAGCAATGAGCAGCTGCTCGAGTCGCAGGAGTATGCGGAGGCGATCTTTGCGACCATACGGGAGGGGGTGGTAGTGCTGAGTACCGATTTCAGAGTAAATATGGCGAACGCCGCGTTCTACAAGGTTTTTCATACGAAAGCGGAAGAGACGGAAGGCCGCCTCTTTTATACGATCGGCGAGGGGCAGTGGAACAGGCCGGATATAAAGGACCTGATCAATAGGATACTGCTCCACGATCAGCAGTTCGACGGATACGAGATGCAGTATCATATTCCGGGAGTCGGCGGCCGGAGGATGCTGGTGAATGGCCGGAGGGGGGTGAAAAAGGCGAACAAGCAGGAGCTGATGCTGCTGGCCTTCGAGGATATCACGGACCGGAAGCGGGCGGAGGTGATGAAGGCAGAGCGGGAAGACTGGTTCCGCAATATGGCGAATAATGCGCCGGTGATGATCTGGTCGGCTGGTCCGGACGGGATGAGGAATTTCTTTAACGTGACCTGGATGAGCTTTACGGGGCGTACGATGGAGCAGGATATGGGAGAGGGTTGGATCGAAGACCTGCTGCCCGCCGACAAGGAGATGTTCCTATCGAGATACAAGCGGGCTTTCGAAGAGCAGAGGTCGTTTGCGATCGATTACCGGCTAAGGCGGCATGACGGCGAATACAGATGGGTAAAGGCTGTCGGCAAGCCCACTTTTTCACCGGAAGGACAGTTCACAGGCATTGTGGGGATCTGTACGGAGATACATGACGCCAAGGTCGCGCAGATGGAGCTCGAGCGGATGGTGAACAGGCGGACCTTCGATCTTCGGCAGGTAAACAAAGAGCTGAAGAAGTCGAACAGCGAGCTGCAGCAGTTCGCTTATGTCGCGAGCCATGACCTGCAGGAGCCATTGCGGAAGATCATGATCTTCTCGGACCGATTGACGAATGGCGAGGACCGGCCGGAGGCGATGCGCGGGTATATCGACAAGATCGCGGATTCCGCCCAGCGGATGTCGCAGCTGATCCACGATCTGCTGGATTTTTCGAGAGCGACGAGGACGGCGGACCGTTATACACCGACAAATCTTTCGGCTATTTTGCAGTCTGTGCTGGCGAATTTCGATCTGCAGATCAAGGAAAAGAATGCGATCGTCGTGACGGGCGAGATGCCGGTCATCGATGCCATTCCTCTGCAGATGGAGCAGCTATTTCATAACCTGATCAGCAATGCGCTGAAATTCTCGAAGGAAAAGACGCCCCCGGTGATCAAGGTTAGCAGCCGCCGGCTACACCGGGATGAGGTTGCGGGTATCGAGGGGCTGGACAGGTTTGCGGACTATGTGGAGATCGTTGTAGAGGATAATGGGATCGGGTTTGGCAATGAGTATGCGGAACAGATCTTTGTACTGTTCCAGCGGTTGAATGCGAGGCATGAGTATCCGGGGACGGGGATAGGGCTGGCGCTTTGTAAGAAGATCGTGGAGAATCATGGGGGAAGGATATTTGCGAGCTCGATCGAGCTGGTCCATACGGAGTTCAGGGTGGTGCTGCCCGTGGAGCAGATGGTGAGGCCGAGGGGGGAATAGAAGTACCGGTATCTTCAGTATATTTGTGAATGCATGAGTGGATAAAATTATTCAGGCGCAGGGTCGTTGGGGGCTATCACCGGGGGGTACATTTTCTGCGTACCCGGATCACGAAGGTTCAATACATCATCATAACTGCGACGCTGACCGGGCTTGTATCCGGCCTGATGGCCGTCTTTTTGAAACGGTCTGTCCAACAGGTCGAAAAGCTCGTGCAGCATTTTAGCGGGAAGGCCTATCTGTTTGTTCTTTGTCCGGCAATCGGTTTGTTATTGACAACGTGGATCATTCAGCGGTTTTTCCGCGGGCATATTGAAAAGGGGATTGCCATGGTGCTTAAGGCTATAGCCGGTAAGTCCTCTTTTATTCCTGCCCGGAATAATTATATTCACTTTATAACGAGTGCGCTGACGGTGGGGTCGGGAGGATCGGCCGGTTTGGAGTCGCCTATCGTAGCGACGGGATCTTCTCTTGGCTCGACGATGGCCAAACTGGGTCTGTTGAGTTATTCAGAGCGGACATTGATGATCGCTTGCGGGGCGGCGGCCGGCATTTCTGCGGTATATGGTGCGCCTGTTGCCGGCGTCATGTTTGCTGTAGAGGTGTTATTGGCAGAGACGGTCCTAAGCTATTTCGTTCCACTTATCATTGCGGCGGTGATCGGCGTGTTGTGTTCGAAGGTCTATTTCGGGGAGTCCCGGATGTTCGATTTTGTGCTCAATGAGAATTTCAACTATAAGAACGTGCCAATGTATGTTCTGATGGGAGTTGGGGCCGGATTTTTGTCGTTGTATTACGCAAGGGCGTTTCGCGGTGTCGACAAACGGTTTCATCAATGGAAGGGAAATCCATATGCAAAGGCTCTTGCCGGCGGCTTGATGCTTGCGGCTTTTTACCTGGTTTTTGCCCCGTTGTATGGTGAAGGGTATGAAAGCGTGAAAATGCTGGCTGACAGCTCGCCGGCCCGGATTCTACCGGGAGCCGGCTGGCTTCGCAATATTCCTGAAAATCTATTACTGCTTGTTTTCACCGGGTGTATACTCTTTTTGAAGCCTGTAACAGCGGCGATAACGATCGGGTCGGGAGGCAACGGTGGAAATTTCGCGCCGTCTGTGTTCGTGGGTGCCTATTGGGGTTTCTTTTTTTCCCGGCTGGTGAATGCCAGCGGCTGGCTGCACCTTTCCGAAACCAATTTTACGCTGGTGGGTATGGCCGGGCTCTTGAGCGGAGTTATGTATTGTCCGCTGACCTCGATCTTCCTGATCGCGGAGATCACGAATGGTTATGGATTGATCGTTCCGCTGATGATCGTATCTTCTATCGCCTATTTTATTGCCAAGTCGTTCGAGCCGTTCTATATGGAGACGAAGCAGCTTGCGCTTTCCGGGCAGATCTTCACGCATCGGCGCGAGCACAATATTCTTTCAATGATGAGTCTCGAAAGCCTTACGGAAATGGATCACCAGGTATTTAATCCGACAGATTCATTGAGAGACCTGGTTCGTCATATAGCGAAGGTGGACAAGCCGATATTTGCCGTTGTGGACGGGGGGCACCGTCTTATTGGAGTCATTGCGATGAACGATATACGCGGTATGATCTTCAAAATGGAGGCCCTGGACAAGACCCGGCTGAAGGACCTGGTGCGCCAGCCTTTGGCCGTACTGCAGGGTGACATGCCGATGACTGCGGTGATAAAAGAGTTCGATAGAACGGGAGCCGACTATCTGCCCGTAATCGATGAAGACAAAAGATTTTCCGGTTTCGTGTCCAAAGCCCGGCTGTTTGAGAAATACCGGTTGCAGGCTGCACAGATAAGAGATATTTATGATGACGAATAAAACGACGGTGACCGGCATGAGGAAAGATTGGCATTAAAACGGCATTAGAATTCCGTTAAAATGTTGCCTTGTATGATGCTTATCATGGCATATGGGGCTGGAGGAAGAGAACCGGACCCGGGTCACTTGTGAGAAAGAATATAAGAGGAGAGGATCAACATTAGGGGAGACGCCTGGTGGTCGTTAGATCCTTATAGGGTTCGACATCCAACACCTGTATTCTTGAATCTCTGCTCAGCAGATCGGTAATGTGATGGTGTCCAGAAATCTCCCATCTTTCGCTTTCTGTATTGGGATTCAATAAGATCAGATCTGCTGTAATATCCTCGGCACAATTTAATACGGCTTTTGTTATATTCTGTTGGTTTGTCGCCGAAAATTCAACTGGCTGCCGCAGCAATTCCTGCAAGTGGTTGTATGCTTTAAAAAATACGGGAGGTAAGGGCGAGTCTTTGTCTGCCCGCCAGTCCTGAATGGCCAGAAGGTGTACATGGGCGCGGAATTTCCGGGCCAATAACACTGCCCATTCGAGTTTTCGTTCGGGTAAAAAATCCCGTATTGGAATGAGGATCATCCGTGTTTTGTTACCGGCTGCCCCAGGCTTTACGGTCAATACGGGGCAGTTGCTCTTACTCGCGATAGCGCCGGGCGATATGCCCTTGAATATGGACCATCGCCTTGGCGGATCGTTCTTACCGATAATAACAAGGGCGGGATTGAGCGATCGAATAGATTCTATGATCATTTTCTCGATCGACCGACCCTGCAGGATGTGCGTCTTTACGCGTGCAGCGGGGTATTTTTCCCTGATCTTGTGCCGAAGCTGTTCGAATTCCTTCTCTACTGCCCAGACTTTGAATAAGTGTTTGGGTCCGCGGCCCGGACCTATTACATGAAGGAGGTGCAATTCAGTCTCGTCCCGACCTGCAAATCCCACGGCTTTTTTCAAGGCAATGTCCGTAGAGGGTGAAAAGTCGACCGGGAGTAGGATACAATACAAGGTAAATACAGTTTGTGACTTGGTCTAAGGTACCTTGCCGATATTAACGACTTATTAGATTTACATTAGAATTCGATTAGGGTAATGCCAGTGAACTTAGCATCGGTTACAATTTCTGCATAAAGGCATTTTACTTTTTAGCGGACGTATTTTTGCCATAATCCGTAGGTTTCCTTAATAACGGAGGCGCGGGCAACCCTTTCTGGCTGTTCGGCAAAGGATATTACCATTGGCGATCTTTTGTCTTCGTTCTTTTCAACAGGATGCCCACCGAGCCAGAACACGCGCCAGAAGGGTTCGCCGTTGCGCGTGGCCTGCACCATATGCTGATCCATCTGTGAATCTATCCGGGATAGTTGGGATCAAATTCCACGATCCATTCGATGCCATACTTGTCTCTGAACATTCCGGCGTATGTACCCCAGGGAGTGTCGCCGAGGGGTCCCTCTACATTTCC
>JAFDYE010000806.1 GCA_018267585.1 Bacteroidota bacterium
AAAAAGGGGCGATTGCGACCCTGGAAATTGTGTGCAAACAGGGTGAATTTGGGGATATTATAACCCCGAAAACCCCTTATATTTCGTACATTTGCGAACCTTATTAATTTATTGTTAACTACACTATTCCAGTCAAAAATATGAGTGAATCAACACAGGAAGTTCTAAGCCCGGCAACCAATGGATATGGAGCAGACAGTATCCAGGTTCTTGAGGGCCTGGAGGCCGTGCGTAAACGTCCGGCCATGTATATCGGAGATATTGGAGTAAAAGGTCTTCACCACCTGGTGTATGAGGTAGTGGATAACTCGATCGACGAAGCCCTTGCGGGATATTGCAAGAACATCATAGTGACCATTTTTGAGGACAATTCGGTGCAGGTGGACGACGATGGCCGTGGTATCCCGACGGGTATCAACACGAAGGAGAAGAAGAGCGCGCTGGAAATGGTAATGACCATTCTGCACGCCGGCGGCAAATTCGACAAGAATACCTATAAAGTATCCGGGGGTCTCCATGGTGTGGGGGTTAGTTGCGTCAATGCGCTGAGCTCTCATCTGCATGTCACGGTACACAGGGAAGGCAAGATATTCGAGCAGGAGTACAATATCGGTATCCCCCAATATGCGGTTCGGGAGATCGGGACGAGCGATAAGACGGGGACCATGACCCGATTTTGGCCCGATGCGAGCATTTTCATCACCACCACTTACAACAAGGATATTCTCGAAGGGCGTCTCCGCGAGTTGGCGTATCTCAACCGGGGTGTCAGTATTACACTGAACGACCTGCGCGAGAAGGAAGAGGATGGCAGCACCTATAGCAAGACATTTTACAGCGAGGGTGGCATCGTCGAGTTCGTAGAGATGCTGGACAAGAATGCCGGCCGGCAGGCGCTGATCCCCAATATCATCTACGTGGAGGGCCGGGACGAGACTACCAATGTGGCGGTGGAAGTTGCCTTTACGTACAACGACAGCTACAACGAACATATCTATTCCTACGTCAACAATATCAACACGATCGAAGGGGGGACCCACGTGGCGGGCTTCCGCCGGGCGTTGACCCGGGTCTTCAAGGGCTATGGGGACAAGCAGGGACTTTTCGAAAAGGCGAAGGTGGAGATCGAAGGCGACGACTTCAGGGAAGGCCTGAGCACTATTGTCTCCGTGAAAGTACCCGAGCCCCAGTTCGAAGGCCAGACCAAGACGAAATTGGGTAACCATGAGGTCAGCGGCGTGGTCGATTCGACGGTCAGCAAGGTGCTGGACAATTTCCTCGAAGAAAATCCACGGGAAGCAAAGAACATCATCAATAAGGTGATCCTCGCTGCGCAGGCGAGGGCAGCGGCAAAAAAGGCCCGCGAACTGGTTCAGCGCAAGAGCGTGCTCAGCGGTGGGGGTCTGCCGGGGAAGCTGGCCGACTGTTCGGACCGGGACCCGAATCGTTGTGAGCTGTTCCTTGTCGAAGGTGACTCGGCCGGTGGCACCGCCAAACAAGGCCGGGATCGGAGCTTCCAGGCAATCCTGCCTCTGCGGGGTAAGATACTCAACGTGGAAAAAGCCATGGAGCACAAGATCTACGAGAACGAGGAAATCCGCAACATGTATACCGCCCTTGGCGTGACCGTCGGTACGCCTGAAGATCCCAAGGCGTTGAACCTTGCCAAGCTGCGTTATCACAAGCTCATCATCATGACCGATGCCGACGTAGATGGCAGCCATATCGCCACGCTTATCCTGACCTTTATCTACAGGTATATGAAGGAGATGGTAGAGCAGGGTTATGTTTATCTCGCACAGCCGCCGCTGTACCTCGTCAAGAAAGGCAAAGAGCAGTCTTATGCGTGGAATGAAGAGCAGAGAAAGATGTGGATCGAGAAATTGGGCGCCGGCAAAGAAGACAGCGTTACGGTACAACGTTATAAAGGTCTTGGAGAAATGAATTCCGACCAGCTTTGGGAGACGACGATGAATCCGGAAACCCGCACTTTGAAGCAGGTGACGATAGAAAGCGCAGCAGAGGCGGATCGTATCTTCAGCATGCTGATGGGCGACGAAGTCGCGCCCAGACGTGATTTTATCGAGTCTCACGCCAAATATGCGAAGTTGGACGTATAGTCTGTCAGGGGCCGCCCGGATAAATAATTCCGGGCAAATGCGCCAAAATTGTTAAGTTTACTGCAATTATTCTTACTAACCAGACCTGCGATAGCAGGCGTTAAATTGATGTATTATGTCAGATGTAACACTCACCGCCTACAACGTAAAGACGAAAGAGAAGAACGTACCTATCCAGGATGCAGTCATCACCAAGACTGCCAAGGGCGCCTATATGGCCCAGGGTCATGACGGAAAAGGCAACAAGCTGACGACCCTTTTGGGAGAGGAAAAGGCGCTGGCCGCGATCAAGGCCGGCATTGCCAAACAAGGCTGGTAAACCGTAGAAAGAAGATCAAAGAATGCGGGTCCGCAATTTCTGTTGAATCCGGATATCACGAGGACGCGTATGTAAGATATCTCTAAGCCATGTGGCGGGGCTCGAAGGACCCCCGCCACTTTTTTTTGGCTAACCCCGCGCATGCATCGCGGTTGTTGTGATCCTAAAATGATATACAGTATCCCGACGGTGAACTGATCGAAACTGCCGGGCGAAGTTATCCTTAACAGACGTAATGATCAACTGATGCGATCGGCACCAAAGTACGGATGCAGCGCCTTTGGCAGAGCGATCCAGCCCTCCGCCTGATGATTCTCGAGCAGGCAGGCCACGATCCGGGGCAGCGCCAGGGAACTTCCGTTGAGGGAGTGGACCAGCTGAGTCTTGCCGGCGGCGTCCTTGTAGCGGATCTTCATCCGGTTGGTCTGGAAGGATTCGAAATTGCTGACCGAGCTGACCTCGAGCCATTTCTCCTGCGCGGCGCTGTAGACCTCAAAGTCGTAGGTCAGGGCGGAAGTAAAGCCCATATCGCCGCCGCACAGACGAAGTATTCGGTACTGCAGGTCCAGCGACTGGAGAAGCCGCTCTACGTGTGCCACCATCTCGTCCAGAACGTCGTAGCTTTTCGCCGGGTCTACGAGCTGAACGATCTCGACCTTATCGAACTGATGGAGACGGTTGAGTCCGCGCACGTCCTTGCCATAGCTGCCGGCTTCGCGGCGAAAGCAGGGTGTGTAGGCCGTCATGCGTATCGGCAGCCGGTCCTCCTTTACGATCTCGTCGCGATAGATATTCGTTACCGGCACTTCGGCAGTGGGTATGAGGTAGAGGTCGTCCTCGTTGACATAGTACATCTGTCCTTCTTTGTCCGGCAGCTGTCCGGTTCCGCGCGCAGAGGCTTCGTTGACCATGAGGGGAGGCTGGAACTCGGTGTAGCCGGCGGCCGTATTGTAGTCGAGGAAATACTGGATGAGGGCCCGCTGCAGCCGTGCACCCTTGTTGATATAGACGGGGAAGCCGCTGCCGGTGATCTTATTTCCCAGCTCGAAGTCGATGAGGTTGTACTTCTTCGCCAGGTCCCAGTGCGGCTGTGCTCCGGCGGGCAGGGAGGGCCTGACGCCCCCTTCGCGTACGGTGACATTGTCTTCGGCGGATCTGCCGCGGGGCACGATGGCAGCCGGCAGGTTGGGCAGACGGACAAGGGTGGTGTTCAGCTCGCTCTCGACGCTGGCCAGCTGGTCGGCGATCGGGGCGAGGGCTGTCTTTAGAGTAGCCACCTCCTGTTTTTTTTCCTCGGCCTCTGCCTTCCGGCCTTTTGACATCAGCTGGCCGATCTCTTTTGAAAGGGCATTTATCCGGGACTGTGTGTTGTCGGACTCCAGCTGCAGCTTTTTGCGCTGGTCGTCGAGGCCGACGATAGTATCGACGAGGTCAAGCTCTTTAAAATTCCTGACGCTCAGTCTTTCCTTTACAAAGTCCACGTTTTGACGGATAAATGCTAGCTGCAACATTTTTCTGAGTTTTTGCAAAGGTAATATGCCGGACCCGTACAAAAGCTTATTTTGTGCAAAACCTTCTATATGATTGACCCTACAATGATCACCACCAGCACGGTACTCGACGGACACCGCATTGTTCGTTCGCTGGGCGTCGTGCGCGGTATTACCGTGCGTTCACGCAGCGTACTGGGCAACCTCGCAGGCGGATTGCAGACTCTTTTCGGCGGGCAGATATCCATCTACGTGGAGCTCTGCGAAAAGACCCGGGAAGAGGCTTTCCAGTATATGATGCAGCACGCCTCCGAAAGGGGCGCCAATGCGATCATCAATATGCGTTATGACGCGAACGAGGTGATGAACGGGGTCACGGAAGTGCTGGCCTATGGTACGGCGGTCGTAGTGGAGAAGGTTTAGTATCTTTACGGGATGCAAAATGCACAAGATGATCTCCAGTCCCGCTGGTGGGACCTGGAAGCGAGGCTGGTAGAACGGTTTGGCAAGAAACCGGACATCGAGACGATCCTGTTCCTGATCGGCGTCCAGGAGTTCGGCGATATCCGGAAGAAATTCTCCAAGGAAGAAAAGCAGGATCTGATGCATATCGCGGTGTGCTCTCTTTTTCGTCAGAGCGGCTACTATGAGCTGGAGCGGGTGGACGAGGGAGGCTGGCCGCATTTCCGTCAGCTGAAGGCATTGCCCGTAATGGGGCTGGCCGAGCAGGAAAATTTTCTTAAAGACCATATACTGCTGTACTTTGACAATATGGACCGGGAAATATGATTCGAGTAGTATTCACTGGCATCTGCATTACCAGCCTGTTGACCGCCTGTAGTCCCAGCCGCATCGGAGGAGCCAGAAGGAAGGACATTGAGATGGTGACTACCAAAGGGACCATCGTGCTCCGGCTTTCGGATTCTACGCCGCTGCACCGGGACAATTTCCTGCGGCTTGTAAAGACGCATTTCTACGACAGCGTCCTTTTCCATCGCGTAATAAAGAATTTCATGATCCAGGCCGGGGATCCGGTCAGCCGGAGGGCCACCGACAGCACTGATCTGGGCGATCACGATACTACCTATAAGATACCTGCGGAGATCCGGCCGGGCCTGTTCCACCGGAAGGGAGCGCTTGCCGCCGCTCGCGAGAGCGACAACGTAAATCCAACGAAGGCCAGCAGCGGCACCCAGTGGTATATCGTGGAAGGCCGCCGGTTCACGGATGCGGGGCTGGACTCGATGGAGCGGGGCCGGCTGAAAGGCAGAAAGATCCCTGCCGGTCAGCGGGAGGTCTACCGGTCGGTGGGCGGGGCGCCGCATCTTGACCGGTCGTATACCGTCTTCGGCGAGGTCGTGAGGGGACTGGATGTAGTCGACAGCATTGCCTCGGTACCCACTTCCGGGCGCCCGTTCGACCGTCCGCTGGAGCCAGTTAGAATCCTGAAAATGAGACTCATCCGGCGGACTGACCGATCTGTCAAATAATTCGTCGCCCGCACTACTTATTTCGATCCTTTTTCTAATCTTTGCAGCACACTTTAAACAAGTCTTTACAATAAAAATTTATAGACATGAATTTCCCTGACAATTTACGCTACACCAAAGACCATGAGTGGATCCGCCTGGAAGGAAATGAAGCCGTTATCGGAATTACCGAATTTGCCCAGCAGGAATTGGGGGATATCGTATATGTAGAGGTAGAGACTGTGGGCAAGGCGCTGGCCGCTGAGTCGGTCTTTGGCACCGTGGAGGCAGTAAAGACGGTTTCCGATCTTTATCTCCCTGTCGCCGGCACCATTCTCGAGTTGAATCCGGACCTGACCCAGCATCCTGACCTGGTCAATTCCGATCCTTATGGGAAGGGCTGGATGATCCGTATGACGGTCAAGGATCCCGCGGATGTGGCCAAGCTGCTCGATGCCGCTGCTTATGGCAATATTGTGCACTAGTGATCCGATCTCGATGATTTTTCTATTACTTTAGAGTATCCTGTAAGAGGTCCTGGAACGGACCCTGTTCGAAGGACAAAAATTAGCGCTTTGCCGGAGATGCACTAGTTTTTGATAAAGTGCATCTCCGGCACATTTTCATTTTGCATTGGGAATACCTTCTACCTATACTGAGCAGGAATTAGTGCTGGCCCTGAAAGAGAGGAATAACCAGGCGTTTGGTTTTCTGTACGACAATTACGCCGGGGCGCTCTATAGCATTATAAAACAGATCATTACAGATAATAATGAACTTGCCGGCGACGTACTCCAGGAAGTATTTATCAATATCTGGCGTAAGATCGAGACCTATGACCAGACCAAGGGGAGGCTGTTTACCTGGATGCTGAACATTGCGAGGAACGCTTCGATCGACATGCTTCGGTCGAAAGGATACCAGAATTCTCAGAAAAACCAGGAGCTTCCGGATAACGTATATAAGGGAGGAGTCAGCCAGACTACGCAACAGAACGTCGACAACATAGGGCTTAAAAAAGTGCTGGAAAAGCTGAAGCCCGAACACCGGGTTCTCGTAGAGCTGGCTTATTTCAAGGGTTTTACCCATGAAGAGATCGCCGACATGATGTCTATCCCGCTCGGTACGGTAAAGACCCGCATCAGGAATGCGTTATTACAATTAAGAGAATATCTAAAGTGAACCTAAAAGATTACATAGAAAGCGGCATCATTGAAAGCTATGTGATGGGGCTGGCGACCGAGTCAGAGAGAGCCGAGTTCGAGCGATTATGCGCTCAATATCCTGAGTTAGTAGCAGCACGCAGGAAATTTGAGGAAAGCATCGAGGCGTCCGCCAAAGAGCAGGCGCTGCCTACCCCACCCGAGGTTAAGGTGAAGATTTTTGAAGCGATCGGGAAGAACGCGCCCTCTTCCCTGGGCAGCACTTCATCAAATCCACCTAATATACCCTCCATGCAAAATTCAAAGAACCCCGTGAGGGGATCTGGTATGTTGCGTTTTGTCGCTGCTGCTGCCATTATCCTCCTGATCGGGATGGTCTGGCTGTATTTTCAAGCCAAACAGCGGAACCAGGATCTGGTCAGGGAGAACGATGGATTGAAGACACAACGCGACACGGCGCAGAACATCCTCAACAGGATCGTACAGGAGCAGAAGCAGGCCATCGGCGATCCCAATACGACCGTCGTCAATATGGTCGGCACAAAGGCGGCCCCGAGGTCTTCGGCTAATGTTTACTGGGACTCGGCTTCTTCCAGCGTATATCTCGTGGTGAAGAACATGCCCCAGCTGCCCAACGATCAGCAGTACCAGCTGTGGGCGCTCATCGACGGAAAGCCTAACGATCTCGGCGTATTTGATGCTACCAATGACAAGCTCATCCTGAAGATGAAGGATACGAAAAAGGCCCAGGCATTCGCCATTACCATCGAGAAGCGCGGAGGAAGCTCTTCCCCGACGCTCGAGAAGATGCAGTCCATGGGCAAAGCGACGCAGACCCAGTAGGCTCGTTCGCGAAGTGGAAAAAAATCTACAGACATAGCAAAAAAAGTCCCATTTTTAGGGACTTTTTTTATTTTACCCGGAGCTCGCTATGATCCCGTTCTTAAGGAAGTATTTTGGCAATCTGATCACACCTCTTTTGTGGACCGCCCTGGTCGCTGTTCTCTGCTGTCTCCCCGGCAGGATACTGCCGAATGAGACGGGGTTCAAGATACCCGAGTTCGACAAGTTCGTGCATGCAGGGATGTTCGGAGGATTTGTTTTTCTGTGGGCGCTGTACCTGAGCAAAAAGATCACCGACACGAGGATACTGCTGCGGTTGTTCTTTCTCTTCTTTATTTTTTCGAATGCATTTGGTATCGGTATGGAATTTCTCCAGAAGTGTTGTATCCCGATGCGGGATTATGACGAGGCGGATATCATTGCCGATATGGTCGGTGCAGGCATCGGGTATGGCCTTAGCAATATGCTGCTGCTGCCACAGTTCATGAAGAAGACAACCGGGACCGGGGAAAAAGTTTAGACAAAGCCGTTAGACTATCCTACAATGTCAGACATGTACATAAAAAATAAACCCCTGTAGAAACAGGGGTCGTAACCAAAACTAACTGCTTATGAGAAAATTGACTGCTTTATGTGAGTCAAATAGAAAAGACTGCTTTAAACTTAATAACGCAAAACAGGTGCCAATATTATATTCAGAACTGTTAAGAAATCACCGCTAAAAGAACTATCAATCTCACTTTTGACTCATTCATTCACGATACAAAGTTACGACGTATTTCGTCTTTCTATTAAAAGAGCGAAGAGTAATAACATTTATTTAGCATTGCCACTTATAAGATATATAATATTCTCTTGTATAGCAAGTTTTAGCGGCGATTTTGCAAGATTTTTTAAAGAACTCTGCCGGCCTGCCCGGCTGGCACTGTATAATAGACAATACGCTGAGCGGAAAGTTTAAAGATTGGTCGTTAAAATAACCTAAAAGGGAACAGTGGGGGAAAGGCATTATTTCCCTTTTAATTTCATTTTAATGCCTCTATCCCGGAAATCCATGAGGTTTGTCCACCCTACCGCCAGCTTGTCCAGAAACTGCCTAAAAGTCCCCCACAGCCCTGTCCTACTGTCATTGTCATTCTATTCCCTTTGTCCGTCTGCTCGAAAAGATGGATACCAGGCCGGTGGTGAGGCCGTTAGTTTTGTTTTGCCATTTTCTCGGAGTTCTCGGCGAACTGCAGGGCGTCGATGAATTCCTGTATGTTCCCGTTGAGGACGTCGTCGAGGTTATAGACGGTGAGTCCGATCCGGTGGTCCGTGACGCGGCCCTGGGGGAAGTTATAGGTCCTGATCTTGGCGCTGCGATCTCCGGTGCTGACGAGGCTTTTCCGGTGACGGGCGATCTCTTCTTCCTGCTTGCGTACCTGTTCTTCGTAGAGCTTGGTACGGAGCATCTGCATCGCCTTTTCGCGGTTACCCAGCTGGGTGCGTTCGGTCTGGCAGACCACGACGACGCCGGTAGGTATGTGGGTAAGGAAGACCTTGGTCTCCACCTTGTTAACGTTCTGTCCGCCGGCGCCGCCACTTCGGGCGGTCTCCATCTTGACGTCGCTCTCTTTCACCTCGATGTCCACGTCTTCCGCCTCGGGCATGACGGCTACCGTGGCCGCGCTGGTGTGAACGCGCCCACTGGTCTCCGTGTCGGGTACGCGCTGTACCCGGTGGACGCCGCTCTCGAATTTGAGGGTGCCATATACGTCGTCGCCGACCACTTCCACCTGTACTTCCTTGTATCCGCCGACGGTGCCTTCGCTTTCGCTGAGGATCGCGGTCTTCCAGCCCTTCTTCTCGCAGTATTTGATGTACATCCTCAGCAGGTCCCCTGCAAAAAGGCTGGCTTCGTCGCCGCCCGTACCGGCCCTGATCTCCAGGATGGCGTTCTTTTCATCCTGGGGGTCTTTCGGTATCAGGAGCTGGCGGATATTCGCCTCCATCTGTGTCTTTTTTTCATCCAGCCCGGGGGCTTCCGCCTTGGCGAGGTCCCTCAGCTCGGCGTCGTCGCCGTTGAGCGCCTCTTTATTGAATTCGATGGTATCGAGCAGGTCTTTGTACTCTTTATAGGCTTGAACGATCTTTTCGATGCTACGGTATTCTTTACTCATAGCGCTGAATCTCCGGTTGTCGCTGACGACCTCCGGGTTGCTCAGCGCGACCCCGAGGTCTTCGAACCGGGCATTGATTGCTTCTAATTTATCTA
>JAFDYE010000807.1 GCA_018267585.1 Bacteroidota bacterium
CTTTCCGCTAAATACCGCTTCACCGCTGGCGTTGAGCTCGGCAGAGTCCGCAAGAGCCTTGATCTTTCCGTAATAATAACCAAGGTATACTTTTCCTTCCGTATAGGGCTTGAGCTGAAGGCGGATGGAATGGCCGCCCTGAGGATTACCGGGCGCGGCGAAGGATACGACCGGGGAGGACTGAGGACCCGGAAGTCCGACGACAGTCTCGTTGAGCAGACACAGACAGGCTGCCAGGGACAATAGGATTTTATTCATACTCGCGTAAATTTAGCCATAGATTTGCAGCTGTGAGAAAAAAAAACAAAAACATAGTTCTGTCAAAAGTCCTGGTCGAGGACTATGCAGCGGAGGGTAAATCGCTCGCGAGAGTGGATGGTAAGGTGATATTCATCGAAAATGCCATACCCGGAGACGTCGTAGATGTTAAACTTTCCAAAAATAAAAAGGACTGGGCCGAGGGTTTTGTTACCGCCGTACACCAGCTCTCGCCCGACCGGGTGGAACCTTTTTGTTCCCATTTTGGGGTATGTGGTGGCTGCCGCTGGCAAATGCTGCCCTATTCCCGACAGCTCCAATACAAACAGCAGCAGGTAGAGGACGTCCTGACCAGGATCGGTAAGGTGGCGCTGCCGCCGATCAGCCCGATACTCGGCGCCGGGGACTCGAAATACTATCGCAATAAGATGGAGTACACCTTTTCCAGCAGACGGTTCCTGCTGCCCGGCGAGCTCCATGACCCCAATGTCAGCGCTGAGCAGAATGTAGCGGGATTCCACGCCAAAGGCCTTTTCGACAAGGTAGTGGACATCGACACCTGCTATCTGCAGGAAGAACCGACCAATCTGCTGCGTAAGGCTGTCCGCGATTTTGGGCTAAAGAACGGGCTTTCTTTCTATGATATCAAGGCGCACCAGGGCTGGCTCCGCAACTTGCAGCTGCGCATCTGCACTACCGGCGAGGTGATGGCAAATCTGGTCATCGGCTATGAGGACGCGGAGACCACCCGCAAATTGGCCGATCATTTGCTGCAACAATTCCCCGGACTGACCACACTCTTATATACGGTGAATGCCAAATGGAACGACAGCATTTCTGATCTGTCACCCAGGGTCCTCCACGGAAAAGGTTATGTGATCGAGAGACTGGAAGATTTTAGCTTCAAGATCGGGCCAAAATCATTCTTTCAGACCAATACCCGGCAGGGAGAACGGCTGTATCAGGTAACCCGGGATTTCGCTGAGCTGACGGGAAAGGAGACAGTCTACGACCTGTACTGCGGCACCGGCAGCATCGGCATCTTCGTCAGCCGTCAGGCCGCACGCATCGTGGGGGTGGAGGTGATCGCAGAGGCTATCGAAGACGCCAGGGAGAACGCCACGTTGAATCAAATCAGCCACGCCTCGTTCTTCGCAGGCGACGTCGTCGACATCTGCCAGGACGGTTTTTTTGCGGCTCATGGCAAACCGGACGTCATCATCACCGACCCGCCGCGGGCCGGAATGCACGAAGGGCTGGTGAACAAGATCCTGGAGATCGCTGCTCCGACGGTTGTCTATGTCAGCTGCAACCCCGCTACCCAGGCCCGCGACCTTCGTCTTCTCGACGCCAGATACGACGTTACGAGGGTGCAGCCGGTGGATATGTTTCCGCATACCCATCATATTGAGAATATCGTGCAGCTGAAGCTCAGGGGTTCCTGAGCATTGCCGAGCGAAGTTCGAAGGGAATGAACGAGGTTTCCGATGGACGAAGCTCAGACGAAGTTTGTGACCGCGAAAAGCGTTATTTTTGGAATAGTTAAAGACTTATAATAGGAATAATTTATGTATGGATTTCGAATACCGCCGGTAATCAAGAATCTGATAATTATCAACATACTGATCTATCTGGCCCAGTTCACCATGGGTCCTGCCTGGGATGC
>JAFDYE010000808.1 GCA_018267585.1 Bacteroidota bacterium
TCCCTACCGACCAAAGCGGCACACCCCGCTGATTCGTCTTTACACCAAAAAGGTTCGATTCGTCCCACCTGGCACTCGCCGACACCGTGTACCGGCCGAGATAAGTATAGTCGCCATTGATATAATAAGAAATATAACGTTCGGCCGTACTCCCATTCACATTATAATACGGGATCTTCGCCGTCCCAAAACTGGGGTATTGCGGCCACAAGGTATCATAATTTACCGGAGCGCTGATCCCTACCCCTTTCTCGTACCCATACAATCTCGTCCGGCGTGATTCACCCTCTATATCCCGTAGTTCAGCGCCGCCGGCTGCATTCAACAATCCGTGACGAAATAACGAATCCTGGTAGTTAACCTGCAGCCTGGCACTGTTTGCCGTATAGGTATTCCGAACCTCATCCAGAATCCCCCCCTGAGGTACAGGGTAGAAGAACAATCCATTGTTGAACTGCGCATAACTATTGATCAGGTTCCGAGTATAAAAGGTCTGTATATTTTGATAATTGCTGCTTATCGAATCCCCCCAACCATATTGATAATAGACACGTAGATCCAACCCCTTACGCACCATATATTTTAGTCCGACATTGATCCGATAGTCCGCCAGATTGGCGATATTATCCGAATTCTTCAGCTCATTCAAGGGAACGTAATGCCAGTCCAGCAATTGCCCACCTCCCGCGGTGTCAATATAGGAATTCTTAAATCCCACATTTATAGGCAATGGGTTGCCGTTCGCATCGGCAAATGACGCATACGGATAAAAAAGATTGCTCGACGTAGTATTGTTATTATAGAACTTGCTATTTGCAAAGCTCACCCCCGTAGTCACTTCCATCTTATCCTGCAACACCAGGTATGTATTGCTTCCATTCAACGTCACCCTCTTATACAGATTCCTTACAAGATCACTTCTGTTCTCATCAAATCCTCCCGATAAATAAAAAGTATTCTTAGGCCCACCACCACTCACATTCAACACATATTGACTATTCAGACTGCGCTGATAAAAATACTTGTTCAAATCCCTCCTTACATCCTGCCCCTTCAACGCATTGATCTGCGCTGCAGAATCACCGGAAGAAAGAACCCCCTTACTCGTCGCATCAAATATCTCGACCGCGGGGGTCACTGCCCCGTGCTGAAAGGGACTCAACACCCCAGCATAAAATTTATTCCTGTACAAGAACTGCTGGATATCTATATAATCACTTGAACTCAGCGCCGGCTGATAATAAAGATCCGGCTTCTCCCCAATCGTCTGACTCGTCGTAAAACTCCACTTCGGAGACTGATTGATCCTCCCCTTCTTCGTCGTGATCACGATCACCCCATTCCCCGAAAAAGCGCCCCAGATCGCCGCAGACGCAGCATCCTTCAGGATAGTGACACTCTCCACGTCCTCCGGATTGATATTCCCGATATCCCCGTAATACGGAAAATTGTCGATAACGATCAGTGGATTGGGATTGGCGAAAATGGTGCTACGGCCCCGTATCGTGATCGACGACTGATTCGTATTCGCCTGTATATTCTTGTTGAAAAGAACACTGCTCGTCACCCCGTCGATACGATCCAGCAGGCTCGTCGATACCCGCCGGCTGATCAACGTCGTTCCCACCACATCCGACGAACCCGTACTCGCCTTCAGCGTCTTCTCGGTGTATCCGTTATGCACCACCACGACATCACTCAGCTCGCCGATCCTCTCCTTGAGATAAACCACCGCATCCTCTCCCTCCCTGGGCTCCACCTCCTGCATCTCATAACCCACGCTGCTGATCACCAGCCGGTCATCCGCAAAATGCATATGTATGCTGAACTCCCCGGTCACCCTGCTGACCGCAGCCGTCATCGGCTCGCCCCTGACCAGTATCGTTACACCCTCCAGCGGCTCCCGCTTGTCATTAAAAACCCATCCATGCACATTCTGATCCCTGACCGGCCGCCGATTGATTATGATCCCCATCCCTACGATCTCAAAGGTGACCGGCTGATCCCTGAAAATACTATCCAGCACCACGATCAGCGGCGCCTTGTGCGCAGAAATGCTTACCCGATGGCTGTATTGCGTAAAATTGGACTCGCCGGCATAGGTATAACCGGTTTGCTTATGAATTTCGTCCAATGCTTCCTGTAAGGTGAGATTCTTTTTATTGAGGGTAATGAGAGGACTAGGCTGACTATACGCCGGCAGGCTCTTAAATAGGCAAGCTATTAATATGGTTGAGACAGCTAGTCTTAGTATCCCCATTAAACCTGGGTTTTAAGAAATAAAGTTACAGCCTACAAACCATGAATAAACATAAAATAAATACTTATTTTATTGTCTACCCATGACCGCGGCTGTAACTGTCGGACTCGGTTCAATGGTTATGGAAAATATTATCTCAAAGTGTGACTCTAATCATTTTTCCATTATTATGAAAATGTATACCCAGGCTCTTGATGTGCTCCAATAATTTCAAATTGTTGTCCAGACTCTCTTCCCTTTTGAAGATCCCCGTTATGCGCTTGTCCTGCGGAACATCCCCGTCAACCACTATCTCAATATCATAGGACCGGGACAACTCTCTCATGACCGTCCTCACGTCGTCATTCTCAAACTGAAAATACCCATTCTTCCACGCCAGAACTGCGTCTTTATTACTGATCGTAACTACCTTGATATTACCGGTAACTCCCGGCGAAGGATAAGGTATCTCCGCCTGCTCCCCCGGTTTCAGGACAACGCGCTGCGACCCGCTCTCCATCCGTACCGAACCATCTATCAGCGTAGTCCTGCTGATCTTTTCATCTTCATACGCCATGATGTTGAAATGCGTACCAAGCACCTCCACAGCTGCGTCTTTTATCTTTACCCGGAAAGGCTTTTCGATATCAGTGGTCACCTCGAAAAAACCTTCCCCGGACAACTCTACCACCCGCTCAGCCCCCTTGAAATCACTCGGGAACTTCAACGTGGACGCAGCATTCAACCATACCTTGCTGCCATCCGCAAGTATCAACTCCTTCTGATCCCCACCCTTCGGGTTGGTATACGTGCTCATCGCCACGTCCACCATCGCCGGAACATCCGGCTCTTGCGACTTTTTGTGTTCTTCCTTTACAAAGAGATATACACCGGCCGACAAAATGACGATCACAGAAGCAGCAGCCACCCAGGTCTTCCGGCGAATGAACCGATCCGGATTGAGCCTGCGTATCAAACCCCCGTCCTCGAGAGCGTCTATTTTTTGCTCTAATTTACTAGCCCAGTCAGCGGACGGTTCCATAGCAAGAGCAGCCCACTGATCATCCATCGACTCATGCTCATCCGCTATCGCATTCAACTCGTCCATCGTCGCACCCTTCAGCCACCGCAAGAACGCCTCGTATTCCGCCGGAGTGTAGTCTCCTTTGATGAACCTGGCGACAAATTGCTTGGCTTCCGTTAAATTCATAAATAAGGTGTTATTATAAAGACACCCGCCATTAAGAGAAGGATACCTCGCCCGAAAAAAAAATTTACAATTCAAAAAGGGAAAGAAAAACAAATAATAGCAGGGTTATCTCCCCGTGATCCTTCAAATACTGCCGTACAAACGCAGTCGCAGCATACAGCTGCTTCTTGACCCCGGCCCGGGTTATATTGAGCTCGCCCGCGATCTCGTCCAGACTAAACCCATCATCAATGCTCATTTTCAATATCTTGCGGCGACCAGGCGGCAGCTTGTCCATCGCCTCGATGGCGATCCGGTAGTACTGTTTGAACAACAACTCATGCTCAAGCTCGTTTGACGCTACCTGGACAGAATCGTCCAATTGCTGCACCCGCTGCCTTACCTTCAACGCCCGGATAAAGTTGAACACCACATTCCTGGTTACAAGAAATAAATACCCTTTGAACGACTCCACCCCCGCCAACCTCGCCCTCTTCTCCCATACGCGCACAAAAACGTCCTGCGTCAGTTCGTCCTGGCTGATCCGCGACGGCTCAAACAACGCGACATACTGCTGCACCTTGGAAAAATAGGCGCCATACAGGATCCTGAATGCGTCCCTATCTCCATGGGCTATCTGCAATAGCAGCTGTTTTTCGTTATGAATACCCTCAGAAGACACGCCGGAAATTGCTAGATTGGAAAATATTATACAGTGAGGGTGAAGGGCAACACGGAACCCGATATCCAATAACTTTCTGATTATCAGCGATCAAGGAGATTCTAATGGGTAGCATGGTTACGATCAGGGTTCTTGTTCTTAAAAATAACAAGATATTCCCGTTTGGCCTTGATTTTCTGTCTTTTTCAAAGATTTATTTTCTCCTATACCACCCGCGGACCAGCTAAGCTTCACCGTAAGAAAGAAAAATGCCCCTCCGGGGTTAATCCGGAAAGGCATTCGCCAATTTCATTATCTCTTCAGCAGCACAAAGTAGCCAGTATCCCGCCATTCGGGTCCAGCACTACCTAATCCAACGGCTGGGCATCCAGCAGAACGACCTTTGCAAGAATATCGACCAGCTGGCCACTCTGGTTCATCGGGGGAGTAACAGTACCCGTATTATCTGCGGGAGAAATATCGATACCGACCGTATTTAAATAATGGTAAGACCCATAGGCCACATTCTGAACGACCTCCGGCGTATTCTCCCAGGATTTACCGCCGTCAAACGAAAGATAGACTGTAACCCCGCCATGGTCCACGATCACCTGATCAAGCTCCTTAACATTCAGCTCAACATTGATGTAAGTGGAAGCCGAATTAACCTGCCAATCTGTTCCCTTGATCGTATAGATCGCAGAAAAACCCTGGTTCACAACCTGAGTTACCTCTTTCTTACAGGAACCCATCCCCAATACCGAAATGCCTAAAAAAAGAAGAGCAATGTTTCTGACCAACACGTGTTTTCGCATAGTACTTATGTTTTAAATAGGTAAAACCAACAAAACAATGATCTCCCGCAATAATTATGCTACTTCCACGCAAATACCGGCCCTCCCGCACAATCATCAGCATCTGCAAAGTCCCTGCGATCCCCCACAATCATCACTTCCACACAAGCACCAGCATCCCCCCAAAGATCATCGCCGCCGCAAGCAGCACCCTCGGGGTAACAGGCTCCCGAAGGAACACAAAAGACAACAGGATCGTAAACAATATGCTCCCCTTGTCGATCACGCTCACCTCCGATACCTTTCCCAGCTGCAACGCCCGGTAATAAAAAAGCCAGGACAAACCCGTCGCCACCGCCGAAAGCACCAGGAATAGCCAGTTGCTCCTCGTCATATTCCTCCAACCCGCACCACTCCCCCTCCACAGCACGATCCCCCACGTGATCACTAAAATGACCACCGTTCGTATCGCCGTCGCCAGATCCGAATTCACATCCTTCAACCCCATCTTCGCAAAGATCGCCGTCAAAGCCGCAAAGATCGCCGACAACAAAGCATATACTAACCAATATGGAAGGCCCGCCATAAAAAAAGTTTAATCGTTAATCAAAATTTAATCCCAAATCCCCATTTCTCCCCAGTCACCCCGACCACACCCGGTCCCCCAAAGCCTACCACTCACCTCGACCACATCCGGCTCAGGTCAACCGTTCGCCCGATCCCCTACTCCACCCACTTCTTCTCAAAATCACCCGTCGGCCTCACCATATCCAGCCTCCCCTTTTCGTACCGGCGGAGATCCTGCTCCAGATCCTTTTTGTTCCTCTCCGTCAGCTCCGCAGGATCCAGCCCCGAAAGATCAGGTTTCCCCGCATTCACCCACGCCGTATACCAAAACGCAGCAAGTTCGGCTATCGCACCCCGTAGCTGCCCCTCGACCATCCCCCCAAGCCGCCGGTGAAACTCCCTCGCATACTCCTTCGTATGCACGACATCCCCATACTGATTGTAGACAACACGCCCCGCAGAATCCATCACATAGACCTTCTCCCGTGACATCGCAGCAGACAGCTCCCTATCCACCGACAAAACCTTCTCCACCAGCCGGTGCGAACTATCGATGATCGCCCAGGTCTCCTTGCTCAGATCGGCAATATATTTGGCCTCACCCGTGTAAAGATTATACCCCTCCCCGAAGGTCTCCGGCAGCTGCCCCTCCCACAAAGCATGTATCCCCTTCTGCCCCGTCAGCTGCCCGTCATGATTCAAAGCCGTATGCAACGGCATATGCGCATCTCCTATATAATGTCCCAGATCGCCCGCCAAAAAAAGTATCTCCGTCTTCTTCTTCGCCTTGAACGCCCTCGTCAGCTTTTCCTCCACATCCAGTATCGTCCATGGCAAAGTTCCCGCCTTCGAAAGCATGCTGTCCGGATAACGGGACCTCGCCTCCCTCATCGTCGCCGGAAGACCAGCCACATTCGACTCCGGACTGTAAAGCTCCAGATCGATATAGTGACGCGGAAACTCCGCACGGTCATTGATGGCGTACTTCCTAAGATCGGGAACCACCGCCTCCTCCGTAATAAAATCGATATGATTGTAGAAAAAAGGACGCATCTCCATCGGCAGGCCGAAGACGGCCGCCCGGTTGATATGCTGATGCCCCCACGGGCCCCAAGCAAAAGCCAGCGTAACGCAGCCGGCCGCAAAAAGGATCGTCAGCCACAATGACTTTCCGAATGGATATTTTGAGGTCTTCATCCATCGAAGATAGGGTTATTTGATAATCCTGACCCTGCCCGAGGCATCGCTGACCTCCGCCGAGTCCACTTCCCCCCCCAGCGCAAGGTATCGACCCGACTGCGAAATGAACGACTCACCATAATAAAACTCGGCCCTCCTGCTTTTCCCCCCCTTCATCCTCAGGACCGCCGCAACATCACCCGGGCGAAGCCTGACGATCCTTTTCCTGCTTTTCAATCCGAATACCTTCATCGGACCCCTGTTCTGTCCCGCCGCCAGCAGAAGGCGGCCACCGGCACCCACCAGCCCGACCATCGCTTTCCCGTCCCCGGGAATAAAGATGCCGCTCTCCAAAATACTCGCCGCCGCAAAGGTTCCGTCCCCTTTCCCGCGCAAAAGTAGCCCGTTCAGCGCATCGTAGCGCCCCGTCGAGACGTCCGTGCCGTAGTCGTTGCCATTGATAACAACATCCAGATCGCCGTCCCCATCCACGTCCTCGACGACCATTCCATTCAGGGCCGAAAGCTGCGCCTCCACAGGCAATGGCACCAGCTCGAACTTCCCCTTCCCGTTATTCCGGATCAGACAGCTCCTGAACTCGTTGGCCTTCAGCACAACGGCACCTCTCCGCTGGCCGGTGTCGAGAACGCCCTCCATCGTCGCCACAGCATAGTCTTTGTAATTGGGGAACTTCCTGCGCATCGAATTCATCTGTTTCAGCAGATCATCCCTCCCGGCCGCCGGAAACTCCCGCATGCTCCCCTTTTGGTCCGGCAGATACAGCGACAACATCATATCGTATACGCCATTGTTATCGAAATCCTTGCCATACACGGTTACAGGATAACGATCGCTCGCCTTGTAGTAACTATTCAGACCCAGATTGCCGACCAGATAGTCAATATCGCCATCGTTATCGAAATCCCCGCACACGATGCTGTTCCACCAACCCTTGCTGTTCTCCAGCCCGGTAGCGGCCGTCACATCCTTAAATACCCCCCGCTCATTCCTTAGAAAGGTCGGCGCCATGAACTCCCCCGCCAGCACAAGATCGGGCCATCCATCGCCGTCGATATCGGTCCACACGCCATCGCAGACCATACCGATCCCGCTGAGAGCGGGAGCCACCCTGGCCGACACGTCAGCGAACCGGATATGGCCATCCTTTGACTCGTTTCTATATATAAAGCTGGATACAGGCCTGGGATAATGCCACGGGTCAACCCGTCCGCTGACAAAAATATCCAGCTTCCCGTCATGATCGTAATCAGCTGCCCGTACACAGCATTTACTCGTATAATTGGACGGAAGCGCATCAGCCGCCAGCGTAAAATTCCCCTTCCCGTCGTTGCTGTACAACCTGTCCTGGTATACCGCACTGTTAGACTCTCCCCTCGATCCCCCGGCCGCAATATAGAGATCGGCGTCCCCGTCACCGTCGGCATCGAAAAGCAATATCCCCAGATCATCTGCGACCTTGGCCGCTGCGACGCTATCCGGCAACAAAGCCCGCTGCACGAATCGACCTCCAGGCTGCTGCAAAAAAAGTTGCGCGCTCTGAAAAGCAGCCCCACCCACGACAATATCGTCCAGCCCATTGCCGTCGACATCCCCAACGGCCATGCCCGGCCCGTACTGGGACAGCTTATGCGGCAGCAGTTTTTGAATATTGAAATCGATAAAATCCCGCTGGCTATGCACATAGTGGATGCCCAGAGAATCCGTAATATCCGAGAATATCGCTCCCTCCGCGACCAATGGCTGGCGATCGGAATAACGCAGATCGGCCGCACGCACGTCCGCCTGCACCACCTGATCCGCCCTGACGTTCTTCATTAGCTGCATCCTGCCATTCGGCCATTTGATCAATACCGTATCAACCATGGATACCGCTCCCAACCCAAAGTGTACGACCCCATCCACCGTCGACAAATAACCGCGATACGGCGAATGCTCGTTCACCTGCTCCTTGCCGTGATCGTAATGGAGCTCGATCCAGGCGCCCAGGCCATTCCTGTTCAGACTGTCACCGTTCAGCCTGACCTTCAGATAATGACTCCGCTCGCCGCTGCGCTCCCTCGACATATTCCTGAACACCATCGCTTCGTCATTGATGTTATTCATCACGAGGTCCAGGTCCCCGTCACCGTCCAGGTCTGCATATACGGCCCCGTTGGAGAACGCCTTCGTCATCAGTCCCCATTCCTCCGATACGTCGGCAAACCGGAGACCACCCTCATTGCGGAACGCATATTTATGCAGCTTCACTTCGGGTATCTGGGCAAGCATATCCTTCTTGGACACCAGATTGGTCGCCCTGTCCCTGAACGAAAGGAAATCGTGATCGGTGACATCCTTGGGAAAACCATTGGTAATGACGATATCCCTTAATCCGTCATTGTCAAAGTCGGCTACCACCGGAGTCCAGCTCCAGTCGGTCTCTGCAATACCTGCGAAATAACCGATCTCGCTGAAAATAGGCGGTCCCACGGAATCGTTCGCCCCCACCCGCGGACCCCGGTTCAGCTGCAGGGTATTTCGCACATACTGGTACTTGTAGCCGAACTGATCGTTGTTGATATAGTTCTGATAACTGCCCGGTCCCAGCATCATCTTCTTCCGGTAGTTATCCGCAGGATCCATATCCAGCGTAATGACGTCGGCCAGCCCGTCATTATTGATATCCTCGATATCATTGCCCATCGCATTGGCAGAACTGTGCTTGAAATAATTGCCCATCTGTTCTGAAAAGGTCCCGTCGTGGTTGTTGATATACAGGAGATCGTTCGATAGATAGTCATTCGAAACATAAATATCCTTCCATCCGTCCCGGTTCACATCGGCGATCGTGACGGCATGCGCATATCCCTCCACCGTCACACCAGCGGCCGAGGTCACATTCGTAAAGAAAGGATGACCGAGCGAGTCACTGCCTTCATTCCTGTAAAGCCGCCCCGTGCTCGGATGCGAACCATCCCTGATCACCGGGCGATAGTGGTTCGGATAATCCCCGTCAATAATGACGTTGTCCGCAATATACACGTCCAGGTCACCGTCATTGTCATAGTCGAAGAAAGCCGCCTGTGTCGAAAAGCCGGTGTCCGCCAGCCCATACTCCTTAGCCATCTCCCTGAACCTCGGAATACCATCCTTGCCGGCCCCCTGGTTGACATAAAGAAGATTCCCCCTATCGGAAGCATTTTTCTTTATCGTAGTGCTGACATAAATATCCATAAGGCCATCGTTATTTATATCGACCACGGCAACGCCCCGGCACCACTTGCCCTCGCCTCCCGCACCGCATGTCTCCGTTACGTCCCTGAACCGGAACCCACCCTCATTCAGATAAAGCCTGTTCTCCACCATGTTTCCCGTAAAATAGACGTCGGGCAGCCCGTCGTTGTTGAAATCTCCGATCCCTACACCGCCGCCGTTATACACGTTGGAGACATCCATGATATTGACGGAATCCGTCTCGTCGATCCTGTTGTTGAAATGGATACCGGACTCCGAGGACGAAACCTGCCGGAACAACGTCCCTTTGCTTTTACAGGACGGAGCCAGGATAGCCGCCGCCATGATAACCATGCCGGCAATCTCCCGTATAGAAAAGATCATGTTCGTAGTTTTCCTCATCAATATAAGAAAACAGAGGCAGAGTTTCATCAACCCCACCTCTGTTTATATTGTCAACGATCATCCGCTCAATAGCCCGGGTTCTGCGTCAGCGTACGTTTGCCGCTGATAGTGCTCACGTCGATCTCGGCCTGCGGGATCGCAAAGTATTCAGACTTCCCTTTGACAAAAGTCGCACCCTTCATCAGAACATAACCCGAAGCAACCTCGTGCGCAACATAAGCATTCAATTCGGTATCGGCCGTACCGTAACGGACCAGGTCGAAGAAACGATGCCCCTCCATCGCCAGCTCGAGCTTCCTTTCAAACCGTACGAGAGTACGGGCGCCCGCCTGTCCCTGACCGGCAAAATACCCCGCCGGGTAAGCCTTGATAAAATAGTTCGCAGCCGGCGTATTCGTAAACCCTGCCTGCGGCTTGTTCGGATCGATGTAGGTATGCACAAAGCCCGCCGGATTCGCGGCGCGGTTGCGTACCATATTGACATAGATCTGCGCCTGGTCGAGACTGCCTACCTCTACTTCCGCCTCTGCAGCCCACAACAGCACGTCCGCAAATCGGATCAGGTTTACATTGAGAGCAGTATAACCCGCGGTCCACGAAGACTTATCCGTCAATACTCCGATCTGGCTGGCATAAGGCGCATTCTTTACCGGCGTATACGGTCCGCCGCTGGCCTGGTTGCGGACATAGAGGAATCCCGGATTGACACCCCAGTCCAGGAATGGTATACCCCTCCTGCCTACCGTCCAGTCGAGCCTTGGGTCCAGCGTGATCGTCCCGTCGGGAGTGAAAGGGTCCGACGACTTCAACCCTTCGTCATTCTTCAGGTCGACATTATTGAATGTGGCCGGCAGGGGAAGCCCCGTTGCCGGATCCGTCTTGTAGGAATTGGCAAGACTGTATGACGGTTGATAAAAGCCGCAGCAGCTCACCGGAGCCGACGCATCATACGAAAAATTGAGCACGTCGCCGGCATTTGCATTGGCAGCCGTCGACCCGTCATTGACAGAATTCTGTACGGAAAAGACCGACTCTTTGCTGTTCTTCGTGGCCGCATTGAAATTGTCATTGAACTTATCTACCAGCCCGTATTTCAGACCAGCCGCGGTCACCCCGTTGGCAATCAGGCTGTCCAGCCACGGCAGTGCCTGCGCATACTTGTGCTCGAACATATAGGCCTTTGCGAGAAAGGCCATGGCAGCGTACCTGTTCGCACGCCCCACAGAGGTCTGCGTCGCCGGCAGATGATCCATGGCATACTGAAAATCAGCTTCGATCTTCGGCCATATATCGTCGCTGTTCGGCACCCTCCAGTTGCCGGCCGTATACGTTACCGACTCATCTACATAAGGCACCATATTGAATATCTTCTTTAACTCGAAATGATAGTGGCCCCGGAGGAACCGCGCCTCAGCCGCAAACTCCACCGTATCCTCGGGCTTCACATCGGTAGCCAGCCGCATGATCCTCAATACTTCATTGCTGCGCTGTATGCCGTCATAACAGGTCTGCCACTTGGCCTCGAGATAGCTGTTCGTCGAAGACTCGCTCCAGGTCATCAGCGATACGATGTCAGGCTGATCGCCAGGGTCCGATCCCTTGTGCGCATCGTCCGAACATACACCACCCCAGACCCAGTTGCTCGCCGCGGCTTGCCAGGATCCGCCGGCCCCGCCCTGGCCGTCAAGCAGTGAATATGCACCGATCAATAATCCGGCCACACCGGCCTTTGTAGCCATTGTAGGCTGCTGATAAGTCCCGATTGGCGGCTTCGTTAGAAAGTTCTTGCCGCACGCATAGAACGCAACAGCCAGAACCACCGTGGAAAGGATGACAATACTATATTTATTTGATTTCATAATAACAAAATTTTAGTTTCCACAGACTTTTAGGTTAGAAAGAAAGGTTGACACCTACAATAAAATTCTTCTGGTTGTTGGGATAGTTGCCGAAATCCATTCCGAAGGACTGCGCGGTTCCCGACAATTCCGGGTCGAGACCCGTGTACTTGGTGATCGTAAAGAGATTGGCACCCTGAACATAGACCCTGAACTTATCGATGCCCGCCTTCTTCAGCATTTCCGGGCTTAACGTATAGCCGATGACCGCCGACCGGCACTTGAAGAACGACCCGCTTTCCTTGTAGAAGGAATTGGGCACCGTGTTGGTACTGAACGTGGAGGCGTTCTCGAGGATAGGTGCCTTCGGGTTCAGGTTGCTCGCCGACCAGGAATTATACAATAGATTCTGACTCTTGTTCCCCTGGAAAGAAGCCCAGAAATCGGTCCAATAACGGGTGTAATTGACAACGTCATTGCCATAGCTGCCATAAAAGATGATCGTAGCATCGAAATTCTTGTACGTGGCATTCAGGTTGAAGCCATAAGTGAACTTGGGATTGGGATTCCCGAAGAACGTCCGGTCGCTGTCCGATATCTTGCCGTCATGGTTGAGGTCAGCATACTTGAACCGGCCGGGCGCCGCATCCTGCTGCGTCGGAGACTTCTGGACATCGTTGGCATCCTTGAAATAGCCGTCTACCTGGTATCCGAAGAAAGCGCTTATCGGATGACCCACCTGGTTGCGCACAAAGTTGCCGATACGGGTATTCCCGGTCTCGAAATATCCCCCCGCACCCGGTATGTTTTCGATATTGCTCTTGTAGGAGGTAATAACCAGCCCCAGGTTGTATTTGAAGTCCGAACCGGAGGCGCCGTGATAGGTCGCCGAAAAATCAAGACCGTTGTTCCGCACGTCACCGATGTTGACGTTAGGCGTCGCCGAACCGCCGATAGTAGCAGCCGCCTGGTCGGCGAACAAAAGCCCGTTGATATTCTTTCGGTAATATTCCAGACTCAGGTCCAGTCTATTATGCAGCACGACCACATCAAGACCCACATTCGTGATCTTGTCCTCTTCCCAGCCCGTCACCTTGCTCCCTATCTGCGAGAGATAGAAACCCTGCGTAACGCTATTGCTGGTACCGTTGATATCATAGTACGAGTTGCCGGGTGTAGCGGAGTATTGCGAGTACGCATTACCAAGCGGCACATTCGCATACGAACCCATCTTGCCCCAGCTGCCCCTCAATTTCGCATAGTCAATAAATGTCAGATTCTTCATGAAACTCTCTTCCGATATAGCCCAGCCCGCAGAAAAGGCCGGAAAATTACCATACCGCTTTTCGGGTGAAAAAGGCGAAGCCCCGTCACGACGTATCGTAGCACTGAACAGATACCGGTCGTTATAGGCATAGTCCACTTTTCCAAAATAGGACGCGAGCGTGGCCTGGTTGGCGCCGCTGGCATTTGTCTGCCCGGTCGGGCTGCCCGCAGTCAATACCTGCAGCGAGGGATCGTCATTAAAGTAATTGATACGGGTACCGCCGACATTCCTGCCGTAATACCGGATAGACTCCGTTCCGCCAAGCACCTTAAGGTTGTGCTTTCCGAAGGTATTGCTATAGGTGAGCGTATTGGTCCAGGTCCACGAGCTGTTGTAGTAAGCCCCCTCGGCAAAGCCGTTCGATCCGTTATTCTCCGCGTTCTCATAGGTGTGATAGGTGTACTGATAGTAGTACCCGTTATCCACCGTCCCGCCAAAGCTCGTCCTGGCCGTGAAATGCTGCAGGAAGTCGACCTCAGCCCAGGCATTCCCGAAAATGTCCCAGTTATAGCCCCGGTTATTGCTGGTCCGCAGCTGATTGGCTACCGGATTCGGCGAATTACCCAGCTCAGGTCCGTTGGAGCCGGCATAGTTGCCCTTTATGTCATAGACCGGAATGATCGGCTGCTCCCGATAGTCATAGTTGATCACATTCTCCTGGAAATATCCGATCTGCGGGTTACTCTTAAAGAAAATATATGCATTTTCGCCAACGCGGACATTCTTTTTGACATTGAAGGTCGTGTTGATCTTGGCCGAATAGCGCTTGAGATAGGTCTCCAGCAAGGTCCCCTGCTGGTCAAAATACCCCAGCGAAAAATAATAAGTGGACTTTTCCGAACCGCCGCTCATGGCAAGCGTATGGCTCTGGATGAGGGCTGGCCTGAACAGCTCGTGAAACCAGTTGGTCCCCTGCTTGTTGGCCTTCGTGATCTGGTAAATATCCCCCTTGCTATAGTCGACATTGTAGAGAGATGGATCCACCGAAGCGTCGCCCTCGTGCGCGCCGCCGGGCGTTATATAATCCGGCAGCACCGGTGTCGCACCATTGCCGTACTGCTCAGAGGTTGGATTACCGTTGGCGGCGACCTGCCCGGATTGTATCTCGGCCTTCCAGAGAGCATTGGCCAGCTCCTGTGAATTTAACAGATGAAAAGGATTCCCACCCAGCGGCCGCTGGGTACCATAGTACCCGTCATACGTGATGGTCGACCTGCCGGCCTTCCCCCGCTTGGTCGTGATGATCACAACCCCATTCGAACCACGAACCCCGTATATCGAGCTGGCGCCCGCGTCCTTCAGGACCTGCAAGGTCTCGATGTCATTGGCATTCAGATCGTGCAGCCCTCCTGGAACACCGTCGATGATATACAAAGGATCGGTGTTGCCAAAAGAAGTTACCCCGCGCACGAACACATTCGTGGGTCCGCCGGGCGCACCGGAGGTAATGATCGTAACCCCGGAAGCCTGCCCCTGGAGCATCTGTTCAGGACTTCCGGAGGGTATGGCCTTCATGTCCTTCACATTGACAATAGCCACACTACCGGTGATGTCCTTCTTTTTCTGTGTTGAGTAACCCGTAACGACGATCTCATTCAGGGCCGAAGTGATTGTGGCAAGCGTGATCTCGCCAAGACTGGTCCGGCCCGCGACCGGGACCTCCAGCTTGTCGAAGCCTACGGCAGAGATCACCAGCGTGGCATTGTCCGGGACCCGGACGGAAAAAAGACCGTTGGCGTCGCTCTGCGTAGCTGATTTTGTTCCTTTTACCTGGATGGTGGCCGCCGGTATCGGCTGATTGTCTCCTTTACTGAGGATCTTTCCGGTGACGGTCTTCTGAGCGAAGAGAGGGGTGCTGAGGAGCAGGCATAGCAAAAAGACACAGCCTCTCCATAGAGCGTTAGTTTTGAATGGCATAAGCAAATGCATTTTAGATTTTAAACCAAACCTTCATTCGGATAGGTCTAATGTGAAATGCATCAATGGGACAGTGTGTAGCAGTCGTCAAAATAAGTTTTAAATTACATAATAAAATAGTATTATTTTAACTTTTTATTATAATTTTTATTCATCATGCGATATGCACTGGCCTTAGCCGTCCTACTTGCCTGCGCCTGCGAAAGACCTGTCCCCGATCCCGACGTTCCGGGACATTTGAAAACAGCCATGGCGCAATTCCTCAACCAAAGCGTCGGCGCCGACTCTGCCAGGGTAAAATTCGAGGTAAAGGACGTCAGCTATTTCAAGGATTCCACCTTCTATGAATGTGAGTTCAAAGTTCGTATGGTACGGCCCGGTAAGGACACTACCGGCAGTATGACCGCAAGAATTACACGCGACTTTAAGAATGTGAGCAGAAAATGGTAAATAGCCCGCCTTAACGCCGCGCGCCCCTGTTCCGAAGCAACAGGAAAGGAGGACCTTGCTTCCAGTCCACGGAAGACCGCGACTGGACCGGGCCAACGGAGAAATTTCCCAGCACGATATCAGGCCGGCCATCTCCGTCCAGGTCGCCGGCATCCATGGTCAGCCACCTGCCGCGCTGCGCAGCCGGCAGCGAATGGGGTTTAAATTGCATATTCCCTTTGTTCTCGAGGTAAACAAACCCTTCCTCAGGCGCGTCACGATAGTCAGCGAAAAATGAAATAGCCGCAATATCCAGGTCGCCATCTCCATCAAAATCCCGCGCCATCGCCTTGAAACATCCGTTTATCGGATAAAAGAAGCCGGTACTAAAATGATCCCCACCATCATTCAGATAAACATACACCCCATGATATGGCTTTAAGACCTGTGAATAGTCGCCGTTGTCACCGCACGTGTAGAGAATATCCATATGACCATCCCCATTGATATCCGCCAGCTCGAAATAAGTGGATCCGTACACGGGGGGCAAACGCAGCACACACCGTTCTTCAAATATTCCCCTTCCCTTGTTGACAAATACCCATATCCCTTCGTCCCCCTGCGCAAACAACGCCCAGATATCCTGCTTTCCGTCCCCGTTGATATCCTGCACATAAGCCTTTATAGCGCCGGGCTGCGCCCTCAGGATATGTGGCTCATACCTTCCCCCACCCTTGTTTTCCATCCAGGACAGGGCTCCCCGCAAATTCCCGAATTCGCATACCAGGTAATCGGTAAGCGTGTCTTCATTGAGACGGGCAGCAACCACCTCTACGGGTCTGCGCAGACCGGTGAACAAAGGCCGTATCCCAAGCCTGAGCCTTCCTTCACCATCGATAGCAGCCCCGCTGACGCTGCCAAGCTTCCTGTCGTTGGGATTGATATTGCCGATATTACACAGGATGGCGCTATCTCCTGTCCCCTGCATGTCCACGATCGAACCGTCTACCGGTGTAGAATCTATCAGCTGCAGCCGCCGGTCATAACGGAGGATGGCAGCGGGACCGATGGTTCCGGTGATCAGCTGCCTGCTTCCCCAAAGCGAATCGATATGAACATAACAGGTCACGGGCGCACGGCGCCCCGTCGCGGGCACGAGAGCATCGAAAAGAGAAAGATCATTGGCAATTGGCTCATGAACAGGCTGCCGGGGTAACGTATCGGGGGCGGTGGCAGAAAAATAATCGACAATATGCCCCCAGTCCTGCTCGTCAACCAGCGGAGCAGCAGGATAAAAGCTTCTTCCTATGGCAGGATCATAGACGGAAGAGGGATACAAGAACCCCTGGTACCTGAAAATGCCCAGCCTCGGACCCATGGTCGGCAGTACGCCCCTTTCCCAGCTCTTCGAGTCCAGTAAAGAAGGATCCGGTAGTAAATGACAGGACGAACAATACAGCTTTGCAAGCCGTTCACCCCTTCGGATGGAGCTTTCGGAGACCCCCTCATGCGATCTGTTCCTCGGGTATTGCTTGCACGATGACCAGGCCATGGTCATCAGAACGACGGCCGGCATAATATGCTGAATGATCCTGTACATGCTCCATCATTATCTCGAACCTCCCATACGGTTGCGCAAAAGCACAAAGGCGGGGCCGGCCTTCCAGTCCGCTGCGCCTTTCATAAAACCCGGTCCCACAGAACAATTGGCCAAAAGAATATCAGGCTTCCTGTCCCCGTCGGCGTCGACCACATCCATCGTTATCCACCTGCCGCGCTCCGTGCCGGGAACGCCATACGCCTTATACCGGCTTTTCCCCTCGTTCTTCAAATAGACAAACCCCTCATCCGGTTGATCCCTGAAGTCTGCAAAATAGGCAATACAAGCAATATCCAGATCGCCGTCCCCGTCAAAATCCCGGGCCATGGCACGATAACAGCCGTTTATCGGGAAGAAATAGTCCAGGCTGAAATGACCGTGCCCGTCATTCAGGTAAATATACACGCCGTGATACGGTTTTAAAACCTGCGAATAATCGCCGTTATCCCCACAAGTATATAGAATGTCCGGAAAACCATCTTTATTGAAATCGTCCAGCTCAAAATAGCTGGAACCATAACAGGGCGGCCAGCGGAGGACCCGCTTTTCCTCGAATATGCCGTGCCCCTTGTTAAGATAGACAATAATACTTTCGTCGCCCTGCGCAAAAAGGGCCCAGATATCGGGGAGTCCGTCTCCGTTGTAGTCTCCGATCACAGACCTTACCGCCCCTGGGACGTTCCGCAGAACCCGCTTTTCATACCGGCCTCCACCCTTGTTCTCCAACCACGCCAGCTGTCCCCGGATAAAGCCGAATTCGCTGACCACAAGGTCCGGGAGC
Organism: Bacteroidota bacterium; assembly: GCA_018267585.1. Taxonomy (GTDB): domain Bacteria; phylum Bacteroidota; class Bacteroidia; order Chitinophagales; family Chitinophagaceae; genus Puia. Next base: position 18,161 of record JAFDYE010000808.1, read on the forward strand.
CCATCGCCGTTGATATCGCCCCTCGCCAGCGCCACAGGCCTGACCAGACTGTCCGCCACTATCGGCAGCGGGCGGCCACTGGTCGCCACAGTCATCGGAAGCCCCAGACGATCGATATGACCCGCCGGTGCATTATTGGGCCCAAATGGCCCGATGTTGCAAACAAAATAGCCGGCACTGTCTGCAACCATATCCACAATGGACCCGCCTGTCAGCAGGCTTTTTTCATGCCTTAACCCCGGATCCCAGATGTCCAGGGTATGCCTCAGAATATCCGACGTGATCACCCGGGCCGACCGGTCGTCATACCGTATAAAACAGGTCGCCGGCGGCCCGGTGACGCCAGTCGGCCCCGGCCCTTCGGGACCCGCGTCTTCCAGGTGAAAGCTGGCCGTGTCGGGCTCGATCTCCATATCCCGTCGCTGCCCCGGCAGGCTGTCCGGGGCAAGTGAAGTGTAATAGGCAACGATCGATCCCCAGTCCGCACTGGAAAGGCGGGCGCTGTCGGGATATGCCTGCCTTCCCACATTCGGGTCGCCTATATTATTCGGGTATCTCCTGTTCATATATTGAAATATGCCCAGCCGGGGGCCCATTTGCGGCAACACTCCCTGCTCCCAGCTGTTGGCATCCAGCATATCGGGCGTGGGCAGCTCGTGACAGCTGCCGCAATAGGTTCTGGCCAGTTGCCCGCCCCTGTCGATCGCCGCGTCGCTCACATCCGCGTGGGCCTTATTCTTGCTATACCCCTGACGGCAGCCGCCGGCCAAAAGGCCGGCGGCTGCTAAGATCACGATATGATATTTCTTCATTGCCTTAATAGCCAGTGTTCTGTTTCAACGTTCCGTTAGACAGATCGATCTGCTGCTGCGGTATCGGGAAATACTCATTCTTGCCCGATGTGAAATTACCCGTCGAAAGATCACCGGTGTACTGCCGCTCGTATTGGTAATACGAGTTCATTGTCTGGGCCGCGATCCCCCACCGGGCCAGATCGAAGAACCGGTGACCCTCGCACGCAAGTTCCAACTTGCGCTCGAAATAAATGGCCGGCAGCGCCGTCGCCGAAGTAAAATAGCCGGGGGCATAAGAACCGATCACATAATTTGCAGCAGGCGTGCTGGAGAACCCGGCCATCGGATGACTGTCATCAATGTACTTGTACAATATGTTGGCAGGATTCGCCGCCCGTGCCCTGACCGCATTTACATAGGTCTCCGCCTGCGCATAGTTGCTCAGCTGCGCTTCCGCCTCGGCAGCCATCAGCAGTACATCGGCAAAACGGATGATACAATAATTGATGGCAGAACCGGGAGCCCACGAGCTCTGATCGGAATAGGTGCCCGCATTACCCTGCCAGTAAAGATTCTTCTTGTTGGAATACGGACCGGCAGATCCCTGGTCCCGGATCCAGTTGTTACCTGGATGGTTGCCCCAGTCGTGGACAGGAATACCCCGGCGCCCAATCGTCCAGTCAATACGGGGATCGAGATTACCCGCATCCGGAGTGAAAGGATCGCTGGTCTTCAATCCCTGGTCGTTCTTTACCGGGTGCGAATTGTAGTCGCTTACATAGGGCAGGCCAGTGGCATCCGTCCGATACGAGTTCGCCAGATCAATGGAAGGCTGAAAGAACCCGCAGCACCTGAAAGGACTGTTATACGGGAAATTCAACATGTCACCCCCGTTGGCATTGGCGATCGAGTTTGTACCATCATTCGCCGTCATCTGTATCGCGAAAACTGACTCTTTGCTATTCTTTGTGGCGGCATCAAAATTATCCTCGAACCGGTCTGTCAACCCATACGGCAGGTTGTTGGCAGTCACCCCGCCTGCACCCGGCCCGCCATATGCCGAAGGGATGACCTGGTCAAAGGCGGCTTTCGCCTGAGCGTACTTCTTCTCATAGAGATATGTTTTGCCCAGGTAACACAACGCTGCCCACTTATTGGCCTTGCCCGCAGACGGCTGCACGGCCGGCAGACTATCGACGGCTGCCTGGAAATCCTGCTCGATCTTCGGAAAAATATCCACATTGTTCGGCTGCCGGAAATCCGTCGTGTTCTCGTCGATCCAGGGTACCATATGGAAGAACTTCCTCAGCTCGAAATAATAGTGTCCCCGAAGGAATTTGGCCTCGGAAGCGAACTCCTTCTTGTCGGCGGCCGACACCGTAGGCGAGATCGCTATCGTCTTCAGCACATTGTTACAACGCGTTACGCCTTCATAGAGCGCCCGCCATTTGTTGTTGAAAAATCCATTCGCCGGTATCTCCTGCGCATTCGCGATGGGCACGATCGGAGGCTGGTCGCTGATACTGCTGCCCTTGTGACTGTCGCCACCGGCAACACTGCCATATATCCAGTTCGACGGAGAAGCCTCCCAGGGATTCCCGCCCCCGATTGCCGTATTATTTTGCCCCTGGCCGTCCAGCACCGCATAAGCGCCATTCAACAACGCCGTAAGACCGTCCTTGTTATTGATCTGGCCCGAGGTCAACGCACCCTGCGCCGGCTTGTCCAAAAATCCCTTGCTGCAGCCCGCTATCACAATTGCCGCACCGACAGAAAAACCCGATAGGATACCTATATATTTTTTAATAGACATTTTCTTTCTTTTTACGTTACAAATAATTTTAGAACTGGATCTGGAGACCTAACAGGTACTGGCGCGGATTGGCGTATGAACCCTCGTCTACCCCAAAGTCCGTCGCTCCATTCTGCCCGTTCATGGGATTGACCGATATCTCCGGATCTACTCCCGAATACTTCGTGACCGTGAACAGATTCGCCGCCTGCAGATAAGCCCTGATCTTGGAAATGCTGGCCTTCCCCGCACGAACATTGTTGAACGTATATCCAAGCGTTATGTTCTTGGCCCTCAGATAGGAGCCCTTTTCGACGAAATAAGAATTGGGCACCGTATTCGTACTGGCATTGCTGCCGTTGACCGCATCCTGTATCGGCGCCTTGGCGTTATGATTGTCGAAGGTCCAGGAATTGTAAAGTGCCGTCTTGCTGCTGGCCGCCCCCGGGAAAGATGCATAGAAATCCGTCCACCATTTCACGTTGTTCCAGATATCGTTGCCATAAACCCCGTAGAAGAAAACAGTAAAATCAAAATTCTTATAGGTCAGGCCCAGGTTGAACCCATAGGTGAACTTAGGACTCGGATTGCCGAGAAAGCTCTTGCTGCTGTCGTTGATCCATCCCTGGTTGTTGCCGTCGGCATAGCGGAAACGACCCACGCCGGCATCCGCCTGATAAGTGGTCACCCTCCCGTTGGAGGCCTTTGCAGCAGCTTGATTCGCCGCATCGATCTCCGCCTGGCTGTTCCAGAAACCAATGACCTTATATCCATAGAAAGCACTTACCGGATGACCCACCTCATTCCTCACGATATAGCTTCCGTTAAACCGGCGCGAATCGACGTCGAAATAAGGAGTTCCATTCGCATTCACCTGCGTGATCTTATTGTTGATCGTCGTAAAGGTCACCGATCCCGTAAATTTCAGGTCGCGGGTAATATCGGTCTGGCCATTGACCATAACGTCGATACCCGTATTCTTCATCTTGCTCACGTTGTAAGCCGGCACGATCGCAGCCCCCTGCGTACCAGGCAGCGTCAACTGATACAGCAGGTCCTTGATGCTCTTATTATACCAGTCCGCGCTGATCGACAGCTTGCCCTGCAGAATGGTCAGATCAAATCCAATGTTGGTATTCCCGTCCTGCTCCCATTTCGCATCGGGATTGCCGATCTGCGAAGACGCCATACCATAGACCAGCGAATTACCCGTGCCGTTGATATCGTAATAGGTTGTTTGCTTGTTGGACCCATAGAGCGTATAGGAATTGGTCCCTAGCGCATTGAACTGATTGCCCATGATACCGTATGAACCACGGATCTTCAGGTCGGATATCCAGGTCACGTCCCGCATGAAATCTTCCTGGGAGATGCGCCAGCCCGCACTGACGGCATAAAAATTACCCCAGCGGTTGGTAATGAACTTCGAAGAGCCGTCCCGACGGAAGGTCGCACCCAGCAGGTACTTCTCCTTGAAAACATAGTCGGCCCTCGCAAAATACGAAACAAGGCTTTCTCCTGCACCTACTGGAGCCTGATAGTTGGGACTGTTCGGGTTGAAATTGATGATAGCATTGCTGTTGCTGTAGTTGGTAGTGGTACCCGTGCCGGTTGACAGGTTCACGGCATTCGGATCATTGGTAAAGGAACCCAGCGTCGTACCGCCCAAATTATGATTGATGAACTTATAGGCCTCCATACCGCCGACCAACTTCAGATTATGGTCCCCCTTGACCCAGTTGTAGCTCGCCGTATTCGTCCAGGTCCAGTTGAAGCCATTGTAAGACTGTTCCGTATAGGAAGGAGTAGTATACTGCGGCTCCGCATCGTAATAGTCTGGAGTATGATAGAAATGGTTCCATCCGTTATAGGACTCACCGCCAAAGCTGGTCCGGAAGGTAAGCCCCTTTAGGACGTCGACTTCGCCGTACACGTTGCCAAACAGGCGACCCGCTATTCCCCGGTCATTGGCCGTGGTCTTTTGTATGCTCACCGGATTGCGCGGGTTGTTCAGTCCTTTCGGCGAAGACCCCGCAAAATTTCCCTGGATATCGTATACAGGGATGATGGGGTTCTCCCGCATCGCATAACCGACTGCACTTCCTTCCACCAGGATACCGCCGTTCGCCTGCGGGTTCTCTACCGAAGAATAGGCAAGGTTCTCCCCTACCCGGATCCTGCTGCCTATCTTATAGGACGTATTCGCCCTTATCGTATACCTTTTCAGATACGTGTTGATCAGCGTTCCTTGCTGGTTAAAATAGTTCAGCGAGAAAAGATAGCTGCCCTGGTCGTTGCCTCCGGCCACCGAAATATTATGCTGCTGGATGGGCGCCTTCTTGAAAATCTCGTGATACCAGTCCGTCCCTCCCTTGTTGGCCCTGGCGATCTGGTAGTAATTTTTCCCCGTCGGATCGGCAGAATACCGCGTCGGGTCAGCCGCCGGATCACCGTCCTTGAAACCACCGGTATAAGTTACTCCGTTGTAATCACCGTTGACCAGCCAGTCCGGCAGTACGGGTGTGGGCCCGGTGCCATAGATCGTATTGCCGAGTGGTACCTGGTTGGAAGGATTGCCCGCCTGCAGCGTGTTGTTGTTTTGCTGCGCCTTATACAACAGCTGCCCGCCCTCGGTAGGACTAAGGATATGATTTACGTTCCCTCCCTGGGGCACCTGCGTGCCGTAATACCCGTCATACGATACTTTGACCTTACCCGTCCCCCTCTTCGTCGTTATTATTATAACGCCATTTGAAGCACGCGCTCCATAAATAGAAGAGGCGCCCGCGTCTTTCAGGATTTGCATGCTGGCTATATCGTTTGGGTTCAGATCACTTACATTCTGTGTCGGTACACCGTCCACAACATAGAGAGGGGTGTTGTTCCCAAACGAATTAAAACCACGGATACGGATCAGCGGCGCCTGACCTGGCTGACCCGAACTGACGACAGATACACCCGAAGCCTGCCCCTGAAGCATATTCACAACATCAGGGACCGGCTGCTTCCTGGCATCCTGCAGGTCTACAATAGCAACGGCGCCGGTCAGATCCTTTTTCCGCTGCACAGCATAACCCGTCACCACCACGTCGTTCAATTGAGCATTGGTGGTCGCCATCGAAATATCCCCCAGCGAAGCCCTGCCCGCTACGGGGATCTCAATTTTTTCAAAGCCGATCGATGAAATGACCAGCGTGCTGTTGTCGCCGGCATCGATCATAAAAATCCCATCCCCACCGGTTTGAACAGCGGTCTTTCCGTTCTTGACCTGCACGGTGGCGCCTACAACAGGCTGCTTGTCTGCGGTGCTGATGACCCTACCTGTAATTTTTTTCTGGGCGAAAAGATGAAGACTGGAGACTAAAAGACATAGAAATAAGCCCACCCTTAGTGGGGCAGTAGTTTTGAATGGCATACGCAAGAAATTAGAATGTTGACATGGATAATGTTTACTGATTCGACCAACATATATCGACCCGAAGCTACGCCGATCGGAGTAACTAAAATTAATATTATTTTAACCAATTCTGACACATTAAGGATCTAACGTTAACGGTCATTAACATATGTTTTTTTGTAAGATGCATTAGGCATAAGGGTTATCATGCATAAAAATGAAAAAGGGACGCAGCTGCGTCCCTTTACCTATCTATAAGTAGATTATTGACTAGGTCGTAGCCCAGGCCTTGTCACCCTTCTTGTAGTCGATACAACCTTCCCATTTTCCAGGCACAGCCACATACCTCAGCGCCTTCGTTGCGCCAGGCTCCGAAGTAAAATAACCCCAGAGCGTCAGCTCCTTCATCATCCGGAAATAATGGGACGGATCGTCCTTGCCCTTCTTATCCATATACGCCTTCTGCTCTTTGTCCAGGTCGACCAGGAGATCGTGCTGCTGCTGAGGCGTGCTATCCATAAAGGACTTGCCATTCTTCTTCTGGCTCGCATCGTTCAGGGCCTGCATGCCGTCCAAAAAGACCTTTTGGTCTTTGTCAGTATAACAATCCTTTACGATCCGGGCCATGAACTCCCCGACCTTGGCATCCTTCGCCCCGGGCGTATCCGTCCTGGGCAGGATCGTTTCCGCTATCTGGTCAAAGAAAGCGATATCGTCATTGGAGAAATTGGTGCCAGCCCCGCCGATCTTCTTGTCGGGGGCATTGGTACAGCCCGAAAGAAAAGCTTCCGTGCCTAATATGGCTCCCCCGAGCAGAAGACTTACCCGGGCAATCGCGTCTCTTCTATTCATAATGTTTCTTTTTAAATTAGTTAGATATTTCCCTTTTTCAGCTCGCTCACCGCATGGTCCACCGCCCTTGCGGTAAATGCCATATAGGTCAGCGAAGGATTTACGCAGTTAGCAGAGACCATGAAGGAACCGTCCGTTACAAAAACATTTTTAGCATCCCAGACCTGGTTGAAAGAATTGAGCACCGAGGTCTTCGGGTCCTTACCCATGCGGGCCGTTCCCATCTCATGGATACCCCTGCCGGGGAAAGGATTGTCACTGCGGCTCTTGACATCCTTGACACCACATGCCTCCAGCATCTCCACCGCATCCGCTTCCATATCCTTTCTCATCTTCAGCTCGTTCTCCTTCAGCTCGCAGTCGATATTCAATATATTCAGCCCCCACTTATCCTTCTTCGTCTTGTCCAGCGTCACTTTGTTCTCATGATAGGGAAGGATCTCGCCAAAACCACCGATATTCATCTGCCAGGGACCCGGCTCCGTCAACGACTCCTTGTACTCTTTACCAATGGTGTATTCCGCCACCGGCATATGCTCGTATCCGGCCCGCAGACCGCCACCCTGGTAGCCAAAGCCACGCAGATAGTCCCGCTTGTCACCGTTGATATTCCTGAACTGGGGAATATAGATCCCATTCGCACGACGCCCAAATACATACTTGTCCTCGTATCCGTCAACCCGGCCACTGGCCCCTACACCAAGATGATGATCCATCAGGTTATGCCCCAACTCGCCGCTGCTGCTGCCCAGTCCGTCAGGCCATATGTCCGTAGCAGAGTTCATTAGTATCCAGGCGCTGTTCAGCGTAGAGGCATTCAAAAAGACGACCTTCGCTTTGTAGGTGTACGTCTGGTTGGTCTCCGCATCCAGCACTTCAACCCCGGTAGCCTTCCTGGTATCCTTATCATACAGGATCTTCGTGACGATCGACCAGGGACGCAGCGTCAGATTCCCTGTCTTCATCGCCGCAGGCAATGTCGAGGACTGTGTGCTGAAATAACCCCCGAAAGGACAGCCCAGCCAGCACTTGTTACGGAACTGACAGCCCGGCCTGCCTTCATGGGGAACAGTGATATTCGCCACCCGGCCGATGATCATATGCCGCATCCCTTTATAATGCTCCTTCAGACGGGCCGATATATCCTTCTCCACACAGGTCATATCATACGGCGGAAGAAAATGGCTGTTCGGAAGATGCGGAATATTCTCGTTGGACCCGCTGATACCCGCAAACTTCTCAACATAGGTATACCAGGGCTCGATATCTTTATAACGAACCGGCCAGTCGACCCCGATCCCCTCTTTGGCATTCGCCTCGAACTGAAAATCGCTCCACCGGTAGCTCTGCCGCCCCCACATCAACGAACGCCCCCCGACATGATAGCCCCTGAACCAGTCAAAACGCTTGGTCTCGGTATACGGACACTCGCTGTCCTTTACCCAGTAATCTAAATTTGTTTCATTCAACGGATAATCCCGCTTTAATACCGGGTAATCCTTCTTCATCTGTTCAGTTGCACGCCCGCGGTGAGGATAGTCCCAGGCTTCCTTATTGGCGTTCACATAATCCTTGATATGCTCGATATTCCGTCCCCTTTCCAGCATGATCACCTTGAGCCCTTTCTCCGTGAGTTCTTTTGCAGCCCAGCCGCCACTGATCCCCGACCCAATTACGATCGCATCATACGTGTTGTCAGCCATAATCGTTAGCTATTTGTTTTAGTGTTAAATTTACATATTAATATACCCAACATTCAACCGGACCGCGACCTTCCTGTATTCTCGCAGCCTCCCCCACCGGATACCACGGCTAAACATCACAGATCTTAATCCCTTCCTTCAGCGCCTTCAGCTTGTCCGGCCATGAAGGGATGAACTCCTGCGCCACATATCCTTTATACCCCGTCGCGACGATCGCCCGCATAATAGCCGGATAGTGCAGCTCCTGCGTATCGTCGATCTCATGCCTTCCCGGAACCCCGCCGGTATGATAGTGTCCGAAATAGGAATGCCCGTCGTTGATCGTATGGATCACATCCCCTTCGTCGATCTGCATATGATAAATATCGTACAGCAGCTTGAAATTCTCCGACCCTATCCGCTTCACCAGTTCGATCCCCCACTTGGTATTGTCGCACATCTGATCCTTGTGATTGACCTTGCTGTTCAACAACTCCATCTGGATGATCACGCCTTTTTCCTCCGCAAGCTTCAATATCTGTTTCAGACCATCCACACAATTCTTCAGGCCGGTCTCGTCGTCCATGCCCTCTCTGTTGCCGCTAAAACAAATGAGATTCCTGTACCCCGCCTTGGCCACCAGCTCGATATGCTCCAGGTAGCTTTTGATCAGCGTAGGATGATATTCGGTATGATTCCACCCCTTGGTGAGACTTATCTCCGCGCCGTTACACATGGAAGAAAATATGCCATGGTTCTTGAGCGTCGGCCAGTCCTTCGGCCCTACCAGATCGATCGCGCCGAACCCGATCTTCTTCACCGCTATACAAAGATCATCCAATGGGATATCCCCGTAGCACCACCGGCATACGGAGTGATTGATATTACCTTTTAATTTCACTTTTGCGCTGTTTATAGCCTCTGCAGATGCGTTGAGAGAAGACAGTCCTGCTGTTCCAAGGGCCGCAGTGCCCGCAACGATGTTTTTAATAGCAAGACGTCTCGAGGGTTGATTGGACATAATATTGGTCACGTCACAGTTAAAACGGGTCAACAAATAAAGTTGGAATTTACGAAAGATTCTGCATTCCCGGCGCAATTAAAATAGCTGATTTTTTCCTTTTGCGCATAAAGATCACAAGACCCGCAAATGCAATGATCAGCACCACCGGGATCACCAGGGTCGTGCTCAGCACCTCAGGCCCCGCCGCAGACCTTGCATCATTGAAGGCCCTGGCCATATCCGATCCCGGAGCCGCGCTTCTATAGGCATCCAAAGAAGCTCCCGGGGGCAGCTTCCGGATCATGAGATGGTCATAATAGCCACCCATGAACATCATATATATCGAGACCCCGAACATCCCCGCTCCTCCCATCAGGTTCAACCCCACGGCACCCGTCCTGGGCAGGTTCTCGGCTACAAAACCGATCATGCAAGGCCAGAAGAACGCCACTCCAAGCCCGAAAATGATCGCCGCTCCAAAGATCGCCGAACCATGCAGGTGTATCAGCAGATAGATCCCCAGGGCCGATAAGATCGCCGAGATCAACAGCACGCCCTGCGGCGCCAGCCTGTGGACCACAGGTGCCGCAAACGCCCTTCCCAGCGCCTGAACAGCCGCCACAAAAGTCAGGATGAGGATCGCATTGTCCGTAACCGTCCTGAACAGCACGTCCGTCCACTGATTAGTAAAAAGCTCGGTTATCGCCGTCCCGAACATACAGACGATCATGAACAGGAATAGCGGATTGAACAACGCCTTATACATATCCTGCGTGCTGACACCCGCCGCCACCCGCTCGGTCACCGGGAACTTCAGCTCGGAGAACAGATAGCCGTAGATCAACGTCGGTATCAGCATCACCCCGACCTCGACCTGCGAGACCCAATATGGCGCAGCACCACCCGCCAGCACCTTATTCAATAAAAAGACCGTCAGCGTCCCGATGACGATACCTGCCGGGAACCACAGATGAAAATGATTCAGCTTCGTCGTCTTATTCTCCGTATACAACGAGGCTACCAGCGGATTACAGGCCGCTTCAACCGTCCCGTTCGCAATGCCTATCAAAAGTGTAGAGAGAAACAGCCCCCAATACCCCTTGGCGAAAATGGTTAGCAGTATCCCCGCCAGGTGAAACACAAACGCAGAGACCAGCAGTTTCTTCATACCAATACTGTCTACTACCATCCCACCCACGATAATGGCTAGTGGAAATCCCCAGAAAGCTGTGGCGGCGATCGTCCCCAGCTGAGAGACATTCAAATGAAATTCTTTGCCCTGCAAATCCAGAACACCCGCCCGGATACCAAATGAAAGAGAAGTGACCAGCAGCGCAAGACAGCTTGCAACAAAAAGCTTATTACGTTGAATGGCAGAGGTTGAAGTCATGGCAAAATCGTTTTATTGCTTAAATGTAATCGATTTATATTAAAAAACCGCCTAAATTGCGATCACCGGAAAAATCCAACAATTATATTCTAATAAATTTATCAGTATCATGAATAGAAAGCTTAGAATGGGAATGATCGGCGGCGGTCGTAACGCCTTCATCGGCGCCGTTCACCGCATCGCTGCCAATATGGATGGCCTGATCGAGCTGGTCTGCGGAGCCTTCAGCAGCAGCCCCGAGAACGCCCGCCAGTCCGGAAAAGATCTTTTCCTTCCCGCCGACCGCGTTTACCTGTCCTACGAAGAAATGATCCGGAAAGAAGCTGCCCTGCCCGCCGACCGGCGAATGGATTTTGTTGCTATCGTAACACCCAACCACGCCCACTTCGCCCCCGCAATGTTGGCGCTGGACAACGGCTTCAACGTGGTCATCGAAAAACCCATGACCTTCTCTCTCGAAGAAGCGATCATGCTGAAAAATAAGGTACAGCAGACCGGCCTGCTCCTCTGCCTCACCCATACCTATGCCGGCTATCCGATGGTCAAACAGGCCCGCCAAATGGTAAAAGAAGGCGCCTTCGGAAAGGTCCGCAAGATATATGTTGAATATCCGCAGGGCTGGCTTAGCCGCCTCTCCGAAAAGGACGGCAGCAAACAGGCCGAATGGCGCACCGACCCCTCCCGCTCTGGAAAAGCCGGGGCAATGGGCGATATCGGCACGCACGCGGCACACCTGGCAGAATACATCTCCGGCCTCCAGATCAAACAGCTCTGCGCCGACCTCAGCATCATGGTCGAAGGCCGCGCGCTCGACGACGACGGCAACGTCCTGCTGCGCTTCGACAACGGCGCCACCGGCATTTTAGTCGCCTCGCAGATAGCCGCCGGTGAAGAGAACGCCCTCAAAATTCGCCTCTATGGCGAAAAAGGCGGCCTCGAATGGGCGCAGCAGGAGCCCAATACCCTATTGGTAAAATGGCTAGACCAGCCGACCCAGATCTATCGCGCAGGCCAGCCCTGGCTCTCTTCATACGCCAAACAGAATACCCGCACCCCGGGCGGCCATCCGGAAGGATACCTCGAAGCCTTTGCCAACCTCTATCGGAATTTCGCGCTGACCCTCGCCGCAAAACTCGAAGGCAGACAGCCTACACCCGAAGAAAAAGACTACCCCACCGTCGAAGAAGGCGTCCGCGGGATGGCGTTTATCGACAACGTCATTCGCAGCAACGAAAGCATGGAAAAATGGACCTTCTTCGAAATTCCACAATAAGCCATGGCCTATGGATTGTCCAACTAACCATAAAAATAGTATCAAATGACCACGATCAAAGGACCCGGTATCTTCCTCGCCCAGTTCCTGGGCGACCAACCACCCTTTAACAACCTCGAAAATATCTGCAAATGGGCCGCCGGCCACGGCTATATCGGCGTACAGATACCCAGCTGGGACGGACGCGTCATCGACTTGCAAAAGGCAGCCGAAAGCAAGACCTACGCCGACGAGATAAAAGGCGTCGTCAACGCTGCAGGCCTCCGGATCACCGAGCTCTCCACCCACCTTCAGGGACAGCTGGTCGCCGTCCACCCCGCCTACGACGCGCTCTTCGACGGCTTCGCTCCTGCATCCGTCCACAACAACCCCGGGGCAAGACAGGAATGGGCCGTGCAGCAGCTGAAATATGCGGCAAAAGCTTCGGCTAACTTAGGCCTCAATGCCCACGCGACCTTCAGCGGAGCGCTCCTCTGGCCCACCGTCTATCCCTGGCCCCAGCGCCCCGCAGGCCTCGTCGAGACCGGCTTCAAAGAGCTGGCAGCCCGCTGGATGCCCATCCTCAACGAATTCGACAAATACGGCGTAGACCTATGCTACGAGATACACCCTGGTGAAGACCTGCACGACGGCGTCACCTACGAGATGTTCCTCGAACACACCGGCAACCATCCTCGCGCCTGCCTGCTATACGATCCCTCTCATTTCGTATTGCAATGCCTCAACTACCTGGAATATATCGACAACTATCACGAAAGGATCCGCATGTTCCATGTAAAGGATGCCGAATTCAATCCCACCGGCAAACAAGGCGTGTACGGCGGCTACCAGGGCTGGGTCAACCGCGCCGGCCGCTTCCGCTCGCTTGGCGACGGACAGGTTGACTTCAAAAGCATCTTCAGCAAGCTCACCCAATACGACTATAAAGGATGGGCCGTACTCGAATGGGAATGCGCCCTCAAACACCCTGAAGACGGAGCCCGTGAAGGCGCTCCTTTTATAAAGGACCACATTATCCGCGTCACCGAAAGAGCCTTCGACGACTTCGCCGGCACCGGCAGCGACGAAAAATTTAACCGCAAAGTGCTCGGTTTGAGCTAATTTCGATGCGCTTCATCATTACACCAAATTAGAATACTATGAGCAAAAAATTAGTAGTCGTCCTGTCTGCCGCCGTCCTGATGGCCGCTTGCGGGAATAACGGAGAAACAAAAGCTACAGAGAACAAAGACACCGCCGCTGCTGCTCCCGCAGCCGCACCTGCCACCTCAGCCAACAGCGACAAAGCCCTCGAACTGATCGCCGGCAGCGACTGTACCACCTGCCACCGCATGCAGAAAGAATCCAGCGGCGCTACCATCGGACCCGCCTACAGCGACGTAGCAGCCAAATATGCTCCCGCAGCCGACACTACGATCGACCGCCTCGTCAAAAAAGTCATCTCCGGCGGTAGCGGCGTTTGGGGAACAGTACCGATGACTCCCCATCCGGCCATGAAAGCCGATGACGTCCGGACCATCGTCACCTACATCATGACCCTCAAAAAATAACACAGCATCCCGGGCGCAAGCCCGGGTTTCTTTTTAATACCAGATTTGCCATGAAAAAAATAGCAACCGCAGTCCTGGCCCTCCTTATCATCAGCACAGCCTTCACCACGATCCACCACAAGAGACAGCCCAAAGTGCTGATCTTCTCAAAGACCAACGGCTACCACCACGCCAGCATCGCGACAGGGATCGAAGCCATCAAAAAACTGGGCGCAGAGAATGGCTTCGCGGTCGACACCACCACCGATTCCCTGATGTTCCGCAAAAAGACACTCAAGCAATACGCAGCCCTGATCTTTCTTAGCCCCACAGGCAAGGTATTCGGCCCCGACCAAGAAAAGGCGCTCCAGGATTACATCCACGACGGACATGGTTTCGTCGGCGTCCACGCCGCCGCAGACTGTGAATACAACTGGCAGTGGTACGGCGACCTGGTAGGCGGATATTTCAAATCCCATCCCAAACAGCAGGAGGCCAGGGTCATCGTTGTCGACAAGGACAATGCGGCCACCAAGGGTCTTCCCGACCCCTGGACGCATTTCGACGAACTGTACAACTACAAATACTATAACCCCGGCATCAAGGTCCTTCTCCGGCTGGACGAAACCTCCTACACAGGCGGCGCCAATGGTGACAACCACCCCATCGCCTGGTACCACGAGTTCGAAGGCGGCAGGTCATTCTATACAGGCTTCGGTCACACCGATGCGTCCTGGTCCGACCCGCTCTTCCTGCACCATATCCTGGCAGGCATCCAATATGCAATAGGAAAAAAATAAAGACCGGGGGCTTGCCCCCGGTTCCTAAAAAACTTTAATATAGGATAGACCAATCGCCCCATTCTGATAGGTAGGCGTCAGCATCGTCACAGGCCCCCGGTCGCCGGTCTCTTTCTTTCCGAACCAGTGCTGCATCCTGGGATATAGCCAATACGCCAGACGCGTCGACGCGATCCCAACCCCGGCCCCGGCAACCACGTCGCTAAACCAGTGAGCGTTGTTATACATCCGCAACGCACCCGTCGCCGTAGCCAGCGCATAACCGGCAACGCCATACCATGGCGACACATCCTTGTACTCCAGCCGCATAAACTCCGCGGAAGCGAAAGCCTCAGCCGTATGGCCGGACGGGAAAGACATCCGATCCGATCCGTCAGGCCTCATCTCTTTCGACCAGCCCTTTACCGAGAATACGGTCCCCTGCGCGAAAACATTCGCCAACAGGTAGATCATCGTCCTGTCCTTAAAATTGTGCTGACCATGTATACCCATCGCATTCAGGCCATATACGGCCAGCGCCGGGCTGAACATCAGAAAATTGTCGATATGCGTCTTGCTGTGCGGATTATCTTCCCAGACCTGTTCCTTCACCGATCCATTGAACTTCTGCAGCGTGCCATTGTGCACGGCTGTCGCACCATAGGCGATCATCACCGCCGGAACAAAAAATGACCTGTACGGGAATGGCTGCTTCCATGCAGGCAGCCCCTGGCTCCAGTTGATCCGCGGAACCGTATCCGCCTTTGAGCCCCAGCCCGTGGCCAAACTCACCTCCCTGATCGTATCCTTAGCCGCTCCGGCAATGCCCTGACAATCTGCCACCCTGCATCCAAATACAATGACTACTATAGCAGCGAGTTTCTTCATAGTGGGGTTCCCAAAGTTTAATTGTTAAACGGCAAAAATGCGGGAAAAATTTGATGTCCGCCCGGATAGGCGGCTACTCCCAATGGGTTTAACAAGACGTTAGGACAAATTGTTATAAAATACTTAAGACATCCTCTCGTCCTCTGAAATGTCGTAAATACCCCCTATAAGGGCAAATTTCCTCCTACTATAATCCCCTTCCCGGGTCATTTTTTCCCCTGGTTTCCCTAAACGATTGGTAACCTGTATCCATTATGGTACTCCTTCATCAGGAACTTTTCGTTGACCCCCGCATCGGCAAACTGGCCCGCCTCCCGGTCCCAGGCCAGCCGCTGAGCGCAGCGGAGACTGATATTCCCCATCTGCGCGACTGTCGCTACATGAGAAGCTTCCTGCACCGAACAACGCAGCTCCTCCAGTTTCCGGCTCCGGACAACGCTGATAAAATTGGCCATATGATTATCCAGCCCGTTGTCCATCACTTTCGCAAACGGCTTGCCGACCTTGCTCTTGCTCTGCTTCTCTTCGATCACCTCCCATCCTCCGCGACTCAGCACCAGCGTACCGTTATTGCCGATATAGGCAATTCCGTGATCCCTGCCATATGAGCCATTGTCGATGCCCATCGCATGGTCCCATACCAGGTTGAACGTGTCGAACTCGTAAAGGGTCGTCAGCGTATCCGGCGTCTCCTCATACAGGTCCGGGTAAGCGAAATTGCCCCCCAGCGCCGCGATCGTCTTCGGCGTCTCCGCCTTCATACCCAGCAGCCCATAGTCCAGCAGGTGCACGCCCCAGTCCGTCATCAGCCCCCCTGCATAATCCCAGAACCACCGGAAATTGAAATGAAAACGGCTCGAATTGAACGGCCTCGTTGGCGCAGGACCAAGCCACATCGCATAATCCACTCCCGCCGGCGGCGCACTGTCGGGAACTTTCGGCCCGGGCTTCATCCATCCCTGGTAACACCATACCTTGACAGTGCGTATATTTCCTAACTGCCCGGAGTGAACGAAATCAACGGCATCTTTGAAATGCTGCTGGCTTCTCTGCCACTGGCCTACCTGCACCACCCGGTTGTATTTCTGCTGTGCCGCGATCATCGCCCGGCACTCTCCAATGGAATTGCCGACCGGTTTTTCGACATAGACATCCTTCCCGGCCTGACAGGCCTCGATCATGATCAGCGCGTGCCAGTGGTCCGGCGTACCGATGATCACCGCATCGATATCCTTTCGTTCCAGGAGCTTGCGATAGTCCCCACAGGTCTTGATGCCGCTGGTATCCACCTTCATGTCCGCCAGCTCTTTCATCCGCTTGTCCAGCACATTCTTGTCCACGTCGCAAAGCGCCACGACATTGACACCCGGTTGCTTTATTGCGGCCTTCAGGTCCGCCCAGCCCATGCCGTTGATGCCGATGGCGCCGATATTGATCTTATCGGCTGCAGATACCGTTGTTCGATTGCCCCAGGGCTGAATGCCAAGTGAAGGTAAAATAAGCGCCCCGCCAGCCAGGGCCGTGGTTTGCTGAAGGAAATTGCGACGTGTATTTTTCATATGCAAAACAGCGCAGAGATCGTCTACGCTGTTTCAATATACGAAAATTCTTTTTCCGGAATTCCTTACTGCTTCAAAAGTTTGATCGTTGCGTTCACATTCGCATTGACCGTCGCAGGCACACCCAGTGAATTATCCGGGTAGGTCGTATTGATCCTGGTAGTGATAATCAGCGTATCGCCGGCAAATGAAAAATGCCCGCCCGTGGGAGGCGCAACAGGTATCGGCGAGCCGGCGAGCACCGACCCCGTCCCCAATACCCCACCAGGGAAGTAGACGGAGTCCGTACCGATGATCGTATACTTGGACGACGAAGACGTCGCCGGCACCGTATCTGAAAGCTGCTGATAGCTCGTGTCCGTCGGTGTGCCGGGTATATTCTTTATCTCCATCGCCGTAGTGTCATAGGAATAGCCGATACCGTTGCCCATCGCAGAGTCCGCGGTAAACACCACGGTTCCGGTGTTCTGCACGGTTTTATAACCGCCGACAAGCACCACAGAGGCCGTCTGCCCCAGATAAGTCACCGACTCGCTCGCATTGATATTGGTAGTCAGATAGAGAAAAGTATAATTTCCAACCAGCTGCCCCGTCTGTCCACCGGGAGTGGACGTATTCTTACGACAGGCTACCCCCAGCATCACACAGCCCGCCGCGACCAAAAAAGTATATTTCCTCATAACGGTTCGTTTGTCCATCTAACGCAAAAACCGTGCTGATATTATCACCTTCACACTAATTTTCGCCCGGACATTGTCTTATACATCAATGCAAAACCTTATTCGTCAGCGTCTGCGAATATTCCTGATACAATTTGTTCCCATTGGTCGAATCCGCGACAAAATCTTCTATCCTTACCACTCCAACCCCGGGGCTCAGATACGAAAATATCTCCTCCCGGATAACATTGTTGCAGTCGGTCACGACCTCCGCATTCTTCAAACAGGAATATCCCGCGACACTCACCGGCGTTGAATACCCATACTGTATGGATTGTATCGGACAACCGGGATTCGAATAGTCAGCCCCCGTTCCGATCGGTCCATCCTGCGGCACCGCCTGAAAGAACGTGTACGGAGAATACGCAGGACTGTCAACTTCATAGACCGTAGTGTTGGACGGGTCCACCTGTATATAACTCCCCTGGAACCATCCTCCGGGATTCGTGATGCCCACATAGGTCGTACCAAAATTGTCCTGCACGCGCTGACTGTTCACCGTCATCGTATCGTAGTCTATCTCCTCCAGTCCCGTATCTGCAAAAACCGAGTCCTGATAGCACCACATATCCCCCGCGGTCAAAGGGAACAACGAACTGGCCCCATGCCCCTCATCAGGCCCCGATGATCTTTTACTACAGGACACGATCGTAATACAACCGGCGATCAAACAAAAAGCAACGGATTTTTTCATAATTACACGGATATTTCGGCCCCTTTTGACAACTCCCGTCCTTCCAACGTTTATTCCAGATTTGTTAACGATTTCCTAACGCGCCGGCGCCGGATTCATTGCCCGACAATCAAAAAACCTTATCTTCCTTCTATAACCGATTATCCATGGCACTTTCCCACTATTTCAAAATAGCGATCCGCTACCTCCTCACCCACAAGGTTTTTACCGCTATCAATATACTGGGTCTCGTCACCGGCATATCGGTCTGCTTTTTCGCCCTGCAATACGTCCGCTTTGAGCTCAGTTACGACAGCTATAACAGGAACAAAGACCATATCTATCGCCTCGTCACCGACGTCCATACCCCGGCCGGCATCGACTACCAGAGCGCTTCCGCACCGCTCGGCCCCGCTTTACAGAACGAATTCCCCGAAGTAAAAGCAGCCGCCCGCTTTTTCCTCGACTACTTCATCGTCCAGAACGATCACGGACTATACAGCGAAGAGAACATCGCCTACGCCGACTCCTCCCTTTTCTCAGTTTTCACGTTGCCGATGATCAGCGGCGACCCGCGAACCGCTCTCAACGACCCCTTCAGCATCATCCTCTCCAGGTCCGCAGCCGAAAAATATTTCGGTTCTGTTTCACCGATAGGCCACACCCTGCTGATCAACGGAAAGGACACGGCCCATGTCACGGGAGTGATGAAAGATATCCCCTTTAATTCTCATTTCCGCGCAGACATGCTGGTATCCCTTTCCACCCTCACCAGCGTCTGGAATCCGGGAACAGAACACAACTGGACGCGCTCTGGCTTCTATACCTACCTTTTGCTGCCCGGCCCATCGGCCGCTGAACGCCTGAAAGCGCAACTCGCTGCTTTCGTCAACCGGCACTATGACCAGAGCATTCGTAAATACACCCTTTCTCTCGAACCCCTCACCACCGTCTACCTGCACGGAAAACCCAGGGGCCGACGTACGGGGTCAGAGGTTACCGGCAACAGCCAGAACATTTATATCTTCTCCCTGCTCGCGGTCTTCGTTCTGTTCATCGCCTGCTTCAACTTCATCAACCTGACCACAGCCGTGTCGACCTGGCGCGCAAAAGAGGTCGGTCTCAGAAAAGTCCTGGGCGCATCCCGCCGCCAGCTGATCGTCCAGTTCCTGCTGGATGCCCTGTTGCTAACCGCCATCGCCTTCCTCCTCGCCCTCCTCGCCATATCACTGCTGATACCGGTTTTCAACCAGCTGACAGGCAAGACCATCGTCACCAGCCTTTTCGGCCAGGTTTCCACTATCGCATTGCTCCTTGGTATCGCACTGCTGACCGGCCTGCTGTCCGGCCTGTACCCCGCCCTCGTCCTTTCTGCATACGACCCGCTCACCACCCTCAAAGGACGATTCGCAACCAGCGGGAAAGGCGCCCTGCTTCGAAAAACTCTTGTCGTCACACAATTTACCCTGTCGATCATCCTGATCATCGCCACCATAGTCGTCTATCAGCAGCTGAAGTTCATGCAGTCCCATCAGCTGGGTTTCCGCAACGCGCACCAACTCGTCATCGACTTTCAGTTCGACCGGCGCATAGCAGGACACCTCGGCAAGGTCAACGACCTGCTAAGGAGCGTCCCCGGTGTAGAGAACGTATGCGTCTCTTCCGGCGTCCCCGGAAAACCCAATAACAAGATCCCTACCCGGATACTCAACAGCTGGGGGGAAATGCAGGACTTCCAGTCCGACGTATATTTTGTCGATACCGGCTTCCTGCAACAATACCATATCGGCCTCGTCGCCGGCACGGGCTTCTCTTCCAGCCACAGCCCCGACTCTGCGGGCACCATGCTTATCAACGAAGCCGCCGTCAAAAGCCTCGGCTATAGGGCCCCCGCAGAAGCCATCGGCAAACCATTCGAGCAGTCCTCCGGAAAAGGGGTCATCACCGGCGTTATCCGGGATTTCCACTTTCATTCCTTCCGCGAGAAGGTCCAGCCACTCACCGTCAGGATGCTCAGCGGCTCCTATACCTTCCTGACCCTCGATATCAATACCCCGCCGACGACAGCCACGATCGACGACATAAAGAACAAATGGCGACAGCTGGCTCCCGGCCTTCCCCTGACCTGGTTCTTCGCCGATGAAACCTACGACGCCCAATACGCCGGCGAACAACAGTTCGGCAGACTCTTTATTGGCGCCACAACCCTCGCCATCGGGCTCTCCTGCCTGGGCCTCTTTGGTCTCACTATCTTCAGCACCCTGCGGAGGACAAAAGAGGTCGGCATTCGCAAAGTGCTGGGAGCTTCCGCCAACAGCATCATCGGCCTGCTGACCAGAGAGTTCATAGGACTCGTTGCGATCGCATTCGCCATCGG
The DNA here is from genome assembly GCA_018267585.1 of Bacteroidota bacterium. Taxonomy (GTDB): domain Bacteria; phylum Bacteroidota; class Bacteroidia; order Chitinophagales; family Chitinophagaceae; genus Puia. The sequence goes on from JAFDYE010000808.1 coordinate 38,868, forward strand.
CGCACCCATCGCCGCCTACGGAATGCACCACTGGCTCGCCGGCTTCGCCTACCGCACCGGTCTCTCGTGGTGGATATTTGCACTGGCCGGCCTGCTCACCATGAGCATCGCCATACTGACCATCGGCTTTCAAACGATCCGCGCAGCCCTCGCAGACCCCGTCAAAAACCTGCGAACCGAATGATCCCTCCAGCCGGAGTCCCGGTCATACCACATACGTTTTCCTGATAAATACCCGGTTCCGGGCATTGCACTTTACAAAACTATCGGTACCTTAACCATCTCTAATAATTCCACCCTTTCTACCTTTCCTCTTATCTCAAAAGCCCGGTGCTTCCTCCCACTCTTTATTCACCCTAAATCAAAAGAATGCCTGCAAACAATCTTCAAAAAGCAGCCATCTTTGCCACCGTCCTCGTTGTCTCGGTCATCGGCGGCTGGGAGATCTATCTGCGCAGCAGAGGCGTGACCATTTCTTACGACAACGGCAAAGAGCTCTGGGCGGACAAACGCGCGATGGTCTACGAGCCGGCCGACAGGACAACCGTCTTCATCGGATCATCCCGGATCAAGTTCGACCTCGACATCGACACCTGGCAGCGCGCGACGGGAAGAAAGGCCGTACAGCTCGCGATAGAGGGCAGCTCCCCGGTGCCCGTGCTGACAGACCTCGGCAACGACCCCAATTTTCGCGGCAGACTGGTCGTCGACGTGACGGAACCCATCTTCTTTTCCAGCGACCATATGAGCCTCGAAAAGCCAACAACATACCTGGCCTGGTACAAAAAGCGCACCCCGGCACAAAAGGCCAGCTTCGTGCTGAACCACGCCCTCGAATCCTGGTTCGTCTTCCTCGACCAGGACAAGTACTCGCTCACCGCGGCGCTCGATCGCCTCGATATCCCAAACCGGCCCGAAGTGTTTGTATTTCCAACATTCCCCGACGATTTTAACTGCACCGACTTTACCCGGCGATCCAAAATGACACCCCGGTTCCTCAAAGACACCAGCCTCCGGCATCGGGTCGAGAACATCTGGTTATTTGTCATGGACCTTGGAAAGAAAGCGCCGCCGCCAAAAAAGGACCCGGTACCCCCTATGCTTGCAATAGTAAAAGAGGCCGTCGACAAGATCCGATCTCGCGGCGGAGAGGTCGTCTTCGTCAGAACTCCATCCAGCGGAGTGATGGGAGACGTAGAACAGCACGTCTTTACCCGCCAAAAATTCTGGGACCCGCTGCTGGCAGTCACCAACAGCAAGGGAATATTCTTCAAAGACTATCCCGGGACCAGCCATTTCATATGCCCCGAATGGTCCCACCTGAGTCCCCCGGACGCCATCCTGTACACAAAGGCACTGATCACCGAGCTACCCCCATCATTCACCCGCTAACACTTACGCGCCATGGTCTTCAACTCCTATACCTTTGTTGTCTTCTTTGTCATCGTGCTCATCCTGCACAACCTTCCTTTCAGCTGGCGGCAGAAGAAGATCAACCTGCTGCTGGCCAGCTATATCTTCTATGCTGCCTGGAATCCACCCTTTATTCTTTTGCTCTGGCTTTCCACCGTAGTCGATTTCTTCGTGGGCAGGGCGCTCTACACACAAAACAACATACACAAAAAACGCCTCCTGCTCGTCGTCAGCCTGATCGGCAACCTGGGCATGCTCTGCTTCTTCAAATACGGCACGTTCCTGCTGGAGAATTTCGTCGCCATCCTGAATGCCCTCGGCGTCCGCTACCATCCCGCCAAACCAACTATCATTCTACCCGCCGGCATCTCCTTCTATACATTTACGACGCTTTGCTATACAATCGACATGTTCAAAAAGAAAAGCGAGCCCGTACGATCGCTGCTGGATTTTTCCCTGTTCGTTACCTTCTTTCCCCACCTCGTGGCAGGCCCCATCGTCCGTCCTCCGCAACTGGTACCCCAGTTCGAAAGTCCACGAAAGGCCAGCAGGCAACAGCTGATGGAAGGACTGTTCCTTCTATCCCTGGGCCTGTTCACGAAGGTCGTGCTCGCCGACAGCATGCTATCCGCCTCCGCCGACGCCATATTCGGTTCGCAGACAAATTTGGGCGCCCTCGACGCATGGATAGGCGTACTGGCATTTTCAGGGCAGATATTCTTCGACTTCGCCGGGTATTCCACCTGCGCCATCGGAGCAGCGCTATGCCTGGGATTTGTCCTTCCGATTAATTTCCGCTTCCCCTACGCTGCCATCGGCTTTTCCGACTTCTGGCGGAGATGGCATATCACCCTCTCAGCCTGGCTTCGCGATTACCTGTACATACCGCTGGGCGGCAACCGCAACGGCCGCCTGAGGACCTATATCAACCTCATGGCAACCATGCTCCTCGGCGGACTGTGGCACGGCGCCAACTGGACCTTCGTAGTCTGGGGCGGCCTGCACGGGCTATACCTATGGGGAGAAAAACTATTCAGCGACAGAAAAGAAAGACGCCCCGGCCTCCGCGATGAGAGCCCCATTGCCGCAATGGCCGAGCCCGTCAAAGCCGGCATCGGCATCACGACAGCTAACAAATGGGCCTATGCGCTGCTCACCTTCTTCCTCGTAAACATAACCTGGGTCTTCTTCCGCAGCCCCACATTCACGGGCGCCGGCAATATGTTGCAGTCCATGTTCGGAATGGTACAGGGCGCCACACCACTTCTCACTACAATTGCGGTGATCAAGGTAGCCGTGATCGTAGCAGCCATGCTCGTCGCCCACTGGCTGATGCGGAATACCAGCATCCTGGACGTCGTCCGCCGGCTTCCCTGGTGGGTCACCGGGCTGTCCTGGGCTACAATGTTGATCCTATTGATCCTCAGCCAGGAGAGCAGTAGCTCATTCATTTATTTCCAATTCTGATCCGTAAATTTGTACGATGCAGGTCAAGGAACAGATCAATAACTATATCGCCGCCCAACCCGAGCCAAAACGCAGCGACATGCAAGCCCTGCACCAGCTCACGCTCCAGGTCTCACCAGGCGCCAGGCTATGGTTCTCCGACGGCAGGAATAGCGAAGGCAAAGTCGTCAGTAACCCCACCATCGGCTATGGACTCTACACAATCAAATATGCCGACGGTAAAACCAAAGATTCTTTTCGAGTCGGCCTGTCCGCAAACACAACCGGCATCTCCGTCTATATCCTGGGTATCGCCGACAAAACTTACTTATCCAAAACATATGGAAAACGACTCGGCAAGGCCAGCGTGACCGGCTATTGCATCAAGTTCAAAACGTTAAAAGACATCAACATCGCCATCCTCGAAGCAGCCATCGGCGATGGGTTATCGGTCCGGGATGAGAACCGCTAGCCTCCCCCAAAAAGACAAGTCTCACCATTATTCCGGTAAAAAATCCCCCCAATAAAAAAGCGCGTCAAACAACGCGCCTTATCTGCAAAATTCGTGGATCGTACAGGATTCGAACCGGTGACCCCTTCCATGTCAAGGAAGTACTCTAACCAACTGAGCTAACGATCCTTTTCCCGTTTGGGACTGCAAATTTTAGATAATTTTCCCTATTTACCAAAAACCAACCCATCTTTTCCACGAAAAACCACCCCTACATTCCCCTCCTCTTCATCTCCTTCCGTATCAACCCCAGTTCCCTCCCCGTCTGCCCCGAAACACTACTGTTCTCCTGCGCCCTGCGCATCAGATACGGGATCACATCCCGGATCGGCCCGAAGGGCAGATACTTGCTCACCGCACAGCCGGCCTTCGCCAGGTTGAACGTGATATTGTCACTCATCCCATACAGTTGCGAAAAATGAATATGCGGATGCGACAACGGAAGTCCGCGACCCTTCATCAGCTTGACGGCGTACAAATTGCTTTCCTCATTATGCGACGCGACGATCAGCGCAACCCTCTCAATATGCTCGATACAAAACGCTACGCCTGAGTCATAATCCCGGTCGGTGGCCGCTTTGTCCGGCTGTATAGGCGAGGCATACCCCATCTCCTCCGCCCGCCTGCGCTCCTTTTCCATATAGGCCCCGCGCACCAGCTTTGCCCCAAGGATAAAATCCCGCTGCTCCGCCGCTTCATAGGAGTCCTTCAAAAATCCAAGACGGTCCCAGCGGTACAGCTGTATCGTATTATACACTACCACACGACCCCGGTTGAACTGCTCCATCATCAGAATGGTCAGCACGTCCACCGGGTCCTGTATCCAGGTCTCCTCCGCGTCTACCAACACCCCCACATTCCGGTCAGCACCGGCGCGGCAGACCTGCTGCATCCGCTGGATCACCCGCTGCCATTCCTCTCCTTCGGCCTCCATCAGTCCCTCCAGCGCCTTCGTATACCGCTTCATCAGGCTGCCCGTCCCGGCCTTTATAGCCTTATCTAGCGTCTCCAAAAGTCCCATACGGGCAAAGCCGGTCACCTTCACGCTCATCAAAGGGATATTCGGCTGCGTAGCCGCATAGTCGATAACCCGGATGAACTCGGATTTGGCATGGTCAAAACCCTCCTCCCCTTCGTCTCCACCCTCAACCCCATAATCCAGGATCACCCGGACATGATACTCCCCCAATTTCTTCGCCACCGCCGCCGTCTCTTCCAGCGTCTCACCGCCTACGAACTGTGAAAAGATCGTCTCCCTGATCAGCCCCTTCACCGGGAACCCCGCCCGGATCATCCAGGGCGTCAGCCGGGTACCTAATTTCACCAGAGAAGAGTATCCCATGCTGGAAAATAAAAAAGCAGCTTTCTTTAGTTCCTTGTCAGACTTGTATTCGAATGCATTAGCAGTATTCTCGAAAGAGACAGGGGCCGGCTCTGTATTCATTGTCAGACCTTGATTTTGGCGGCAAAGGTAAGGGGAAATCCCGCTTAAACCCCTTATTTGGGACCGCCGGTTAATATCCGGTTACTATCTGCCAATCCACGGACACTACCCCGGATACCCTATCTTTGCGGTCCGCGGAACCCGGCTTCAACCGCCGGCCGCCCCGCCGCCGCAACGGCCACAACCAATTCAACACTATGACCATCCTCCATACCGATATCTATAAGTTCAGCATCCCGATGCACCCCTTTACCATCGCCACGGGCACCATGCACTACGCCCAGAACATCCTCATACGCGTCCATACCGACGCCGGCTACTATGGCGTCGGAGAATGCTCGGCCTTCCCCATGATCGTCGGAGAGACCCAGGCCACCTGCTTCGAAATGGCAAAAGACTTCGCCGCCCTCTGGAAAGGCAAGGATGCCCTCGCTACCAACCAGCGCATGCAGGAGCTCCACGACTTCACCGCCTTCAACGCCACGATAAAGAGCGCCTTCGACATCGCCCTCCACGACCTGGCCGCAAAAGCCGCCAACCAACCCCTCTATAAATTCCTCGGAGGAAAGAAAAAGGACATCGAAACCGACCTCACGATCGGCATCGATACCCCCGAGAACATGGCCCAAAAAGCTATAAAATTCAAGGCAGACGGAGTACGCATGATCAAAATAAAATTAGGCCGCACCGCCGAAGAAGACGTACAGCGCGTCCGCGGTATCCGCCAGGCCGTCGGCCCGGACATCATCCTTCGGGTCGACGCCAACCAGGGATGGGACTTCCGATCCGCCCAAAAAGCCCTCGGACAGATGGGCGACCTCGGCGTCCAGTTCTGCGAACAGCCGATGCGTACCTACAATGACCCCCACCTGCCCGAACTGCGCACAGTCGTCCCCGTAAAGATCATGGCCGACGAAAGCGTCTTCGACCACTACGACGCCCTACGTCTCATCAAAGATAAAGCCTGCGACTATGTCAACATCAAATTCGCAAAGTCCGGCGGCATCCTCGAAGCAACGCGTATCAACGCCGTCTGCGAACAGCACGGCATCCCCTGCATGATGGGCGGTATGCTGGAAAGCCGCGTCGCACTCACCGCCTTCGCCCATTTCGCCCTTGCGCACGACAACATCATCTTCCACGACATGGACACCTGCATGCTCGGACACAAGACCGACCCCGTCACCGGTGGCGTACGCTATAGAGGCTATTTCCTCGAAATACCCGATGCCCCCGGCATCGGCGCCGACGCAGACGACAAATTCCTGCAGGGCTGCGAAAAGCTGTCCATCTGATCGGGAATATGGACAACTTCCCCGCCAAAAGGATATATCTCCCCATGTGTTATATATTTGCAGCATGAAAGCCCAAGCAAAAACGTCCAAAGAATCCCTGATCATCATGACCGAGCTGGTCCTGCCCAATGATACCAATGTCTTCGGCAACCTCATGGGTGGCCGCCTCATGTACTGGATGGACATCGCCGCAGCCCTCTCCGCCGGCAAACACTGCAACGCCCCGGTGGTCACCGCCTCCGTCGACAACATCTCGTTCGAAAACCCCATCAAATTGGGCAACGTCGTACACATCGAAGCCAAGGTCAGCCGCGCCTTCAACACCTCAATGGAAGTCCATATGAAAGTCTGGGGCGAAGACCATACACAGCAATATAAATATAAAAGTAACGAGGCATACTACACTTTCGTAGCCCTCGACCCCAACCGCCGGCCCCGCCTCGTTCCCGAGCTCATTGCCGAGTCAGACGAAGAAAAGCACATGTACGACGGAGCCTTACGCAGAAGACAGCTCCGTCTCATCCTCGGCGGCAAAATGAAACCCGAGGACGCGGGCGAACTAAAGGCTTTTTTTATAAAAAGTTAACTCCCTGATCAATATACCGACCCTTCCGGCATCGCCTCCGCGAAAACAATCAAATCTCTTTCCTTCGCCGGCGCACCGGCCGACAATGCCTGCATCCGCGCCAGGACCGGCAGCACCTGCGCCGGCTCTTTGTTGTAACACGTATCGTTGTAGTAGGGACCCATGGCGAGCGCCTGTCCCCAACAAGCCATAGCGCAATTGCTGTCCTTGACCGCAGCCCATAACAATATCCCCTTTCAAACGATCCGGTGGTCCGGTCCTCAAAGAAAGAAACAACAAAAGAAAAAAGGGTAACGTACAGATTAGGAGTATCCCTTTCATAAAACCCGTTTTTGCAATGCGCTATACCGGTTCCTTTATCCAGTGGTGGGCTCCTTTCATCATATATTCCTTACTCTGCTCGATCGCATCCATTACCTTGGCTAATATCTCCTCCACCGGCGCTTCATAGTCGATGTCCAGCGGCTTCTTGAACGTCACCGAAAGCTGAACCCCTTTCTTCTTGAACCGCAGCCCCTTCTTGTCAAAAGCCCGCCAAAAACCGCTGATGACTACCGGCACCACGATCGGCCGCTGCTGCTTGATGATATGAGCGGTACCCTTCCGTCCCGGCGCAAAGGCCTTTGTCGTCCCCTGCGGGAAGGTGATCACCCAGCTATCCTGCAGCGCCCGGAATATCTTCCGCGTGTCGGATGGGTCCAGCCCCCTTCGGACCTCGGAACTTCCGCTGTTCCAGGTCCTCTTCACCGTCAGCGCACCAGCCATCGTAAAAAGCCGGCTCACCCACGAAGCCTTCATCGTCTCTTCCGCCGCGACATAATATACATTTGTAAACGGATTGAGCAGGTAGTAGGGTACCCCCAGTCTATTATTCTTCCTCCATTTCACAGCACAAAAAATATGAAGGAAGGTGATCACATCCGCAAAATAGGTCTGGTGATTGCTGACAAAAAGAACATTGCCCTTAGGCAGCTTGCGTAAATATTCCGTACCGCTGATCTTCAAGCGGTTCACAATCGTCAATCCGGGGTAAGAAATCATCCCTACAATAGCATATACCAGTTTCCGCACCAGGCGAAACCTCTTCAAGCGTTCTCTCAGTGGGACCATCACGTGTGTTGGCATTTCATCGCCACTTCGAAAGTACGGAATTCTAGTCGCATCTCACTAACTTTGAGCCCTATGCAACTCAATACTGTTATTTTCGATATGGATGGCCTGCTCATCGACTCCGAACCCTGCTGGCAGGAGGCAGGCATGCAAACACTGCTCCAGTTCAACGTAACCCTCACTCCCGTCCAGTACCACCATACCACAGGACTCCGTACCCGCGAATGGCTGGACTATTGGTTCACCCACTTCGGCATCGACAAAGCGACGATCCCCGCCGCAGAAGCAGCCCTCCATAAAAATGTTATGGAAAAGATAAAAAGCAACGCGGCCCCCCTCCCCGGGGTCCACGAAGCGCTCGAATACTTCAAGACAAAAGGCTTTCACATTGGCCTCGCCACCTCCTCGCCCCTGTCCCTCGTACACGTCGTCGTCGACAAGCTGAAGATCGGCGGCTATTTCGAAACAGTCGCCTCCGCCGAACACCTCCCCTATGGCAAACCCCACCCCCAGGTCTACATGGACTGCATTCGCGCCCTCAACGCCAACCCCCTCCAATGCCTGGCATTCGAAGACTCCTTCAACGGCCTCATCGCCGCCAAAGCAGCCCGCATGAAATGCGTCTGCATCCCCGTCCCCGACCAGTCCCATCTCCCCAAATGGGGCGCCGCCGACCTCAAACTAAACTCCCTTCTCGACTTCGGCGACGAACAGCTAATCGCCTTAAATAAGTAAATAAAAAAGGTCCCGCTTTGCGGGACCTTATATTTTACAACAGAGTCAAATTAGTGCGCCGCACCTTCTCCACCCTGATTCTGATCCTTCTCTTCCTGCTTGAGCTTCTCCTTGATAGATGCCAAAGCTCCCAGATCACCAAGCGTCGGCTTTTCAACCTTGCTCTGGATATTCTTTACAGCCTTACGCGTCTTATCAGCATCAGCCCTCGCTTCCTTCTTCGCAGCTTCCTTTTCTTCGGTCTTCACCTGCTCCCAGATACGGGTATGAGACAGAACGATACGCTTTTCATTACGATCGAACTCGATCACCATGAACGGAGCCGTTTCGTCGGCCTGTACCTGCTTGCCGTCTTCCTTGTTGAGGTGACGGTTGGGGGCAAAACCTTCCAGACCGTAGGGCAGCTGTACGATGGCGCCCTTGTCGTCCTTGCGGATAACAAGACCTTCGTGGATCGAACCAACGGAGAAAGTTTCCTCCAGAGCATTCCAGGGATCTTCTTCCAGCTGTTTGTGTCCAAGCTGCAGCTTGCGGTTGTCCTTGTCGATACCGAGGATCATCACGTCGATGTGCTGACCAACCTTCGTATATTCGGAGGGGTGATTGAAACGCTTCAGCCAGCTCAGGTCGCTGATATGGATCATACCACCGATGCCGGGAGCCAGTTCAACAAATACGCCATAAGGTGTGATGTTCTTCACCAGACCGTTATGACGGCTGCCCTGCGGGAACTTCTGCTCGATCGTGTTCCACGGATCTTCACTCAGCTGCTTGATGGACAAGCTCATCTTGCGGGCATCCTTGTCAAGGGTCACAACCTTCGCCTGGTGCTCGTCGCCCAATTTGAAGAATTCCTTCGCATTGATCGGCGTATTCGCCCAGGTGATCTCACTGACGTGAACCAGACCTTCTACGCCCGGCATGATCTCCAAAAAGGCACCGTAATCTTCGATATTAACAACCTTACCCTTGACGATCTCGCCTTCCTTGATGGTCTCAGGCAGCACGTCCCAGGGATGCGGGGTCAACTGTTTCAGACCCAGGCTGATACGCTTCTTGCCATCGTCGAAATCCAGCACCACTACCTGCAACTTCTGATCCAGCTTCAGCACCTCGCTCGGATGGCTGATACGTCCCCAGCTGATATCGGTGATATACAGCAGGCCGTCCAGACCGCCGAGGTCCATAAACGCACCAAAATCGGTGATATTCTTGATCGTACCTTCCAGCACCTGACCCTTTTCCAGCTTGCTGATGATCTCTGCACGCTGTGCTTCGATATCGCTCTCGATAAGAGCCTTGTGAGATACGACGGCATTCTTGATCGCTTCGTTGATCTTAACGACCTTGAACTCCATAGTCTTGCCGACGAACTGATCGTAGTCCGTAACAGGCTTGACGTCGATCTGGCTGCCAGGTAAGAAGGTCTCCATACCAAACACGTCGACGATAAGCCCACCCTTGGTCTTGCTGGTAACCGTACCGGTAACCACTTCGCCTGTCTTGTGTACTTCCACGATCCTTTCCCAGGCTCTTGTGATTCGCGCCTGCTTACGGCTGAGATGCAGATGACCTTCCCGGTCTTCCTTCTCAACAACCATCACTTCCACTTCATCGCCAGTCCTCAGATTAGGCAGATCGCGGAATTCGTTCAGCGATACCAGGCCATCGCTCTTAAATCCGATGTTCACTACCACGTCGGTCTTGGTCATGCCCACAACCAGGCCCTTTACCAGCTCACCGTCGGTGATAGCGACGAACGTGTTCTCATACACCTTGTCATACTTGTCCTTTTCTTCCTTGGTGTAAACAGCCACATTCCTTTTGTCAATGCTCCAATCAAAATCGTCATGTGCAGTCTGCACAAACGCAGGTACTTTTGTTGTCGCTGTAGCCTCAGCGGTAGCAGCAGTCGCCACTTCCGGAGTCTCCTGTGATTCAGCGTTTGAGTTAACAATATTATTTTCAGACATAATAAAACCCCGAAGATTTTAATTCGGGGCTGCAAATATACGAAATTTTGGGCTGATTCCCGCCTCCGGACGGCTTCCCGCTATATCTTCTTCTGTATCATCCAGTGATGCCCCCAGGGATCCTCCACTTCCCCCTGCCGGTAGCCATATTCATAGCTCTGCATCGGGCTCAATTCCCGGGCGCCCGCTGCTAAAGCCCTGGCCATCAACGCGTCCGGGTCATCGGCAAAAACGGTAATTAGAACACTCGTCCCGCCCAGGCTCTCCGGCGCCTGCTCCGTCCTGTGCGGCATCTCCTCGTGCAGAAAGAAAACCGCCCCGCCGAAGGACAATTCAGCGACATGGATACTTCCATCGTCGTTCTTGAAAAGCCTCATCTCCTCCACCCCAAACGCCCTCTTATAAAAATCCACCGCCGGCGCCAATACCCGGAGCGTCAGCTGCGGCGAAAAGCTGGTATTCATATTTAAAGGTTTTATTGACTCACCAAACCTACCACCGTATCCGCGGCCACCCAGCCGCTCGTCCAGGCATGCTGAAAATTGAATCCCCCCGTGATCCCGTCCACATCCAGCGTCTCCCCTGCAAAGAACAACCCGGGCGCCTTCCTGCTCTGAAAGCTCGACGGGTCCACCTCCGACAGCCTTACCCCACCAGCCGTCACAAACTCCTCTTTGAAAGTCGTCTTCCCCGCCACCGCAAAATCACCCGCACAAAGCAGGCTGACCAGCTTATTCTGCTCTTTCGAAGGGAGATCGGCCCAGCGAACCCCTTCCCCGATTCCCGCCACAGACAAGATATACTCCCACAACCGTTGCGGCAGCCCAAAAGGGTTCTTACCCCCTACCATCTGCCCCGCCCGCTCATACCGCATCTCCTGCATCCGTTCCCGCGCGGAATGCTCAGTATACTCCGGTATCCAGTTCACCCGTATTTGAAATTTATAGCCGCCCGCCGACAGGTCCCTCGCACCCCAGGCCGACAGCCGCAGGACCACCGGACCGCTCATACCCCAGTGCGTTATAAGCAAGGGCCCCTTCTCAAGCAGCTTCGTCCCCACGATCTTCACCTGCGCCTCCGGCACAGACACCCCCATCAATCTGGTGATCGGATCACCCGGCATATTAAAGGTAAACAAAGATGGCACCGGCTGCTCCACCGAATGCCCCAATTTTCGTATCCATTCGAACATCTCAGGCTTCGGATACCCCCCACACGCGACAACGACATAGTCCGCCTCCAGCATCCGCCCATCCTTCAAACCCAGCCGGAAACCTCCCTCCCCGGTTGCAACCTCCACCACCTCCGCATGCATCCGTATCTCCACCCCATACCCGTTCACCTCCTTCATAAGACAATCAATGATCGTCTGTGAATCATCCGACACAGGGAACATCCTCCCGTCCTCCTCCGCCTTCAGCATCACACCCCGCTCCCTAAACCATTCTATCGTATCCGTCGTAAACCACCGGTGAAAGGCCTTTCGCACAAAATGCCCGCCCCTCGGATACCGCTTAGCCATCTCCCCGATATCAAAACAGGCATGCGTGACATTGCACCGCCCGCCGCCGCTGACCTTGACCTTGCTCAGCAGCTTACCCGTCTTCTCGAGCACCAGTACGTTCAGCCCCGGAGCCCTGCGAGCCGCATTGACAGCACAAAATATCCCCGCCGCGCCGCCCCCGATAACGATCAATCTCTTTCCCATAAAATACAAAAAAAAGCCCCTCTTCGAGGGGCGCTCAACTTATGAAGGCAGTTCAATCGCCTGCCCCGTAAATAAATGCGGATTCTTCAATTCCTCCACCTCAATTATACTATAGTCGGAAAGTATATCCGCATGCCCCTTCTTCACACACACATCGTGCTCAAAATGCACCGAAGGATGGTGGTCGCTGGTACGCACTGTCCAACCATCGCTCTCCGTATATACCTCCCTTTTTCCCAGATTGATCATCGGCTCGATCGCCAGCACCAGGCCTTCTTTCAGCTTCGCTCCGGTACCCCGGCGCCCATAGTTGGGAACCTGCGGATCTTCATGAAGATGCTTCCCCAACCCATGTCCTACCAGCTCACGGACTACGCCATAGCCATATTTCTTCTCGGTATGTTCCTGGATCGCAAAGGCAATATCCCCGACCCGGCCGCCAGCCACCGCTTTCTCGATGCCTTTATAAAGCGCCTCTTTGGTCACACGGATCAACTGCATCACCTGCGGCCCCGGATCACCGATAGCAAAAGTATAGGCGTGGTCACCGTGCCAGCCCTTCTTGATCACTCCGATATCCACCGAGATAATGTCCCCTTCTCTCAAAGGCTGCGCATTGGGAAAACCATGCACCACCACGTCGTTGACGGAGATACAGGAAGAGAAAGGATACCCGCGATAGTTCAGAAAAGAAGGGACGGCGTCATTGTCCCGGATAAATTCAGCGATCAGCTTGTCGAGCTCCAGGGTCGTAACCCCGGGCTTGAGCACCTTGGCGACCTCTGCAAGCGTTTTACTCACCAGCCGGGCGCTGTCTCGCATCAGTTCGACCTCGGCGCTTGTCTTGTAATGGATCATATTTCAGTAAAAAAACCTGTTAGGCTTTATTACCTAACAGGTTAAATATAAAAATGTTTTCTTGTCCCCCAAATGACGCACCAATCAGATCACAGAGCTCGCCACAGAAGACTGCCGACCCTGTATCCGACCGCTCTTCATCAGACCATCATACTGACGCATCAGCAATTGAGTCTCGATCTGCTGCAGAGAGTCCAGGATAACGCCCACCATGATCAGCAGCGACGTGCCGCCGAAGAAGGAAGCAAAACCCTGTGTGATGTCCAGACGCTGGGCAAAACCAGGCAGGATACCTACTATCGCCAGCAGGAACGCGCCCGGCAAAGTGATCTTATCCATGACCGAACCGATATAGTCCGCCGTAGGCTGACCAGGCTTTACACCCGGAATAAATCCGTTGTTCCGCTTCAGGTCGTCCGCGATCTGCTTGGGATTAAAGATCAACGCCGTATACAGGAATGTGAAACCGATTACGATCACGCCGTAGATCACCATGTGGATAAAATCCCGGGGATCCGAGAACAGCCTGGCGAGACCCTTCGTGGAATCAAAGCTCGCGAAGATCGTTGGCAGGAACATGATCGCCTGCGCAAAGATGATCGGCATTACACCGGCGCTGTTGACCTTCAGCGGCAGGAATTGGCGGGCACCGTTGAACTGGCGGTTACCAACGATCTGCTTGGCATAATTGACCGGAACCTTGCGGACACCCTGGATCAGAACGATCAGACCCATGATGATAGCAATAAGCACCGAAACTTCTATAACAAAGATCAAAATGCCACCCGTGCCCTTGGCCAGCTTGGCATTCCATTCCTGGACAAAGCTGCGGGGCAGACGGGCAAGGATCCCGATCATGATGATGAGAGAAGTACCATTTCCAAGACCCTTGTCGGTGATCTTCTCACCCAGCCACATCACGAACAGGGTACCTGCCGTAAGGACGATCGGCGTCGTCAGCCAGAAATAGGCGCTGAAAGAGTCGATGATCGCTTCCTTCCCCAATCCCTTCAGATAAGTAACATAGGCATAAGCCTGGACAAAAGTGACGATCACGGTGAGATAACGGGTCCACTGGTTGATCTTCTTCTGACCGCTGGCACCTTCCTTCTGTACCTTCTGCATCTGCGGGATGAGGATCGTCATCAGCTGCATAAAGATGCTGGCGGAAATATAAGGCATGATCCCCAGCGCCAGAATAGAGGCCTGGGAAAAGGCCCCACCCGAAAAGGCGTCGATCAGACCGAGCGCCCCGCTCTTTGCACCGCTGAGCGCGCTCAGCTGGTTGGGATCGATACCCGGCAGCACGATGTATGTGCCAAAACGGTAAACGAATAACAAGGTCAACGTCACGATGATCTTACTTTTAAGATCCTCGATGCTCCATATATTTCGTAGTGTCTGTAAGAGTTTCTTCACGGGAACAATGAGTTTATTAGAATGCCAAAAAGACGCACCACTCCGATGCGTCTGTAAAGCTACATAAAAATTATTTCAAAATTTCGACTGTTCCTCCAACCCCTTCGATAGCAGCCTTGGCTTTCTCGCTCACCGCATTCACCTTAAAGGTAAGCTTGGCCTTCAGCTCTCCGTTACCCAGGATCTTAACCCGGTCGGTCTGAGCGATTAACCCGTTGATATACAGATTTTCAGGAGTAAATTCCGTGAGGCTGTACTTTTCAGCCAGCTGCTCGATCTGACCCAGGTTGAAAACTTTATATTCTACCCGGTGAATATTGTTGAAACCACGCTTGGGGATCCTCCTCTGGATAGGCATCTGACCACCTTCGTGAGCCATTTTGCGCTGATAACCAGCACGGCTCTGTCCACCCTTGTTACCCTTGGTCGAAGTACCACCCTTACCGGAAGCTTCACCGCGGCCCAGACGTTTCTCTTTATGCGTTGCGCCTTTTGCAGGCCTGATCGTGTGTAAATTCATGTTGTCGATTTTAACTTGCGGGAAAATCTCCCTCGCTTAAATAATAGTTTACTTTACTTCTTCCACTTTCACCAGGTGCTCCACCGTACGGACCATACCCAGTATCTGCGGAGTAGCTTCCACTTCTTTGGTAGCATGCATCTTCTTCAATCCCAGCGCCCTCAGGGTCTGCTTCTGACGCTCAGGACGGTCGATGCCACTCTTTACTTGCGTGATCTTGATCTTTGCCATAATATTCGATATTATCGGTATTATCCGTTAAAAACTTTCTTTAATGAGATATGACGGGTCCGGCTGACGTTGATAGGCTCACGCAGCATCGCCAGCGCCTTGAACGTAGCCTTCACCACGTTGTGGGGGTTCGCAGAACCCAGCGACTTAGCCAGAACGTCCGTTACACCGGCGCTCTCCAGGACTGCGCGCATGCTGCCTCCTGCGATCACACCCGTACCATGAGCAGCAGGTTTGATCAGCACTTTAGCAGCGCCTTCCTTGGCCAGCTGGTCGTGCGGGATAGTGCCATGCATCACCGGAACCTTGATCAGGTTCTTCTTCGCATCTTCGATACCCTTGGTAATCGCTTCCTGAACTTCCTTGGCTTTGCCCAGACCATGACCGACTACGCCGTTCTCATTGCCGACAACCACCAATGCAGAGAAGCTGAATGCCCGGCCACCTTTGGTCGTCTTTACAACACGATTGATAGCAACCACCTTTTCCTTCAGTTCCAGGTCACCGGCTTTAACTCTGTTTAAGATAACTTTTGACATTGTAATTATTTACGAAGCTTTTTAGAAAAATTCTTTACTGATTAAAAATTCAGACCACCTTCACGGGCGCCGTCTGCAACAGCCTTGACACGGCCATGATACAGATAACCACCACGATCGAAGATCACGTCCTTCAGACCCAGTTCGACAGCCTTGCGTGCAACCGCAGCACCGACTAATCTGCTCTTCTCGGACTTCGTACCCTTCTGAGCCACGATATCCTTGTCCTTGGAAGAAGCCGCTACGAGCGTCTTGGCGTTGTCGTCATCGATCAGCTGTACGTAAATATCGCTGTTGCTGCGAAATACGGACAGTCTCGGCCGCTGAGCCGTACCCGCTATTTTCTTGCGGACACGGAACTTGATCTTTTGTCTTCTGATTGCTTTCGTAACCATTTTTTCTCTATTTGGACCTCCTGATTCCAACCAGGAGGCATTTTTTAAAATTTATTTATACCCGGACGGAACGCGGAGGTTATTTACCAGCCGACTTACCAGCCTTCTTACGTACCACTTCACCCACATAACGAACACCCTTGCCCTTGTACGGCTCAGGCTTGCGCAGACCACGGATCTTGGCCGCGACCTGACCGATCAGCTGCCGGTCGATCCCTTCCAGCGTGATCTTGGGGTTCTCCCCTTTCTCCTGGGAAGTAGCGAGCTTCAGCTCCTTGGGTACTTCGAAAATGATGTTGTGAGAATAACCCAGCGCCAGGTCCAGGATATTACCCTGGTTCGACGCCTTAAAACCTACACCGATCAGCTCCAGCTGCCTCTTGTATCCATCCGTAACACCCTTCACCATGTTTTGAACAAGCGCACGGTACAGACCATGCAGCGCCCGATGACGGATCTGATCCGTCGGACGGGTGAAGACCAGGTGGTCGTCCTTTACCTCAGCCTTGATATCGCGGTCGATAGTCTGCTTAAGCTCCCCTTTGGGGCCTTTTACGGTCAATACATTATCCGCACCTACCGTTACGGTCACACCCTTCGGAAGGGCGATCGGTTGTTTACCTATACGTGACATAATCAGTTCAATTAATTAGATGATTGTTATTCATTTCCCGCCGCCGGCCGATCAGCCTGTATAGGTACTGGCTTAATGTACCGGCAGCTTACTATATAAATGGCCCGCTGCTCATCGCAGCAGGCCGGTTCGACTAATATACGTAGCAAAGCACTTCGCCGCCAACATTCTGCAGCTTCGCCTCCTTGTCCGTCATCACACCCTTGGAGGTGGAGATGATCGCTACACCAAGACCATTCTTCACGCGCTGGAACTCAGCAGGGCTGGCGTACTGACGCAGACCCGGACGGCTGATCCTCTCCAGAGACTTGATCGCGGGCTCCTTCGTAGCCGGATCATACTTCAATGCGATCTTGATAACACCTTGCTTGGTGTCATCCTCAAACTTGTACTTCAGGATATACCCCTTGTCGTACAGTATCTCGGTCATACGCTTCTTCAGGTTCGAAGCCGGGATCTCAACGATCCGGTGATTCGCCATCTGCGCATTACGGATTCTTGTCAGAAAATCTGCTATTGGATCAGTAACCATTGTCTATCTACAATTTATGTCCACCGATTCTGGGATTTACCGAAATTTAACCCATCCCCGGTGGACGTTTAATGATGGGCCTTCGGCCGGTGGACCCGTGGCCCACCATTTTCCAATTATTTATTTTACAATGCGATATCCTCACCCCAAAGGGGAAAATATTACCAGCTGGCCTTCTTAACACCCGGGATCTTGCCGGCGAGGGCCATATCACGGAAGATAACCCTGGAGATACCGAAATAACGGATATATCCCCTGGGGCGGCCAGTCAGCTGGCAGCGGTTCTTCAGCCTTACAGGAGACGCGTTCCTGGGCAGCTGGTCCAGTGCTTTATAATCACCGGCGGCTTTTAAAGCGGCACGCTTTTCAGCATATTTTGCCGACAGCGCTTCCCTTTTTCTTTGTCTAGCCTTTACAGACTCTTTAGCCATGTTTTATTACGTTTAGTATTATAATTATTGTTCTTCTTTGCGCATGTTGCGGAAAGGCATACCCAGCTCTTTCAGCAGCTCGTACGCTTCTTCGTTGGTTGTCGCTGTGGTCACGAACGTGATATCCATACCCGTGATCTTGTTCACCTTGTCGATATCGATCTCGGGGAAGATGATCTGCTCTGTGATACCCAGCGTATAGTTACCACGGCCATCGAACGACTTCTCGTTGATACCCTTGAAATCACGTACACGCGGCAGAGCCGTAGACACCAGGCGGTCCAGGAACTCGAACATCTTCTCGCCGCGCAGCGTGACACGCGCGCCGATCGGCATATTCTTACGCAGCTTGAAGTTCGAAATGTCCTTCTTGGACTGAGTGGTCACAGCTTTCTGGCCGGTGATCATCGTCAGCTCGTCGACAGCTACTTCCACCAGCTTCTTGTCGGTGACAGCGCCATTAACACCACGGTTGATACAGATCTTCTCGAGCTTCGGGGCCTGCATGATCGTAGCATAACCGAATTTCTTCATAAGGGCAGGTACAACTTCTTTCTTGTACTTGTCTGCCAGACGCGGAGTGTATTTTGCAGTACTCATTTGATAACCTCCCCAGATTTTTTAGCGATGCGAACTAATTTCCCGTTCTCCCTGCTGCGCTTCACCTTCGTGGCGCCGCCAGTCTTGGCATCCCACAGCATAATGTTGGAGATGGCGATGGGAGCTTCCTTCTTCACGATGCCACCCTTGGTGTTCTGTGCGGAAGGCTTGGTGTGCTTGGTCACGATGTTCACCCCCTCAACCAGGACCTTCGCCTTGTCGGGATAAACTTCCAGGACTTTCCGGGCCTTCTTCGGGTCCTTATCGTCGCCGGTGATCACTACCACGCTATCACCTTTTTTAATATTGAACTTGGGTTTAAATCTGTTGCTCATTTTTTTATGTTTTTCCCCCACACAGACTTTAGAGTCGACTGCGGAGACTTTATTCCTTTTTTATCGTCACCAGCGGCATCACCGGCCGCGCCACAACTACAACACTTCGGGCGCCA
>JAFDYE010000809.1 GCA_018267585.1 Bacteroidota bacterium
CTATGGCTTTGAGCAGCGGACTTTGGTTCGTGGTTCCCGGGCGTCGGCAGCGGAAGGTAAAAGAACTTCAAATATTCTATATAGTGGCTACCAAGTTTTCAAAAGAGACCTACCTGTACTGGTATGAATTAATGCAGCTCATTCGCCAGTTTGAGCTGATGGCTGAAGAAAAATATAAGATGGAAGGGAAGATCCGTGGCTTTTTCCATGCCTATGTAGGGCAGGAAGCGATCGCTGCCGGTTGTATGACGGCCACCCAACAGGACGACCCGTTCATCACGGCGTATCGTGACCACGGTCTGGCCCTGTCCAAGGGTGTCAGCGCCAATGCCTGTATGGCCGAGTTATACGGTAAGGCGACGGGCGCCGCAAAGGGGAAAGGCGGAAGCATGCACTTCTTCGGGGTAGCAGAGAAATTCTTTGGCGGCCATGGTATCGTCGGTGCGCAGATCGGCACAGGTGCAGGTCTCGCTTTTGCCGAAAAATACAAGGGTACAGACAACGTGGTGTTGACCTTCTTCGGGGACGGCGCTGCCCGCCAGGGTATCCTTCACGAGACCTTCAACCTGGCGATGCTGTGGAAGCTGCCGGTGGTCTTCATTTGTGAGAACAACAACTACGCGATGGGTACTTCTGTCGAACGTACCTCCAACGTACACGATATCTACAAGCTGGCCGACGCCTATGAGATGCCGGCCGATTCGATCGACGGCATGAGCCCGGAAGCGGTCCACGAAGCGGTAGCCCGCGCCGTGAAAAGAGCCCGCCAGGGAGACGGCCCGACCCTCCTCGAGATAAAGACCTATCGCTATAAGGGTCACTCCATCTCCGATCCGCAGAAGTACCGTACCAAGGAAGAAGTCGAAGAGTATAAGGCGAAGGACCCGATACAGCAGGTGCTTCAGACCATACTCACCAAAAAATACGCGACCCAGGAAGAGATCGACGCGATCAACAAACGCGTCAACGATACGGTGACCGGTTGTGTAAAATTCGCCGAAGAGTCTCCCTGGCCGGATGATTCAGAGGTGCTGAAGGACATCTATATGGACAAGAACTATCCGTTCATCGTCGACTAGAAATTAACGATTGCGAGTTAAATAATTAAGCCAAACACAATACAAAAATGCCAGAGATAAAGAACCCTGCCCATTTAGAAGAAGAAAAGAATCCGGTAGCCGACTTACAGGGCGCCTGGGAAAAGTATGGAAAACAGGTCTCCTACGCCATCATCGGGGTCCTCGTGATCGTAGGCGCTTACGTCGCCTACCGCAACCTGGTCAGCGAACCCAAAGAAAAACAGGCTTCCGAGGCGATGTTCCGCGCAGAGGAATACTATCGTATGGACTCCGTAAGACTGGCCCTCAATGGCGACCAGGTGAATTCGGGTTTCCTGAAGATCATCTCCCGATATGGCGGCACGAAGGCCGGAAAGCTGGCTAATTTCTATGCCGGAGA
>JAFDYE010000080.1 GCA_018267585.1 Bacteroidota bacterium
CCTGCGATATTCCGGAGTAGCGTTAAACCATCAAACAAAAAACAATAAAACACACATCGTCATGAAACAGAAAAAGATCAAGCTCGAGCGCAGACTGACTCTCGACAAGGAGTCCATCGTGAAATTGCAGGAATCCCAGCTGGCGCATATCAAAGGCGGCAATTTTGCCGAAGCGGCGCCTTCCTGCGCGGCCTTTACGTGCAACCAGTCCTGCGACAAGGGTACCTGCAACGGGGTAGCGGAGCCTGTCAACGAACTGTAACCTTTTCTTTCCATCATAAAACGAACAGCCATGAAAGATAAGATAATCGAACAAATAAGAGGGGCTATCGAGAACAAGTTTCCGATCCTTTCGTCGATGGGCGTGTGTAACGGGCTGGCCGGGGTATCTCTGTTCTACTATTATTATGCGGCGTACAAAAAAGATCCTGACTACCTGGAGATGAGCGTCCGGTTCCTGGAAGAGTCCATCGACGGGCTGAACGACGGCTACCGGGGGACGACCATTCTGCGGGATATCGTGGAGATCGGGACGCTGCTGAACTTCTATGCGAAGGAGAGCATAATAGATAAGTCCGACATCGGGTTCTTCTATTCGAACTTCGACGATACGCTGGTGTCCTTCTTCAGGGAAAGCCTTTCGGCGGCGGATCTCAGCCCGATATCGGGCGCGATCCACTATGGCTACTATTTTATCGAACGCCTGCGGGACAAGGACTTCTCTGCCGAGCTGAGCGACCTTATCGACCGCATCGAGGAGCTGTCCTGGTCGGGTCCCAAGGGTATCTACTGGTACTCGAGCATCGAGCGCCAGGGGCACCATCTCGTCGAACTGGGCGGGTCACATGGTATCGCGGGTGTCGTCAGTTTTCTGCTGCACGCCTATGACAACGGGATACAGCAGGAGCGGGTCAGGAGGTTGATCACCGGTGCCCTGGAATATCTGCTGTTATACCGCCATGAGGACAGCAGCCTGTATACCTTCCCGTTCGATACAACCGAGAAGAAGGCCAATCCGAGGATCAACCTCGCCTACGGCGACCTAAGTATCGGCTATGTTTTCTACAAGGCGGGCAAGCTGCTGGGTATCGACGCATACCGGCTGGCGGGCATCGAGATCCTGACGAAGTCGGGAAATGTCAGGGATGAGGGCGGTGCATTTGTGAAGGACGCGATCCTGCTGTATGGATCGGAAGGGATCAGCTCGTTCTTCTCGCTTTTCAAACGGGAGCTGGCCACGGACAGGTTCGACAGCGCCATTCAGTACTGGAAGGGCAAGACCCTGAGCTTTAACTCCCACGGGAATGAGTTTGCCGGCTACAGGTCGTACTTCAACCAGTTCGACGTGAATACGCCGCTGTCGCTGATGAATGGCATAGCCGGCATCGGTATATCCCTGATGGCCGAAGAGGTTGGGGCTAACAGCTATGAATTCCTCAAATATTTAAGATATACGTTATGAACACCGTTATCGACGACGTGCTGGAAAAATTACATGGCGATATCGTTGCTGCCGACTGGCAGGAGCTGAAAGACGACGGGCTGTTGGGGGGTAAGCTGGGGCTGGTCTATTTTTATCACACGCTTTACAAGCAGTCCGGGGATGTCTTTTACCGGGACAAGGTCGAGGAGATCCTTTCCCACGTGCTCGAAGAGATAAGACAGCACAGGAGCACCGTCCTGGTGCGGTCCTCGCTGATGAGCGGGCTGACGGGGTTCGGGTATATCGTGAACCTGCTGGTGGAGGATGGGGTCATCGACGAGGGGTTCCCGGGTGAACTGGACGCCATCAATGACCTGGCCCTGAACGAGTGTCTGCTGCTGATAGAGAACAAGAACTTCGATTTCTTCCACGGGCCTGTCGGCATCCTTTTCTATTTCACGGTTGTCGGTTGCCGGGAGCATGCATCGCTGATCGTCGACAAGCTCTACGAGGAGTTTATTTCGGGCGACCGCACTTTTTATAATAATGCCGGGTACCTGGAGGGCATACATCTGGGATATGCGCATGGACTGCCGGCCATTATAAAGGCGCTTGACGGTGTAAGGGACAATAAAAAAGGGGATGAGATGATCAGCCATCTTCTTGGCGAACTCAGCAGGATCGTCGACAGCTCGAACGTGGTGCTGGGGGACAGGCGCTATTACCTTCCGCGGAGCATCCACAGGAGCGGGTCGCTGCGGTACGATCTCAGCTGGTGGCCTGTGCTTGCCTGGTCCAACAGGGACCTCAACTATTCCACCCTCGTCTATTCCATCGACAGGCGTTATGGAGGTAAGTACCTTCCGCTGGCGCGGGAACTGGCGAAGGGTACCACAGACAGAAGAGACGAGTCTCAGACGCGGGTCTGGGACTACCGCCTGAACTTCGGCAGCGCGGGCGTTGCGCAGATGTACCTGAGGCTCTATAAGGAGACCGACGACGAGGAGCTTCGGGAGGCCTACCGGTTCTGGATAGAGGAAAGCATCCGGCTGTACAGGGAGCCGGGGAAAATAAAAGAGCACAAGCTAAGTCTGATCGACAATCTGCCGGGCCTGTACCTGGCGCTATTGGAATATAAAAACCCGGCCATTGCCGGCTGGGACAAAATCCTTCTGTTATGACAAAGGTAAAAATAGGGATACTCGAGCTCGGGTACAGGGCTGGTTCCGACTCGTTGTCCATCGTCAACGACATTCTGCAATATGGGATAAAGGCGGAAGAGCTGAATTTCTCCCGGCTCTGGCTGGCGGAGCACCATAATGCCCACCCGCTGCATCCCTATACCAACCCTGAAATAGTCATGACCCTTTTGGCGGGCTATACCGACAGGATACGGATAGGCTCGGCCGGTGCGCTGATCGGCTATGGCTCCCCCTATTTTCTGGCCAGCAATTACAAGCTGATGAACAACTTGTTCAATGACCGGATCGACTTTGGCTTTTCCAAGGGCCGGCCGGCCAATTACTCCAAGCACGACTATTTCGGAGGGAAGGGGCAGGAGCATATACAGCTGTTCCGTAACAACCTCAACGCCATCTGCGACCTTTATCTGAACGAGCAGGAGAAATATGAGGAGCAGGACATCGTACTGCCGCCCTTCGCGGGCCAGCTGCCGCAGCTGTGGTATTTGTCCAACAGCTATACCGACGCGGGGCTGGCCATCTCAAGAAAAATGAATTACTGCCGGTCGCTGATACACGGCCTCGGCATTCTCAATAAAAACTATCACAGGGATGAGCTGGACGAGTACAGGGGCCGGTTCCGCGAGACGAACGGATACTGTCCGGACACGGCAATTGCCCTTGCGGTCAGCTTTAGGAAGACCGCCGCGGAAATTGCGGAGGCGGAAGCCCGGGCTGTCAATCCCCGCGAGGCCTTTTCGGTGATACCTGTCACGCCGGGATCCCTGGGCGATCTGATCGGTTCCTATCAGGAACTGTATGGTATGAACGAGTTCGTCATTTATGACGTCGAAACGGACCCTGCCATAAAACTGGAAAATCTTTTTAAAATCAGTGAAACCTTTAGTTTATGTTAAACAGCGCCATCTTTAAGGACAAGATATTGCGGGAGCCTCTTTTCCCGCTGGACAATCTGCTGCGAATCCCGGAGGAGAAGAAGTCCTTCGACGCCTTTGTGGATAGCCTTTATGACAATATACGGTTCAGGGATGCGATCTTTCTTTCTTCGCCGGAGCTGTTCGCGGAGTGGGAGAAGGTGAGGCAGGGGAAGGAGAGGGGAACGGTGAGCCTTTCTATCATGAAGTTCTTTTTGCGGAGTATATCGAATACGGTACCGTTTGGGCTTTTTGCGGCGTATTCGGTCAATAATGACGCGGGGGGTAAAGACGGGGAGTTCACGCGATTTAGCGACGTCGACTCGGACTATCTGATCAAGTTGATCGCCAGGCTGAACGAGCACCCCGTAGTGAGGAAGTTCGTCCGTTATCGCAACAACAATACCATTTACCAGGTAGGGGAAAAATACCGCTATATCGAGCCGAGTGTCGTCAACAGAAAGCTGAACTACACGCTCATCTCCATTGAATACAATGAAGTGCTGCGTTTGCTGCTGGACGTGAACAGGAAGGAATTGCTATTCGACGAGCTCGTGTCGATCGTTGTCGACAATGTGGAGGACGTGGACAGCGGGACGGCTGCTGCCTTTATCGACGAACTCATCCGGTCGAAAGTGTTCCTCAGCAGCCTGGACCTGGCCCTGAATGAGGGCGATCTGCTGGAACAGTTGATTGGTATACTCGAGGAGGGTGGCGATGCGGTGCATGCCGACGAATACCTCCACACCGTCATCGAGGCGCTGGTCGAGGTGCGTGATCGTCTGATCGGGCTGGATCAGCGGGTCTTCAACGACCAGGAGGTCTATACGGCGATATTCAGTGCGCTGGAAAGGATCGGGATAGAATTCGATAAGAAGCTGATCGTCTGTTCGAACCTGCGGAGGAATGGGGCCCGGTTCGAGGACCTGGAAGGGAAGGTGCAAAAGATGCTGGGTGTGCTGGAAAGGGTATCGCCTCCTCCATCGCCGAATGACAACCTGACCAAATTCAGGGAGCGGTTCTATCGCCGGTACGAGGATGCGGAGGCGCCACTTCTGGAAGTGCTGGACAACGAGCTGGGTATCGGTTATCTGCCCGATCTCGAAGAACATTTTGTGTTCTCCGACCTTACGGATAGTATCGAGCTGCCGGCCAAAAAGCTGACCCAGCAGAAGATCACCATCAGTCCGGAGATCTATCAATTCTGGCAGAATTGTCTTCTTACGGGGGAGAAGGTCATCGACCTGGAGAAAAAGGATCTCGGCTGCTTCAGGACCGAGTCGACCTCTGTGGGCACTTTCTCGGTAATGTTCAGCTATGCCAATAACAAGATATCCCTCAAGAATGCGGGCAATTCGAGCGCGACGATGCTGCTGGGACGTTTTAGCTCGCGGGATGGATCGGTAAGGGAAATGCTCAATGGCATAGCCGATATGGAAGCCGGGTATTTCAAGAACGAGGTGTTGGCGGAGATCGTGCATCTTCCGAACAACCGGACCGCCAATGTGACCATACGGAATATCCGGCGAGAGGCGGAGATCAGTATCCTTTCGAAGAATTCGGCGCACGCGGAGAATGTGCTGCTGGAGGACCTGGTGGTCAGCGTCAAGGGGGACAAGATCGTCGTACGGTCCCGGACCACGGGTAAGGAGGTGATCCCATTCCTTACTTCCGCGCAGAACTATAGTTTTGATTCATTACCGGTATACCAATTCCTCTGTGATCTGCAGAGCCAGAGCAGGAAGAACTATTTCACGCTCAATTTCGGGGGACTCAGGCTGGGGATGCTGGACTTTTTCCCGCGGGTCATGTATGGGGAGGATATCATTTTGCGAAAGGCCAGCTGGAGGTTGAGAAAGAGTGAAGTGTTAAAGATGCCGGGTGTTGCCAGGGGGGCGGAGAAGGGGAACGGTAACGGTGTGGAGAAGGGTAAGGCGGATAAGATCACGGCCGAACAACTGCTGGCTTATGTGGAAAAGGCCGGGTTACCAAAATATATCTATTTCACGGAGGGCAATGAGGACAAGATGATCATCGATACTTCCAACCGGATACTCCTGGAGATCCTGGTGCAGGAGATCAACAAGAAGGACTATGTCGATACGGTGGAGTGTATATACGATATTACGGAGGAGCAGACGTATGCGAATGAATATATCTATTCCTGCTATTCGAAGAATGAGATCCCCGCCGGGTATGCCGGTGCGGCGAACGGGAAAGAGGTGAGGAGGCGGTTCGTGCTC
>JAFDYE010000810.1 GCA_018267585.1 Bacteroidota bacterium
AAAAGAACACGAACAAACAATTCTCTGACTACCTCAACGAGCTGAGGATATTCAACGCCTGCGAGTCCCTCATCAGCTCCGCCGCAGCCGTCGCCGAAATAGCCTACAGCTGCGGATACAATACCGTCTCCAATTTCAACAAGCTCTTCAAAGAAGCCACAGGACTGACACCCGGCCAGTTCAGAAAGAACAGCTCCGCCCGCCATCCGGACCTGCACTAGTAGGACATCAAAGGAATATTCAGACTCCTCATCTGCTCCCTCGCCCAGCCGCTCAGCAGCTCGATCGCCGGCAACAGCTCCCGGCCCGTGTCATCCAGGCTATACTCCACCCTGGGCGGGACCTCATGGTACACGCGCCGCTTTATCAAATGGTCTGCCTCCAGCTCCCGCAGCGCCTGCGTCAGCATTTTTGGCGTGATATCCTGCAGCTGCCGCTTCAATTCCCCATATCGGAGAGTTCCATGAGATAAATGCCAGAGGATGCGGGCCTTGTATTTGCCGCCGATCCGCTCGAAAGCGTAATCGACAGAACACCGCTCAGCGGTGCCGCCCATTTTCCGTGTCTTGTACATTCTTAAAGGTACACCGAAACACGATTCAAAATTTTTTTGAAAAATTCGTGCCTGATCCTCAGCAATAGTATCCTTTTAGTGCCCAGGTCACCATTCGGTGCATACTTGTTTCGGGTGTACCAACACGATAGCTTTGACAAAACAATTCATCTTTATGCAGGCAATCGTTTTCGACAGAGTGGGGTTACCAACCGAAGTGCTGGAACTCCGTGAAGTAAAAAAGCCGGCCCCCGCCGCAGGCGAAGTACTGGTACAGCTGCTCAATGCACCCATCAACCAGGGCGACTTTCTTTTTATCCGGAATCTCTATCCCGAACCCAAAAGACCCGCATTCCCCGCCCAGATAGCCGGCAACTACGGCACCGGCATCGTCATGGAAAAAGGACCGGGCGCCAACCTGGCCGAAGGGACGCTGGTCGCCATCAACTATTACAGCACCTGGGCCGAATACGCCGCTATCCCCGAAGAATGGCTGATACCCCTTCCTTCCGGATTCCCTCCCGAAAAAGCGGCACAGATGATGCCCATGATCACGGCCTGGGACGTCGTGGAAGCATCGGGAGCAAAAGCCGGGAATTGGATCGCCGTCACCGCCGCCAATTCGGCGAACGCACTCATGATCATGCAGCTCGCAATACGCAAAGGCATCCGCGTGATCGCCCTTGTGAGAAAACAACCCCGGCTGAACCTGATCAGCTTTGGCGCGGAAGTCGTGATCGACCTTTCGCTCGACGGAGCCAACATTCCCTCGCGCATCCGGGAGATCACGGCAGGCAAAGGCATCAGCGCCATTGTCGATGCCGTCGGAGGCCCCCTCCTGGCCGACCTCATCCGCAACACCAGCTTCGGCGCCAGGATCATCATGTATGGCGGCCTCAGCGACCAGCGCTTCGAGCTGCACAATAACGACATCTACCTGAATGGACTCACCATCATGCCCTATATCTATCGCCATTTCTTTACACCTCCGGCAAAAGAAGAGAACACAACGCTCCGGAAGATCATCGAAGTCGCCAGCGATCCATCCTTCATCGCACCCGTCAGCGGCCGCTACACCCTGGACCAATACCAGGCCGCCGTCAAAGCCAGCTTTTCCTCCACACCGGGCAGCTCCTCGGGCAAAGGACTATTCATCATCGGATCACCCGAGGGTCAACGTCAGTGATTCAACATCTTCATCGACGCTAACCCTTTTTCATCGCGCCACCAGCATCCCCGCCAGCTCACTGATCCGGTTCGATATTCCTACCTCATTATCATACCAGGCGACCAGCTTCACCATTTTCCCGATGACCTTCGTCAGCCCTCCGTCCACGACCGAAGAATGCGTGTTCCCGAGAATATCCGACGACACCAGCTGTTCCTCCGTATACTCCAATATACCCCTCAGCGAATTCGAAGCATAGTGCTTCAGCTTTTCATTGATCGCCGCCACCGAAACCTCCCGTTGCAGGTTGATCGAAAGATCGACGACAGACGCATCGATCACCGGGACCCGGTAGGAATAGCCATCCATCTTCCCACGAAGACCCGGCAACACATCCCCGATAGCCTTCGCCGCGCCCGTGGTCG
>JAFDYE010000811.1 GCA_018267585.1 Bacteroidota bacterium
AGTCCAAAGACGAGCAATTACAACTACGGCTTCTTCTTCACGGGGTATATCAACTTTCCTGTAGCGGGTTCCTATACCTTTCAGCTAATTTCCGGAGATGGCGGCAAGCTTTATGTCGATGCGTCTTATAGTTATACGGGGGTAGCTACGGTCGACGATGACGGCGTGCATGGCAACAAGATAGTTACCGGATCTGCCAAGAACTATAGTAGAGGGGCGCATCCTTTTACGATGACCTTCTTCAAGAGTTCGACCGGCACCGCCGGCAGTCTGACCCTGCTGTGGATGACGCCGCAGACGAATGGTCAGTTTGTGATCATTCCCAGTTCGGCCTTCGTCCAGAACGCCGCGATCTCCGGTACCCCGCCTGTGGCGCCATCCAATCTGGTTGCTACGGCTGCTACGGCAAAGAAGATCAACCTTACCTGGCAGGATAACAGCAACAACGAGACGGGGTTCCAGGTGTTTCGTTCGACCTCTGCCGGCGGCACGTATCTGGCGGTAGCCACGGTGAAACCGGGCACGACCAGCTATGGTGACTCAACGTTGAACGCCTCAACGACCTACT
This sequence comes from Bacteroidota bacterium, assembly GCA_018267585.1. Taxonomy (GTDB): domain Bacteria; phylum Bacteroidota; class Bacteroidia; order Chitinophagales; family Chitinophagaceae; genus Puia. The sequence goes on from JAFDYE010000811.1 coordinate 569, forward strand.
ATTATAAAGTATGTGCTATCGACCAGGCCGGTTCCAGCGCCTATACGTCGATCGCCAGCTCGACGACCCTTGTTTTGCCCGGACTGCCGGCCGCGCCGGGGAGCCTGAGCGGCGTGGTGAAGGGACCGACGGCTATCAGTCTGAGCTGGAAGAATAATGCGAACAATGCCACGGCCTTTGAGGTCTGGCGCTCGGCGGGCTCTAACACCAATTATGAATTGGCTGCGAAGACGCCGGTCGCGACTTCCAATATGGACACGGGTCTTACGAAAAGTACCGTCTATTATTACAAAGTACGCGCGGTCAATGAAGGGGGGAGCTCCAACTTCAGCAACGAGATCAGCCTAACGACCTCCAGTTCGGCTTTGACTACGGTGACGATTACGAGCATCCAAAACCAGACGATGGTCAATGACACGACGGTTGTAGTCGGCGTGAGTGCGTCGAGCAGCAGTGCAGGCGCCGCGATCACGTACTCGTCGGCTGGTCTTCCGGCCTTTGCGGTGCTGGTGGATAACCATAATGGTACGGCTACGCTGACCATGAAGCCAAACAGTGTCAATTTAGGCACCTGGAAAGGAGTTCAGGTCATTGCTACGGATGCTTTCGGCGGCAGTTCGCGCGACGTGTTCAATATTACGGTGAATGGCCGGAATGCCGACATCGTGCAGGTCAGCTTCAATACCAGCAGCAATCCGGTGACGGCTTTGGGCTGGAATGGGATGAACATTGGGGGTGCGACCAGCGGGGCGAGCGCCGGAAATTTCAAGGACGTCAAAGGAGTTACTACTACGGAGGGAGTCACGCTCACGAGCAATTTCGACGGTGCGTATGCGACGGGTATGAATACGGGCAATAACAGCGGCATTTATCCGGACAATGTGCTAAAGAACTTTTATTTTGGTTCGAACAGTGGCAATTATTCGTTCAAGGTAACGGGCCTGAGCGCCGGCAAGAAATATTCGCTGGTGCTCTATGCCGGCTATCCCTGGACTGCAACAGACCAGGCTACGTATGGCAAGCTGATCACCAATTTTACTGTGGGTGGACAGGCTCAGACGCTGGATGTGGCCAATAACACCAGTAATGCAGTACAGTTTTCGGGTTTGGTGCCGGATGCGACCGGGGCGATCGAAGTAACGTTGAACAAGCAGACCGGCTCGGCCTACTGTCTGATCAATGATATGCAGATCATCGCCTATGATGCTTCGACGACGGCGACGCTTATCCCGCCTTCGAATCTGGGGGCTATCGGCCAGAATTTCGCGGTCAGGCTCAACTGGGTCAACTCGTCCGACACGCGTACGGGGCTGGAGATCTGGCGCGCTAAAAATCCTTACGGTACTTTCAGTCTGCTGAATACGGTAGGGGCCAGCGTCACGACCTATCTGGATGCGACCGTGCCGGCCAATTCGACCTACTTCTATAAGATACGCGAGGTGGTAAGCGGAGGAAAATATTCCGACTTCAGCAATATAGCCGGCGGGTCTATCGTGCAGTACACGGTGAATGTCAGCCTGAACTCGCAGCCGGCGGGTTCGCAGCCGGCGCCGTGGAATGATATCAACACGCTGTTGTCAAATGGGTTCGGCCTGAATAATCTGACGGACATGAATGCGCGGAGGACGGGTATCAACTTGAAGGTAGTAAATAGTTTCACCAGCTTTAACGACCAACTGGGCGTAACGACGGGCAACAACAGCGGGGTAGTTCCGGATGCGGTCATGAAGACCTTCTACTATAATTCGCAGGGGGATACCGCGAGGATCGCCATTACCGGACTTTCCAGGACCCAGATCTACAATTTCGGGTTCTATGCCGGCACCAGTTATAACAACGCCCCGACTGTCGGTATCTATCAGATCGGCGACCGGACCGTCTCGCTGAACGCATATAACAATACTAAGAATATGGTATTTGTCGACAATGTGAAGCCGGATTCGACGGGTACGGTGAATATCTCGTTCTACACGGATATCTCGACTGCCTATGCGATGTGGACGAGCCTGACGATGCAGGGCATGCCTTCTCCGGACGTGATCGCGGCGGATTCCGCCGGCATTGCGGGCTCGATCGCGAATAATGGCGGCGATCCAAGTGGGCCTGTGGACAGCACCCCGATATTGCGGCCGGACACCGCCACCCAGACGATCGCGGGGAAGCTGGTAGCTTACCCCAATCCGTTCGTCGACAATATCGTGGTCAGCCTCGGCCTTTCGAAGGCCGCCGACAAGTTCACCCTTATTTTGGTCGATGTGGCGGGCAGGATCATGCAAAAACGGGAATTCTCCGGTGTTCCGACCGGGACCTGGCAGCAGACGCTCAATCTCTCCAGGCTGACAAAGGGCGTCTACCTGATCCGGGTGCTTGGACTGCCCGACGGGATGGCGAGGTCTTTCCGGATCGTAAAGGTCAACCGATAGATAAAAGCAAATAATTGGATACATGAAAGACCGGTCCTTACGACCGGTCTTTTTTAGTGCATAAATAATAAGGGTAAATCCTTGTATTGATAAAAAGATTAACGTATCTTGCACTGTCGTTTGCCCTCTATCCCCTGAATTTCCCACTCAACATTAATTTCCAATTTCTCACGGAATGTAATCCGTCGACTGTTATCCTTCTTCTGACACACACGACTAATACAGCCAAAGTCCGAAAATTACCAGGTCCTATACAAACCATTCCTTCCAGTATCGGTTCGAAATCGTCATTTTAACCCGGTTTGTATACTCTTAACCTTAAGTAATATGAATCCCCTTTCTACGCGAATTCTGCTTCTCTGTATGACATTGGGTTTATTTTTCGGATCGGCCCGGGCGCAGTTCGGCACTGGAGTTCTGAATCCCAACGACCCCGTAATAACCTATAATTCTGCTTCCCCGCCTGCAACCCCTCCTCTTGGCACACTCGCCAAATGGGTACGCACCAAGCGCGTCAGCTACAACACTGACGACTTCAAGTGTTATTACTACAATGGCGTCCAGTTCCGGTTGAAGTGGCCTACGACCTGGACCTCGACCAACGACGGCAAGACATGGCCGTTATACCTTTTTTTCCATGGGGTAGGTGAGGCGGGCAAGATCTATGACAACGAGTTTCAGCTTTCGCATGGGGGGAATGTGCATCAGGCGGCCGTCAACAACCTGAAATATGACGGCTTTTTGCTGTATCCGCAGAGCCAGAATGCGTCGGGCGGTTGGAATCAGCAGCAGATCGACATCATCGCCCAACTACTCACCCAATACATCATTCCGCAGTGTAAGGTAGACATCAACAGGATCTCTGTCGACGGCCTGTCCGGCGGCGGGGATGCGACCTGGGAATTTGCGGAGACCCATCCGACACTGGCTGCGGGCGTTATTCCGCTGAGCGCGGCAAATATCTCGGATATCAACTACGTGAACATTCTGAAATATACTCCGATCTGGTTGTTCCAGGGCGGTCTGGATAAATCGCCCGATCCTTCTACGACCATACAGCTGGTGAACGCTTACAACAATGCGGGCGGTAATTTGAAATATACTGTATACCCGACCCTCGGTCACAATACCTGGGACAAGGCGTGGCAGGAGCCCGACTATTTTCCCTTCATGATGCGGGTGAATACTGCAAACCCCTGGGTGCTGACGGGGAAGAACCAGTTCTGTCCTGGTACTACCATCAGTGCTACCTTGGGTGTGGTTGCTGGTCTGGACGGCTATGCGTGGCGCAAGGACGGCGTCGTCATCAGTGGCGCCACGTCGAATACGCTGCAGGTAAGTTCGGTCGGTACGTACGATTGTCAGGTGAAGCGCGGTTCGACCTGGTCATCATGGTCGCCGATACCGATGGTGATCAGCCTCAAGCAGCCGACGGTTCCACCGACGATCACGACGAGCGGACTCGAGACGATCGTCGAACCTGCTCCTGATGGCAGCACCGGCGCTACCCTAATGGTTCCCGCCAGCTATACCAGCTATGTCTGGAAACGGGTGGATGTTCCGGCTACCATGCCCAGCACAACAAATATCTTAACGGGAGCTACTCCCGGCCAGTATGTGGTGTCTGTGACCGAACAGTTCGGCTGTGCCGCGGCGACATCGGCCCCGTTCACGGTGATCGACGCCAATGGTCCTAACGCTCCCGGCGCGCCGGTCAATCTTCTGGCAACGACGATGGGCAAGACCCAGATCAAGGTGACCTGGGGTGAGGGCGGAGGATATGCGGAGACCCAGTTCGAGATCTATCAGGCTACGAAGCAGGATGGGCCCTATTCGCTGATCGGCTTCACGCCGGCCAACGTGGACTCCTTCGTGGTCAGCAATCTCAATCCAAAAACGGTCTACTTCTATAAGGTCCGCGCGATTAACGCGACTGCGGGTTCTCCGGTAACAGGTCCTGCCAGTTCGCAGACCCAGGCCGATGTTACGCCTCCGACAGCGCCGGGCAATCTTCGCACCAGCAGCATTTCGCAGACTACCGTAACATTGCTTTGGAATGCTTCGACCGACGACGTGGGCGTCAACGGCTACGACATTTATGTCAACGGCAACCTGACTGCCAGCGTCAATGGCGGCACGACCTCCTTCCAGGTCTGCAACCTGGTCAATGCCCAGACCTATACATTTGCGGTCAAGGCCAAGGACGTTGCCGGTAATGTATCGCCATTCAGCAATCAGTTGGTGGGCGTGCCCTCGCTGACCGGTGTCAACTACCAGTACTATATCGGTACCTGGACAAGCCTCCCCGACTTCAATGCGCTGAATCAGGCGTCCGCAGGTACGCTGACCAATATTTCGCTTAGTCCAGCAACACAGTCCAGAAGCTATGGCTTCCTGTTCACCGGCTTCATCAACTTCCCGGTGGCTGGAAATTACACCTTCCGGATTACCTCGGTGGATGGTGCAAAACTCTATATTGACGTGCCCTACAGCACGAGTGCAACGGCCAATGTCAGCAATGACGGTGTGCACAACAGCTCGACGGCTACTGGTTCGCAGGCTTCCTATACCGCGGGTGCGCATAGTTTTGCTCTGGCTTATTTCAAGAGTTCGGGCGGCAACAACGGCAGCGTGGTTCTGCAATGGAGAACGCCCCAGTCGAACAACCAGTTCGTGACCATTCCCAATTCGGCCTATGTGCAGAATGCGAAGGTTACCGGTACTCCGCCTCAGGCGCCGTCCGGCCTGGTAGCGACGACAGCGACCGCAAAGAAGATCAACCTGAGCTGGGTGGACAACAGCACTACCGAGACGGGGTTCCAGGTGTTCCGTTCGACGACCAGCGGCGGTACCTATGTAACAATTGCCACGGTGAAACCTGCGGTCACCAGTTATGGCGATTCTACGCTGGATCCGTCCACGACGTATTATTATAAAGTAGCTGCGATCAACCAGTCCGGTTCCAGCGCCTTGACGGCTGCCGCCAGTGCAACGACCCAGGCGCTGCCCGCGGTGCCGGCCGACCCGAGTAACCTCACAGGTGTGTCCCAGGGCCCGACCCACGCCGGCCTCAACTGGACCAACAACGCCTCCAACGCTACCGGATTCGAGATCTGGCGTTCGCCGGTCAACAACAGCAACTATCTGCTGGCAGCGACCATCGCGACGGCTACTTCCTTTGTGGACAGCGGTCTGACGAAGAATACGCAGTACTTCTACAAGGTCAGGGCTTTCAATGAAGGAGGTGTCTCCAATTTCAGCAATGAGGCGACGCTGACGACAGGCAATAATGCGGTCACCACGGTGACGCTCAGCAATATCACCAACCAGTCCGTGGTCAACGACACGACGGTGCTGGTCAATATGAGCGCGTCCAGCAGCAGCCCGGGCGCAGCGATCACCTATTCGGCAACGGGATTACCGTCCTTCGTCGGGCTGACGGACAACCACGACGGTACAGGCGTACTGTCGATCCATCCGAACAGCGCCAACCTCGGCAGCTTTAACGGCGTGATCGTAACGGCTACGGATGCCTTCGGCGGCAGTGCAAGCGATACCTTCAATATCACAGTCAGTGGCCGTAACTCCAATACGGTACAGGTATCCTTCAACACCAATAACTATCCTGTCACGGCCCCGGGCTGGAATGGCATGAACGTTGCAGGAGCAACCAATGGCGCGAGCAGGAGCAGTCTGGTAGATGTCAATGGCGTTACCACATCGGAAGGCGTGACTATCACCAGCAATTTTGACGGCGCGTATGCAACGGGCATGAACACGGGCAATAACAGCGGTATCTATCCGGATAATGTGCTGAGGAATTTCTACTTCGGCTCTACCTTCAACAACTACTCGTTCAAGGTAACAGGCCTCAGCGCAAGCAAGAAATACGCGCTGGTGTTCTTTGCCGGGTATCCCTGGACCGCAAATGATGTGGCAACGTATGGCAATATGATCACCAATTATACGGTGGGCAGCCAGACGGTGACCCTCAATGTGGCCAATAATATCTCGAACACTGTTCAGATCTCCGGTATCTCGCCGGACGGTACGGGCGCGATCGCCGTGACGATCAACAAACCGCTGGGCTCTGCCTACTGTCTGATCAATGACATGCAGATCATCAGCTATGACGCACCCGCAACGCCGTCTTCCCTGATCCCGCCGTCCAAGCTGGTTGCCAACGGCGTGAGCGGCAGTTCTATCCGGCTCAACTGGGTCAACTCTTCGGACGCACGCACGGGTCTCCAGATCTGGCGCACGACCAATCCGAACGGCACCTGGAACCTGCTGACGACAGCCGCTGCCAATGCGACCACCTATACCGACGCTAACCTGCCAGCCAACTCGACTTACTTCTACGAAGTGCGTGAGGCGGTCAGCGGCGGCCAGTTCTCCGGCTACAGCAATATTGCCGGCGGCTCTACGGTGCAATATACGGTCAACGTCAGCTTTAACTCGCAGACAACAGGCGCTCAGCCGGCACCGTGGAATGACTTCAATACCCTCATTACCGACGGCTTCAGCCTCAACAACCTGATGGATATGAAGGCCCAGAAGACGGGCATCAACGTCAACATTGTCACTGCGCCGACGAGCTTCAACGACCAACTTGGCGTAACGACGGGCAATAACAGCGGTATAGTGCCGGATGCGGTCATGAAGACCTTTTACTATAATTCGCAGGGAGATACGGCAGTTGTGAATATTACGGGTCTATCGAAGACGGGTATCTTCAACTTTGGCTTCTATGCGGGTACCATCTTCAGCAACGCTCCGACGGTAGGGGTATACCAGATCGGCAACCAGATCGTTTCGCTAAACGCCTATAACAATACCAGCAACATGGTATTTATCAATGGCGTCAAGCCGGATTCGACCGGTACTGTGAAGATCATCTTTTACACGGACGTGACCACTCCGTACGCGATGTGGACGAGCCTGACCATCCAGGGTATGCCTTCGCCGGATGTGATCGCAGCGGATTCTGCGGGCACGGCGGGTACAATCGCGACCAGGAGGACCAATAACGGCCTGCAAGGAGGCGCAAATGGCTTGTTATCAACTGATTCGACGGTAGCGGGCGCTCTGGCGGCGTATCCGAATCCGTTCGTGGATAATGTGGTCGTTAAGTTTGATATTCCCCAAAATGTTGGTAGATTTACGCTCGCAATTGTAGACGCAGCCGGGCGGATCGCAAGGAAACAGGAGTTTAAGGATGTGCCGGCAGGTGCATGGCAGCAAACCCTGAATCTAAGCGGCCTCGGCAAGGGTATCTACTTCATCCGGGTTTATGGATTACCAGGTAACCAGGTTAAAACGTTCAGACTGGTGAAAGTTCAGAAGTAAGGCAGATCTCAGAATATAATTTCGATTGCAGGACCGGTAGAAACTTCTTTACCGGTCCTGCCTTTGAATATAGACCAAAAAGAAAACTAATGGAATTTTTGTATTTGTTTAGGGCGCTCCTGCGCCGTAAATGGATCATTTTGATTTGTGTTGTTGTATCGTCCACCATCGCTTTTATCCTTACACGCAACGTCAAAAAGTCCTACCGGTCCACCGCACAGCTGTCAACAAGGTTTACCGTGGCTGACCAGCCGAATGGGGCAGTCAACTACATTCAAAGTGAATTTAAATTCGGGAACGTGATAGAGAACATCACCTCCCCCAACGTGTTGAGTCTTGTATCCTATCATCTTCTTCTGCACGATCTTCAGTCGCCCAACCCCTTTACGGTCCTGAATCCGAAGCAGCAGGCGGAAGCTGCAAAGGCCGATAAGCAGCGCGTCATCCAGAATCTTTCCGCGCACCTGGAGTCGATCAGCATGCTTTCTACGACAGACGGGACTGACAAACAGATACTCAGCCTCCTGTATATATATGGGTACGGCCCGGACGCTCTGACCGGTAGCCTCAAGGTTGACCGCTATCAGAAGACAGACTATATCAATATCGACTTCAGATCAGGTAATCCACTTCTTTCCGCTTTTGTCGTCAACACGCTGTGTGACGAGTTCCGCCGGTTCTACAACCAGACGGAAATGCAGCACACTGACAACAATGTCGCCTCTCTCGATTCGATTGTCAAGGCAAAAAGGACGGTTCTTGACCAGAAACAGCAGGCCAAGGAGCAGTTCATGGCCAATAACAAGCTTGTTGACGTCAACCTTGAAGGCTCCAACAAGCTGGCCCAGCTCAGCGCGTACGAGAATCAGCTTATCGAAGAGAATAGCAATCTCAAGAATGCGTCCTACCGGCTAAAGCAGCTGGACGACCTGATCCGCAACGCCCGCAACAAGGGGCAGACCACGGTGGAGGATCCTGCGGTTGCCACCAAACCCACTACCAAACCCCAGACGGGGGCTTCGGCCAACAGCGAATACATCCGGCTTCGCAAACAGTACAACGACCTCAACAACGAATACATAGCCAAAGGCGGCAATGACCCCGAAATGAAAAAGCGTCTTGACGGCATCCTGCAGAGCATGTCGCGTCTGAATGTCTCTGACGGTGACGACGGAGGCGGCGTTACGACTGGTGGCGGCGGTGGAGGGTCGGCGACCCTGGACCAGTTGACCCAGAGAAGGATCGACGCGGCTGCGGAGGTCGAGGCATCGAACAACAAGATAGCCGGTATACAGGCCAAGATCGACCAGCTGCGCAGCGGCCTTTCAGGCATGGCATCAAAAGGCGCCAACCTTGACCAGTTCGATAAGGACATACAGCTGGCATCGGCCGAATACACGTCTGCGAAGGACCAGCTGAACATGGCGCTTAACGCAAGGGAGAGCCTGCCCGATTTCAAGCAGACGCTGACGGGTGAACCGGCTCTCGGCCCCGAGCCTTCCAAGCGGATGCTGATCGTAATCGTCTCGGGGCTGGGCGCCTTTATGATCGCTGCCCTTGTTATCATTTTCATAGAGTTCTTCGACAACTCCATCCGGAGTCCAAGCCAGTTCGAACGTCTTACGGGCCTGCGCCTGCTCGGGGCGGTCAACCGGATCAACCTCAAGGGACAGGAGAACGTCCTGAAGAAGATCGCCAAATTCGACGAAGAAGAAAAGGCCCGCTCGAGTACCTTCCTCGAGCTGCTGCGAAAGTTGCGGTACGAGGTAGAGTCCAGCAATAAGAAAATATTCCTTATTACCAGTACCGAGCCGGGCCAGGGCAAGACCATGCTGGTCCAGGCGCTCTCCTATATTCTCAGTCTAGGAAAAAAGAAAGTACTCATCATCG
>JAFDYE010000812.1 GCA_018267585.1 Bacteroidota bacterium
AGCGGGGCGCCGGGCGGGTGGGGGATCTGTAGCTTGTAGCAGCTGGAGATGAACTCACCGCAGTCCCAGAAACTGCCCGTAGGCTCCATCGTCATGACAAAGACGGTACATGCAATCAATCCCACTATCCAGCCCACCACATTGTTCGCTCGATTAAAATTCATATTGGTTAATAGTTTTTGTCCCCCTTCAGGTCGATTCCCGTTCTGAAGGGGGTGGGCAAATATAAGGTATGAGCGCCAGCTATTTAATAAAAACCTTCTGTACCGTGGTCCCGGTTTCCGTGTCCACAGCGAGCAGGTAAATACCCCGGCTGATCGTTCCCACGGGGAGGGCCTGCTGATAGCCCCGGACCGTCTTTCTTATCAGGACTTTGCCGGAGACATCGGTCAGCCGGAGCTGCCTTATAGTCACTGTGCTGCTCACATTGATCGTGCCGTCCTCAACAGGGTTCGGGTAGACGGTGATCGAAGCCAGGCCGGATGCTTCGAGGGTCCGGACGGGTGACCAGGCCGAATGACCGTCTATGTCCTTCATCCGCAGCCGGTAATAGTTGGTGCCGGGCAGGAGATGTGTGTCAGTATAGCGATAGGAGTGAGTGCTGACGCTGGTGTCGGATAGATTCGCCGGTACGGAGTCCAGATCGGTGAAGCTGTTGCCGTCGCCGCTCTTCTGGATGATAAAGCGGCTCATACTCCGGTCATTCGCGGTCGTCCACTGCAGGAGCCCGTTGACGCCCGATCTGACGGCGCTGAAGGATAGCAGTGTCAGGGGCAGGGGCTTGTTACCGGTGGGACCGCCGTTGTTGATCCAGAATTCCGAGAAGCCGCTGACCTGGTATTCCGCATAGTACCCGTTGTCGTAGGGGATAATGCTGACGTCCTGGTGAGGCAGATGGAAGGTGTAGGTTCCGGAAGGGTCGCTTCCTCCCAGTACGCCGTCCTCTTCCGATATGGTGGGGCTGCTGTACTGGGTCACGCCCGACTGATAAGGATCGGAAATGGTGGTACAGGCCGGGCAGCCCGTGGCCTTCATCAGCGTATCGGCCTCTGTATCCAGGAAATAGAACCGGACGCTTACCGGTGCGGCCGGCGGCGTTGCCGGCTGGATGACGAGGTTACGGTCGAGGTAATATTGTACGTTGTCGTTGCGGACGGTGCTGGTGTTGCCGGTATGGATATATACTTTCACGTTGGTAAGCCCCAGGTTCTGACCGTTGGGGTTGATCGACGCCACCCGGTGCCCGCCGATATCGAAATTGACCCAGCCATTCCCGCTGACGGTCTGGCTCAGACCGCTGGTGATATCGGCGCCGCTGTATACCGACGCCTTGTCGAAGACGTGGACGTCGTCGATCGCCACCCCTTCATAGTTGGTATACATATCGCTCTTCATCACGATACGGAATTTGACGCTCGGCGCCTTTACGGGGACGTCATAGCTGGATACATGCCATTTCGTATTGGACATCCGCCATGTCTGTGCGGCGACGCTGTCATACCAGCCGGTTCCGCCGCCGACGCTCCCGAGCTTGTTCCAGTTAATGCCGTCGGTCGAATATTCTACCCAGTGCATATCGCAGTCGCAGGCGTCTTCCGTCTGGAAGATATGGCTGAACGAGAATACCGGCTGCGTCAGCCCGGTGAGGTCAAAGCAGGGAGAATAGAGATAGGACAGTTCGTTGTCATTGTAGTTGCCGCTCAGGTTCGTCACCCAGCATTTGGTTCCGTTGGCCGCCTTGCTGATGATCGTCTTGGCGGGTGTCCCCCACTGCCAGCTGCTGTTAACGCCGGCCGTGTACCAGTTGCCGTCGGAACTCTCGAATCCTTCGAGATACGGATATGAGGTGATCGTGGGCGACGTATGGATCGTCAAGGGTGTCAGCGTATCGTTGGCGGAGTACGAGTCGCCGGTCATCCTGACCCAGCCCGTGATGGTATAATAGCCGTAGCCGGACATATTCACCTGTTGCGCAAACGTATAGGTCACCGAGTCCTTCCCGTTGATGGATGGTATGGTCTCGGTCACCGTCGTGCCGTTGATGGAAAAGGTCACCGGTATATTGGTTGCCGTCGTACTGCCGTAGTTCTTCACCTTAAAGCTGATTGGCTGGGAGGAAGACAGCGAGCAGGTCGTCGAAGGGTCCGGCGAGACGAGCGCCGTGATGCCAACGTCGGTGGTCGAACGGCTGAGCTTGATATCGTCAAAGGAATAGCCTTCGTCCGGCGAACCCGGATCGACGACGACATTGTTGGCGGAGGTATACCCCTCTTCCCCGAACTTTATCTGGAAGCTGCTGGTGACGGCCTGCGAGGCCCCTTTGAGGGCGGCCGTTATGTCGAGATGGGAAGAAGGCTGGTAGACTCCGATATTCGTCTGAGAGGTATCCAGGGTATAGACGGCTATCCAGGGGTCCTGGTCGCTGCCGCGGATCCAGACCTTGTTGGAAGTACGCGCCGAGTCGTTGCCATGATTGTTGTAAAAGAAGTCCAGCCATAGCTGGTCGGAAATGGAATAACCGGACAAGTTGAACGTTGTGATCAGATTGTCCACCGTCGTTTGGGTGGCATAATGTGCCTGGTCCAGGGTCACGCATTTAGAGCCGCTATTGGCAAAGCCGGTGTTCACGACCGTGCGTGCGCGGCCATTGGCGTTACTGGGGATGAAATCGCAACGGTCCAGTCCGCTGAAGCCCGTTGTCGGGTTGACATAGGTGGCCGTATCAGCCGACTCGAAGTCCTCCGTATAGGAAGTGTTCAGGATTATAGGGGCGTTGGCCAGTTGTTTGACCACGGTCGTGATCGTGTCATTGGCCGGGTTTGGATCGCCGCCGTAGTGGGTCCATATCCGTATCGTATAAGCGCCAACTGCTGAGAGATCGGCCGTATTGGTGAACGTATAGTTGGTGCCGCTGTGCGCCGCCAGTGATATTCCCGGTGTCTCCGTGACTGGCGTTCCCCCGTTGATGCTATAGGACAGGGATATGGGACCGCTGGTAGCTACCGATCCAAGGTTCTGCAGGTGTATCTGGATGGGCACGCCGGACCCGAGCTGCGACGAGGTATACATGCGCCCGCTGCTTAGTCCGATAATACTGTCGACAGTATAGTCATTGTCGGTGGCCGGCAGAGTACAGGCGCCGCCGGAAGGTTGGATGCTTACGGCGAACGAGCGTCTGCCCGGCGTGCCGCTTTTGACCGACCTTACGGCAAACCATGAGGTGCTGTCGGGATTAAGCCCGGTGACGAGGTAGGAATTATTAGTCGTAGCGCCAATCTTCTGCATTGCGGAGCCCTTCAGCTGCATGATCTCACTGCTGTCGGCGTCGCTGATGGCCGCCCAGTCGAGCTGCGCATAACCCTTGCAGGGGTTGGTGACCGAGATACCGGGCGCGGCCAGTATAGTAAACGGATAGGTACTTACGCCGCTATAACCTGCACCATTGCGGGTCACACGTATCAGGCCCTGTGTTGTGGCTCCCGAAGGGACAGTCCAGGGCAGATCGCGCTGATCGGAA
>JAFDYE010000813.1 GCA_018267585.1 Bacteroidota bacterium
AGAATGAGGCGCTGCTGTTGTTGTATTCCTTGTCAGGCAGCGCTTTCAGGATCCAGTTGGAATAGGTAGTCCTTCCGCTGAGGATGAAGGTGGTCTTGTCCTTTACGATCGGCCCTTCGATGGTGAGCTTGCTGGTCAGGGGGCCGACGCCGGCGTTGCCGGATAATTTCTTGCTGTTGCCGTCGCGGGTGGTCACGTCGAGGACCGAGGAGAGTCGCCCGCCGAATCTTTCGGGGATAGAGCTTTTATACAGCTCGACGTTCTTGATAACATCGGGGTTGAACGCGGAAAAGAAGCCGAACAGGTGGGAGGGGTTATAGATGGTGGCGTCGTTGAACAGGATAAGGTTCTGGTCGGCAGAGCCTCCGCGGACGTTGAACCCGGTGCTGGCTTCTCCCACGGAGGTGACGCCGGGCAGTGTCAGGACGGCGCGGAGGACGTCGGCTTCGCCCAGGACGGCGGGTATCTGCCGGATCGTTCGGATACTTATGCGTTCGACGCCCATCTGGAGGGCTTTGATATTCGAGCGTCTTTCTGCGACCACTGTGGCGGCGGTGAGATTGGGAATATATTCTTCCATCTCGATGTTGAGCTTGCCGTTGGAGTGGAGCATGATCTGTCTTCGGGTATCTTTCATGCCTGCGCTGCTGATCTGAAGGGTGTGTCTGCCTTTGGGCATCTGCAGGGAGAAATAGCCCCAACGGTCGGTGACCGTCCCGACGCGAGGCGTATCGAGGTAGACGGCGGCTCCCACCAGGGCTTCGCCGTTGCGGATGTCGCGGACATAGCCTGCCAGGGTGGCGCTGCCCGACCTGCTCTGGCCGGCGATGCCGATCTCGAACAGCTTGTTCTCCAGGGCTGCCCGGAGTGCTTTGGAGGGCGCGACGCTTTCGCCGGCGAAGGCGTCAGCCTCGTGCCGGGATGTGCTGTCGGCTTTCGTACCTGAAAAAAGGCTTGTGCGAATGGCGCTTAGGCGCGTAATGTAGACGTTGTACGGCGGGGCCGGATCGATACCGTAGTGGAAGACGGTATTTTTGAACGCCTGATCGAGCAGCTGGGCCAGGGTGACGTGCCTGACGCTGAGGGAGATGGTCAGCGTGTCCGTCTCTGCGGGGTCGAAAAAGAAATGATAGGGCGTTTTCGACTCGATGCGCTCTACGAACCTTGGAAAGGGGAGGGCTTCGAAGTCTCCGTCAATATAAACCGGAGTCTGGGCCGTTGCGACACATTGCGCAAGCGCGAAGAGGAGCGTGAGGATCAGATAAGGTTGGGGGAATCGCTTGCCCATATTAGTTGGTTGTTCGGCTATAGAATTCGGCGGCTCCTGCGAGCGCGGCCGCGGGAGCTTTTTTGAAGTTCAGTCGGTTCTTTTTCAGGTATTCTTTGAGCGGCTTGTAATTCTTACGGAATGCGCTGATCAGGCTGGTATTATTGTGGATGGCCTGGTAGTGGTCGTTCTGCTCGAGATACCAGTCGTCATACTGGATATAGGTCGAGGGGTCTTCTGTATGGACGCCGGCCCTCACCAGTTTGCGGTGATGGACGAGCGCTGTGGTGGTTCCTTTGTAGAGGACCTCGTAGAAGCCGGGGGCAGGCGGGTTGACGGCGCTGCTGTCGGGGAGGAGGTAAACAAAGTCGTGGCCGTCGATGGTAAAGCCCGAGAGCTTTTCGGTGAGCAGCTGGATGGTTGTGTTGCGCTGTTTGTTGGGGATGACCAGGACGTCTTTCTGGAGGTCATAGGAGAGGGGCAGCTCGGGATAAATAATCCCGTCATAGTGGATGGATCCGGTGACGAAGCCGTCTGAGCCGAAAAATGGGTGTCCTTGCGCCTGGTGGTCATAGCCCGGATAGAGGATACCGTTATAGAGCATTGTTTCGGCAGCGTCGCTGCGGGTATAGGTAAGGATAGCGGATCTTAGAGCGCCGCTGTCGATGGGCGGGGTCTGGGCCCGGCAGAAGAGCGGCATAGAAAAAAGAAAGGAGGCAAGCGCCACTCCTGTTTTTCGCATATGGCAGTTTATGCTGAATTTAGGGAATTTTGCGCATATGGATGTGGGTAGTTTGTTTTGTTGTTGATTGTCAGCCGATTGGATAGTTGCGATATCCGGGGCCGTTTTGATGAGCCCGATAATACAGGAAACGCCGGGCCGGCTTCCGGAATGTGACATAGGTCACGCAATCACGCCGGGTTTCCGCTGTTACTTTGTGTCATCAAAAAACACACAATATGAAACAGCAGAAATTTGACATCGTAGTTGCTCAGAGCAATATCGATTGGGTGGGCCGGAAAGTGACCGGTGCGCATAATGGAACTATTTCGCTCAAACAGGGTGAGCTTACGCTGACAGACGGTCGGCTGACAGGCGGAAAATTCACGATCGACACTACTTCCATAAAGATACTGGATGTTACAGACCCTGCGACCAATGCGCAGTTTGCGGGGCACCTGGCTTCGGACGATTTCTTTTCGTCGGGCCGGTATCCGGAGGCAGTTTTTGAGATCAGGGAGGTGCTGGGAAACCATGTAGAGGGTGAGCTTACGATCAAGGGGATCACGAAGCCCGTCGGGTTTGATGCGAACGTCAGCGTCGACGGCGATACGCTTAAGGCGAACGGGAAGATAGTAGTGGATCGTACCGACTATGCCATGAAGTTCCGCAGCGGGAATTTCTTTAAGGATCTTGGCGACACCCTTATCTACAATGATTTTGACCTGGATGTTACAGTAACCGCAAAGGCCGTCGCATAGACGGGCTTTGCTTAAAAAAAGATCTTTATGCCAATCGTTACAATTGAGCTGACCCGGGAAGGGGTCACAAGGCAACAGAAACAAGAATTGATAAAAGGTGCGACGGAGCTTATAAGCAACGTATTAAACAAGGATCCGGGGCTTACCCATGTCATCATCGATGAGGTGGACCTGGATAACTGGGGAGTAGCTGGTGAACAGGTCTCAATTTTGAGGGAGAGGGGTATCACGGCGGATAAAAAATAATATATGAAAAAGCAAACAATCATAGTGACCGGAGCGTCTTCCGGAATCGGTAAGGCGGTAGCGAAATATTTTCTGGACCGGGGAGATAACGTGGTTATTAACTCTACTACGGCTGCGAAGCTGGAACAAGCCTCTAAAGCCCTTGGCGGCGGGCCCCAGCTTGCGACAGTGGCCGGGGATGTCAGCCGTCGGGAGACGGGGGACAGGCTGGTGGCTGAGGCAGTCGGACGGTTCGGCTCGGTTGATGTGCTGGTAAATAATGCCGGCATCTTCGAGACCAGGCCGTTCCTGGAAGTCGACGAGGCGTATCTCGATCGTTTTCTGAACACGAATCTGAAGGGGACATTTTTTACCACGCAGGCTGCGGTGCCGCAGATGCTGAAGCAGCAGGGGGGCGTGGTGATCAATATCGGTACGCCCAACGTCTATCACGCCCTTGGCGGGGCGCCTTCGACGGCGCCGATCTCGAGCAAGGGTGCGGTACATGCGTTGACGCTGCAACTGGCGGCGGAGTTTGGGGGGCGGAATATCCGCGTGAACACGGTGGCGCCGGGCATTATCCGCACCCCGATGCACGGTGATGACATCGATAAGGCGGCGGGACTTCACCTGGTCAACCGGGTAGGTGAGGCAGAGGACATCGCCGAGATGGTCTATACGATCGCTAAAAGTAATTTCATCAACGGTGCTATTGTCAACGTAGATGGGGGCATGGGCGCCGGTCACAACCTCAACTGAAATGAGACCTCTATTATTAACAGTCCTGATGTCCTGCTGGTGGTGGGGCATCAGGGCCCAAAACAAAACGATCATGGAAACACAACAGCAGGATTCGGTCGCTATCTCCCGGGTGCTGGAGAACGAATATTTCCCCGGTATATATGTAGGGGATGTGGTGAAGCTTCGCAAGATATATCACCCGGGAACGCTGCTATTCGGGGATGTAAAGGGGCAGCCCTATGCAAAGACGCTCGACCAGTATCTCGATGGTGTCGAGCATCGTCAGAGCGTCAAGGATTCGGGTAAGCCCTTTAAGGGGGAGATACTGGATATCCGTGTAGTAAATTCCATTGCCGTTGCCGAGGTGAGGGTGAAGATGTACGATTTCAACTACCGGGAATTCCTTTCTTTTCATAAGCTGGATGGAAAATGGCTGATCGTGAATAAGATGATCAGCGACATCGGAGAATAAAACTGCCGTTATGAATACCTCAAAAGTCTGGTATGTCACCGGGGCTTCCCAGGGATTGGGACTGACCCTGGTAAGGAAACTGCTTGCCGCCGGCTATCGCGTGGCGGCTACTTCCCGCAATGCACAAACCCTGAAGGCCGCCGTGGGTCTTGTCGACAGCCGGCGATGGCTGCCCCTGTCGGTGGACCTGGGCGACAGAGATTGTATCGAAGAGTCCGTCCGGCAGACTGTTGCGGCTTTTGGAAGGATAGACGTGGTCGTGAACAACGCCGGGTATGGTATGGCGGGTACGCTGGAGGAGACGGAGGACCAGAAGATCAGGGATATCGTGGACGTCAACCTGGTCGCTGCCATTGCTGTTGTCAAGCAGGTGCTGCCTGTCCTGCGCAGGCAGGGCAGCGGCTATATCATCAATATCGGTTCGGTCGCGGGTTTTGTTGGCGCACCGGGCTGGTCTGTCTACTCGGCCACCAAGGCCGCGCTGGCTGCTTTTTCGGAGGTGCTGGCGCTGGATCTGGCGGAGTTTGGCATCCGGGTGACGGTAGTCGAGCCGTCGGGATTTCGTACCGGATTTCTGACGGAGGGGTCGCTGGCGCTGACGGCATCGTCGCTCGACGGCTATGAGGCGGTGAAAAAGGCGCAGGAGCGTTATCTGGCAATGAATGGCCGGCAGGCCGGCGACCCGGAGCGGGCCGCTGAAATATTTATCTCGCTGGCTGAGCGGTCTGATCCGCCTCTGCATTTGTTCCTCGGGGCGGACGCGTACAACCGTGCTTCGAAGAAGCTCGCCGAGATGTCGGCGGAGTTGGAGAAATGGAAGGAGACGACGCTTGGGGCTGATTTTTCATCATAGATCTTTCATCATAAAAACTGATAAGAAAATGGAAACAATGACAGAAAAATTGCTGTACACAGCAAAGACGCACACGACGGGTGGCCGGGAGCATGGTTCAGCCCGCAGCTCGGATGGACATCTGGATATCCGACTATCCACGCCGGGGACGGAAGGAAAGGGGACCAATCCTGAGCAGCTGTTTGCGGCCGGCTGGTCGGCATGTTTTGAGTCGGCGATGCAGATCGAGGCCCGGAAGAGACGGATCGTTCTGCCGGAGGATACGGCTATCGATGCCGAAGTGGATCTTCGGTTCGGGAAGTCCGGCTATTCTCTTGCGGCCCGGCTCAAAATCAGCCTGCCCGGGGTGGACAAGGAGACGGCCAGGGCTCTGATAAAGGCGGGTGAAGAAACTTGTCCGTATTCCAAGGCGGTCAGGGGGAATGTGGAGGTGGAGATCAATCTTTTATAAGGTCTTGGGGGTAGAGCCGGAGGTTTGGATAAGGGAATCACCTATTCTTTGATTTGCATGTGTTTGTAATCGATTATCATCGATTGCAGGACGTTTCTTTGTAGTCGTTTTGAACCCGTCCCCTTTATCCATGCAGACCTTCAGACATGTTCTGTTTATTCTTCTTGTGCCCGTGGCCGGTCTTTTGGCCCCGCGGCGGTTAATGGCCCAGGCCCCAGCGGTCTATCCTATAGAGGCCAACGTCGTGTATCATTTTGGGAAATATATCGAATGGCCGGACAAAGACCTCCGTTCGGAATTCGTGATCGGCGTGATTGGGGACGGACCAGTTGTCGACGAGATGGTCAAGCTGATGGCGCAGCGGACGGCGGATGGAAAAAAGATAGTCATTCGAAAATATGCCTCAAATTCCAGCAGTTTCAATTGTCAGATGCTCTTTATCTGCGAGCGCGCGAGGTCCCGTCTTCGCGAGGTGATTCTTGCCACCGCCGGCATGCCGGTCCTTATCGTTGCTGAAGGGGCCGGGATGGCGCGGAAGGGGGCGGGCATCGCTATCGCCATTTCTGATCAGCACTTCAAGCTGGAGATCAATAAAACCAATATAGAACGCCGCAAATTACAGATCGCCGACGAGCTGATACAACTGGGCACCGTTGTTAACTAATCCGTCAAACTACCCATGATCACTAAGAATACCCTGAGAAATATACTGTTGCTGATAGCTGCGTCCGTGGCCGGGAGGGCTTATGGACAGGAGGACAGCACGATGCGCCGGCCGTACGACCGGATGAGCCTGAAAGACCTGCTGAACATCAAGATCGTATCCGCCTCGAAGGAGACGGAGTCGCTGTTGGAGGCCCCGCTGTCGGCGTCTGTGCTTACGCGCGAGGAGATCGAGCGGGCGGGAAGCACGACGATCATGGAAGCCTTGCGGCTGATCCCGGGCATGATCGTAAGGGAGGAGACCAACGGCAACTATGACGTGGAGCTTCGTGGAATGGATAATGTTCCGCCGGATGCGACTTTTGACGTCTCCGCGAATACGACCACGCTGGTCATGATCGATGGTCGTCCTGTGTACAGCTATCTGCGCGGGGGGACCTTTTGGGAGACGTTGCCGGTTGCGCTGAATGACGTCGAGAGGATCGAGGTCGTGCGGGGGCCGTCGGCGGCGCTCTATGGTCCGAATGCGGTCAACGGCGTGATCAATATTATTACCCGCCGGGCGGACAAGGATGGGCTTTATTTGAACGCGAACATGCTGCAGGGCAGCGCGCTTACCTTTATCAATAATGCAGCCATCGGATACCGCTGGAACCCAAAGTGGAGTGTCATTGCATCAGGCAATTATGCGAGCAGGGACCGGACGCAGCTGTCGTACTATGAGTTCAACCGTGATCAGTATCTGACCGATCCGAATTATTTTGTCGACTACACAGGCGACACCGTACGTGACGTTCATCAGCGTTATCCCGACCAGCCGATGGCGGTCAACAAATATGCCGGCAATGTCTTTGTCAGCGGGGAGCCGTCGGATGGCGTGAAATTGGGGTTCAGTGCGGGTCTTCAGCATTCGCAGGTACAGCGCGTGTCTTCGGAGAACGAGATAACGCCCTTGTCTACGGTAGCGTCTCAGAGCCGGTATGCTGATCTGCGCTCGACCATCCACCACCTGTCGGTGCAATTGAATTATAATGGCGGGACGCAGTCTGTGGACGGCGATCTGGGCAGAAAATACAATTTCCATATCGCGGGCGGCAATGCCGAATACAGCTGGGTGCACGGGCCGCTGACGATCAAACCGAGCGTTTCCTATTCCCGCGCTGTATATGACGACCTCAAATATGCGGATACTGCGTTGAAGAACGGGCTGCTCAATACCCGGGGTGTGATCGAAACGCATAGCGGAGCACTGCGATCGGAATACAGGCTGCTGGACAACCGGCTGCGGCTGGTCGCGGCGCTGGCGGTCACTGATTTCAACCTGCCTGCGCGGGACTATTGGTCATATGAGTTTGCCGCGACTTATAAGATCAATGGACGGAATCTGATACGGGCGGTTTACTCCCGGGCTCCTCGTTCCTCCAATGTATATGACACTTATATTTCCAAGGCGCTTGATCCTGTTCAGACCGGTCCTCAGAGCTACTTGCAGCGTGAGGCGATGGGAGACCCCAATACCCGGCTGATGACGGCCAGGATGTTCGAGCTGGGCTATCGCGGAGAGCTGGCTGAGCAGCTGAGTCTCGACCTGGAGCTGTATGGTATACATGCCGGGGACTATTCGACCCCGGTGCAGGGCCGGCCGTTCACGCGTCTTCAGGGCGTGGATACGGTCACGGTCATTCCGCTGAGGACGACCAATCTGCCGTTGCGGGTGCATCAGATAGGCGGAACTGTGAGCCTTCACTGGAAGCCCGGCCAGTTCGATATCAATCCATTCTTTACGCTGCAGCACACAGAGATATTGGACTTCGCGCCTTACGCGAATACGCCGGATGCGGGGACGCCAAATTCATTACAGGAAAATATCTATTCCGGTATGGGGAGCAAGAGGAGTGCGCAGAGCACGCCGGCCTTTTACGGGGGATGGACCGTTAATTATAAGGTCAGCGAGCGGGTGAACCTCAACATGAGCGCCTATGTATACACGGGTCAGGTCTTATTTCAAGTAGCAAACGTCGTCTACAATGATGGCAGCAGGGGTGTCGACCATATTCCCGGCAAGGCGATCCTCAACGCCAGCGTTGTCTATTCGCCGGCAAAGGGTCTCCGGCTCTTCTGTACGGGCAAGAACCTTTTGAATGAAAATTACCGCGAGTTTTTCAAAACGGACGCCATACCTTTTATGGCGCTCGCAGGTCTGAGATACGACCTCTAATATAATACGCCATGAGCATAAGATCCAAGATATTCCTGAGCTTTTCGGTCGTGGTGGCGCTGTTCGTGCTGAATGGCGTCGTCTCGATCCGGACGCTGAACAAGAACAAGCAGCTGGCCGAGCATACGCTCGACGTGGTGATGCCGAGCAGTGATGCGGTGGACAGTCTTACCCTGATGCTGGTAGAATCGAAGATGTATACTACCAACTGGGTGTTCCTGCGATACAATGAGGACGACAAGCGGTCGCTGCAGCTAATCCATAACGGGCAATACGACAGGCTGAGGAAGAAAATGGAGGGTTGCGCCCGGCAGTGGCACAATGCCGCGTGGTCGGATAGTCTGCGTGAGATATTTGTCCGGTTCGATGCGCTGCTGCGGGTCGAGCAGACCATCATGGCGTCCCTGAACAGTTTTGGGGCGTATAATGATCCCGCGGTCAAGCTGGAGGCCGAGCTGATGCTGGAAGACGAGGTCCTGCCGCGGTCGGCGGCGCTGCTCAGCTCGTTGAACAACCTCAATGAATCGATAAAGCGCGTCAGCCAGGAAGACAATGACAACAGGGCCCGGGCTTCTGCCGCGTTGATGACGCAGATCATCATCCTGTCAGTCGGGATATTCC
>JAFDYE010000814.1 GCA_018267585.1 Bacteroidota bacterium
CAGGAGGAAAAAGCGCGGTGGTTTTGGGGTCGGCGGGAAAGCGCGGTGGGTTTGGGGTCCGAGGAGAAAGCCGTGTGGGTTTTTGGGGTCGGCGGGGCTTTGGGACGCAACATTGGCGATGGTTGGTTGTCTTTAAAAAAAGCTGATTATGAAAAATTTTTTCTTTTTATTGTTGACAGTGGGGTGTTTTATGGGAACCGCTCAGCGGGTAGCGGCGCAGGATAATAAGGTTATCAATGACAAAAATGCGCAGAAAAGAGAGGTCCGTGGTTTTCACGGCATCGAGATATCCGGTGGTATCGACCTTTATTTGAACCAGGCCGGCGAGGAGGCCGTAGCGGTGAGCGCCAGTGAGCCGGAGTGGAGGGATCGCATCCGCACGGAGGTATTGGATGGGGTGCTGCACATTTATATGGACACCAAAGGGTTTAACTGGGGGAATTGGGGGAACAGGCATTTGAAGGCCTATGTGGCGTGCAGGTCGATCGAGAAGCTGACGGCTTCGGGAGGCAGCGATGTATATATCCAGGATGCGCTGAAGGCCGACAAGCTGAAGATGGATCTTTCGGGAGGCAGCGATCTCAGTGGTAAGCTGGTCGCGGGGGATCTGTCGATCTACCAGTCCGGCGGATCCGATACGCACGTCAGCGGCAGCGCGTCCAGGCTTTTCGTTCATGCCAGCGGAGGTAGCGACTATCATGGTTACGATCTTGCGGCGGACAATTGCCAGGTGGAGGCGAGCGGGGGCAGCGATGCATTTCTGACGGTAAACAAAGAGCTGATCGCGTCAGCGAGCGGTGGAAGCGATGTGCATTACCGCGGCAGCGGTGTAGTGAAGGAATCGCATGCGAGCGGTTCGGGGAGTATAACAAGGAAAGATTGATCTATGAGAATGAAGCAGCTATTTTTCTTTTTGCTGGCGGGTCTGCTGGCGCTCAGTGGGAGGGCTCAGCAGACGATCGTGCACGACCCGAATGCGGTAGAGCGTCCGGTGAAGGGGTTTCATGGCATTGATGTGGGAGATGCGATCGATCTGTATCTGAGTCAGGGTGAAGAGGAGAAGGTTGTTGTCAGCGCCCGGGATCCGAAATGGAGGGACAGGATAGTGACGGAGGTAGTCGACGGCGTGTTGAAGATCAGGCTGGAGGGGAAGCGTAACAATTTGAGGGATGCCAGGTTGAAGGCGTATGTTGCTTTTAAGGCGTTGGATCAGGTGATCGTTTCAGGGGCGTCGAACGTGTATGTGGACGGGGTGATCTCCGGCGGCAGGCTGTCGATGAGTCTCTCGGGGGCCAGCATATTCAAGGGGGCGGTCCGGGTGGGCGAGCTTGCGCTGGAACAAAGCGGGGCTTCGGATGCGCATATTACCGGTGTGGTAACGGGGCTGGCGGTGATACGACTTTCGGGCGCCAGCGATACAAAGGGATATGATCTGAAGGTGGAGAAATGTGATGTTGTGGTCTCGGGGGCTTCGGATGCAAGGATAACGGTCAATAAGGAATTGAAGGCGGATGCGTCGGGTGCGAGCAGCGTATATTATAAGGGCGAGGGGATTATTTCGGAGGTGCGGTCGAGCGGGGCGAGTACCGTGAAAAAAAGTTCATAAGGAGCTGAGAAAAAAAGAATTATTTTTTTGGTGGAGGAACTAAATCAATGTACCTTTGCCGTCCACATCGCGAAGTAGAGCAGCGGTAGCTCGTCGGGCTCATAACCCGAAGGTCGGTGGTTCGATCCCACCCTTCGCAACCAAAACAACGAAAAGGGGCCCTTGGCCCCTTTTTCGTTACAGGAGAGGAATATATTTGGACCATGAAAGTCGGTTTTGTAAGCATTTTTGGCAAGCCTAATGCAGGGAAGAGCACCTTGCTGAACGCCCTGATGGGTGAGAAGCTGGCTATTGTCTCTCCCAAAGTGCAGACGACCCGGCATCGGATCAAGGGGATATTGACGGAGAAGGACTATCAGATCATTTTTTCGGATACGCCGGGTATCATCGAGCCGCGGTACAGGCTGCATGAGAAGATGATGCAGGCGGTGAAGGGTTCGCTGGAGGATGCGGACCTGGCCGTATTGCTGGTGGATGTTCAGGATAATTATGAGGAGAATGACCAGCTGTTCCAGGCGCTGAAACTGAAGGTGCCGGCCATTGTCGTGCTGAATAAATCGGACGGCGTGCCGGCGGAGAAGGTGGAGGAGGCCCGTGGGTATTTTGCGGCCAAAGATTATTGTAAGGAAGTTGTTGCTATATCTGCGTTGAAGAAGACGAACGTTCCCGGTCTGCTGGCGACGGTGTTGACCTATTTGCCGGAGGGGGAGCCCTTTTTTGAGGGGGACGACCTGACGGATCTGCCGGTAAAGTTCTTTGTAGGGGAGTTGATCCGGGAGAAGATATTCTTTTTGTATGGGGATGAGATCCCGTATCAGGCGACGGTGCTGGTGCAGGAGTTCAAGGAGAAGACGACGTTGACCAAGGTGCGGGCTGATATCATTGTGCAGCGGGAGTCGCAGAAGGGGATCATCCTTGGCGAGGCGGGGAAGATGATCAGGAAGCTGGGGTCGGAGGCAAGAAAGGATATTGAAGAATTTATCGGGCGGAAGGTTTTTCTGGAACTTTTTGTAAAGGTCAGGCCCAAGTGGAGGGATACGGAGAATTTTTTGAAGGAGTATGGGTATAGTTGAGGGGAGGAAATGATGGGGATCAAGTATAATTAATCAAGTTATGGGCGGATTTACAGTGGCCATTGTAGGCC
>JAFDYE010000815.1 GCA_018267585.1 Bacteroidota bacterium
AACTCCATCCCCCCAAGACCCGCAGCTTTGTACTGCTCCAGGTTCCAGGTCAGACCAGCCCGATCCACCGCACTTCCCATCCACCACCACCTCGTCCACGGCCGGGCCGTCTGCGTAACAGCAGGCCACCCGACCCCGGGCACAACCCGCTGCGGCGCAACAGACGCAACCTGCCCAAACCCAACTGCCGCCCAACCCATCAACAAAACAATACAACTAAGACTTCTTACATTCCACCGCATAGACCTCCTCCTTGCCTTCAAAGTTAGCCCGGAAGATCACCCACTTTCCGTCCGGGGAAAAATGCACATTCGGTTCCAATTTATAATACTGGTCCTTCATATTCACCAGCCGCTCTGCTACGAGACGGTCCCCCTCCGGATGAAAAAGATAGATCCATCGCCCATCCTTCGCATGCGCCACCTGCCCCGCATCACCCCCATCCCCGCAGAACTCGCTCTCGTCAGCAGCGACATTAAAATGAATAGACCACTCGTCCCTCGTCAGCGCATACTTCCTCTCCCGGCCCGTCGCCACATCCACAGCCCCGAGATAAAAGTTCTGTCCCTTCGGTATCTGCCAGTCGAAATAGATCGTCTTCCCATCCGGACTGAAGAACTCATGCCCCGCGATCTCATTCTCGACCGTCCGCTTGTGCATCAGCCGCACCTCCCCCGACTTCATCCGGATCGTCCAGATACGATCCACTTTCTGCCAGGGCCCTTCATGACAGAACATGAGCAGATCAGGATCCGTCGGAGAATACTGCACATGCCCCAGCCAGGTGTTCTCCGTATGTATCTGCCGCAGCTCCCCCGTCTTCACATTGATCGTAAACAACGTATTCGGCAGATGCGCGTCAAAGATCCTGTTGAAATAGTCGTGCTTCTCGGGATACTTCCGCAGGATCTCCCGCTGCTCCTCGCTGGCCTTGACACCCGCAAGCAACGTCTCATCCGCATTCAATGTCGTGATGCTCCCCTTGAAATCGGCGGGAAAAACATAGACCAGGCGGGTCTTCCCATCCGCAATACCCGTCGCAAAGACACTGTCATGAGACTGATAGTAGACGCTATTGCTCCTATGCCCCACGATCTCGCCACTCGCACCTCCCATACCCACCTGGCGCAACGCCAGCGTCTTCAGGTCCACGGTATAAAGGTGCTTGCCGCTGGCATCGGTACTGTAAAAGATCATCCGGTTCCCGATAAAGGGATTGTTGTGGAAATAAAAGCTGAGATTATTGCCCTCCTTCCTCGACAGACGCACCACCTTGTGATGCGTATCCCGGTCGATCCACTCCGGAGGCATCTCTTTCTTCGGCCCCGTCCCGGCCACCGGCTGGGCCCGGGCGACCAACTGCAATAACAGACAGACGGCAGGCAAAGCGGCACGAAAACTCAATGTTCTGTAGTTCATGTGATTTACATTATGAGCACACTCAGTACCCCGTATTTTGGGTATAGAGGCCCGGCGCGGCATCCAGTTGAGATTGAGGTACCGGGTAAATAATATAATTGGCTGTCACCTGGTTGATCCTCTTCTGGACATCCTCCGCAGCGATCCAGCTATTCATGACCGTAAGCAGATTGCCGCTCCGCTGCAGGTCGAACCACCTGGACCCTTCATCGGCAAACTCCTTTCTGCGCTCGTCATAAAGTTGCGCCAGGGTAAACCCGGATTTGGGACCCAGGCCAGCCCTGTTCCTCACCTGGTTGATGATCCCATCCACATCGCTTTGCGAACCGGGCGCCCCATTCAGGATACACTCCGCCTTCATCATCAGGATATCTGTATACCGGAGGACGATAAAGTTGATGCCCCAGTCAAACCGGCTCGCGCTCGGTATTTTCGTAATATCGACCCACTTCTTAAAGAAAGGTCTTGTCTCCGTGCTTCCGGCGCTGGTATACCCAGCGGTATATATGGTGGCCGCCAACCGGAGATCGCCTGGCTCATAGTCTTTCACCAGGTCGTTCGACACCGGGATGATCTCCAGGCTTCCATTTGATTTCGTATCCTTCAGCGAAAGGAAATATCCGTTCGGCGTCAATTGCCAGGGATAATCGGCGCCGTAAGTGCCTTCCAGGGAAGCGGCCTTACCGCTGATACCGGAAAGATACATGACATCGAATATGGCCTCCTTATTACCCGTTGCAACCGGACTTTGGTTGCCATAGGAGAATATATTGGCATAGCTCGGGTTAAAGGCAAACTGACCACTGCCGATGATATCCTGAATCAAAAGCAGCGCCTGCGACCATTCGTTGGACGCCAGCCCCGGGCCGCTGATGCCGTAGTTCGGTCCCGAACGGGCCATATAGACCTGCGCCAGGATACCCTCCGCAGCATACTTCGTAGCCCGCCCCACATCCACACCCGTATAGGCAGCGGGCAGATTGGCAATCGCATACTGCAGATCGGAAATGATCAGCTTGTACACGTCGGCAATAGAACCCTGCTTGATCTTATTGCTCTCCTCTACTGTCACCGGATGATCGATGACCGGCACCATTCCGAAATACCTGACCAGGTCGAAATAATAAAAGGCGCGGAGGAAGGTCGCCTCGGCCCGGAGACGGGTTGCGAGGCTCGCCGACCCGACATTGGCGCCATTCTTCGCCAATTGATCCAGAACCGCATTGGCCCGGAAGATACCATTGAAATCCGTATTCCAGGCTTCCTCCACATACGTATTGGAAGCGATGCCGGGAGAGAAATCATTTATCGGGTCCCAGTCCCTGACCGTCACCGATACCCCATAGATATTGTCCGACCGCACCTCACCGAGAAATTGCAAGCGGTCCGGATAGCCGCGAAGGTCTGCATAGACGGCATTTACACCTTGAATGAAATCACTGGGTGACTTATAGAATGTCTGGGTCGTAGCCGATGAGATAGGGGTCTGGTTCAGCTGCTTGTTACAGGCAGTCCCCACCAGGATCAGCGCAATCGCCAACAGAAAGAATATCTTTTTCATTGTTTACTCGATTTTGTAATGATGATCAAAAGTTGACGTTTAGTCCAACGATCAGCGATTTTGCCAGCGGCAGACCACCATAA
>JAFDYE010000816.1 GCA_018267585.1 Bacteroidota bacterium
AAGACGACAAAAGCCGACATGCCGCCCCCGTCCTCATCGCCCGGAATGCCGAAAACATTATCCTTAAACCACAAGTCCAGCAGCATCCGCACCCTTTCCTGCGTCTTCCAGGGAGCATTGGTAAAATTATAGAGATAGGGAATATGAAAGCTGGGCTCATTGCCCATGGAATATTGCCCGACAAGCCCGGTCGCATCAGGAAATTTATACCAGAATTCGCTTTTGCTCCGGTCCACCCCCTCCCGGAACAGCTGGTCCACCCGGATCTCGAAAGAATCTTTTCCTCCCATTAAACCGCCCATGTCGCCAATATTCTCCTGTACCTGCCACAGATAGGTCCAGCCATTGTTCTCATCATAATAGTCCCTGCCCCCGGGTCCGCCATCAAACGCAGGATCGATCGGTATCCAGTTGCCCCGATCATCCTTCGGCACAAACATTTTACGCTCGGTATTCCAGAGATTCCGGTAATTCATCGCTCGCTGGCTGAAATAATGGTAATCCGCCTCCCTGCCCAATTCATGCGCCATCTGAGCCACCGCCCAGTCGTCATAGCTGGCCCCCAACGTCACCGCGACCGCCTGCCTCTTTTCCCGGCTATTCACCTTCGGCTCCGTCTCCTTCTCCCCCACCTGCAACGCAGGGAAATAACCCTTCTCATAATAAAAGCGGTCCAGATCGGTCGCAGGACCATTCGTCCAGGGAAGCAAAGTCGCCTCCAGAGCATTCTTACGCATACCCTCATAGGCCCTTGACGGATCGTAGCTCCTGATTCCCTTTCTGAAATCGTCCAGGATCATTATGGAAGAGTGAAACCCATTCATACAAGCATGATCGCCAAAGAGGACAGGAAAGGTAGGCATCCATCCAAGCTGTTCGTACATGGTCACATACGAATTGAGCATGTCCCTTTCCAGCGAAGGATCTAAAATGGAGCGCAGCGGATGCAGGGCGAGATAGGTATCCCATATCCAGTCGTCTACATAAAAAGGACGGCCGGCGCCGGTATGTATCTTATGATCGAAGCCGCTATAATACTGATGGTCTTCAGTGATGTCCACCATCCGCTCGTTACAGCGATAAAGGGCCGAATAAAAAGACCGCTTTTGCGCCGCCGTGCCCCCTTCCACCCGGATCTGTCCGATCACCCTGGACCAGGCCAGCCGCCCCGCCGACCTTAAAGATGCGAAGGAGACGCCCGTCAGCTCTTCATCATAATTACACCTGGCCTGCCGCGGACTGATATAAGAAAGGGCATATCGAAATTCGATGGTATCCGCTCCGGTACGGGGAAGACGAACGCGGACCCCCGATCCCAGGACTGCCGCATTCCCCTTTTTACTGAATCGACCATACATGTAGACCTTTATGCTGTCATGATATGTCTCCACCCCCGTGATCTCATTTGCGGAAGGCAGCTGCCACTGGCTTTCCCCGTTGTTATAGGGCGCAAATAGCAGGTTTTTCGGCCGGCTGCCGCCAAATGAAAAACGATAGATACCGGCTTTCTTCCCCGGCGTAAATTCAACCCGGACATCCTCGTCCAGCAGGTAAGTGGAGTAATACCATGGCCGCGTAATTTCCAGGTCATGATCGTAGGCCATCAGGGCAGCCCCGCCGGCGGCCTCTGCCCCCACTCTCGAAGGCTTGAGGGAAAACACCTCCCCCAGACGATGAGATACGATGGTTAACGGAAAACTGGCGATCTGATCGTCGATATAGTCTTTCCGGATGGGATACACCCTGATCAGCTGATGAGGAAGCTGCACCGTCGGCCGGGTCGGTTGTAGTAAAAGACCGACATTTCCAATCGTCGGGTCGACATAGTCCAGATTGCCCTGCGCAACAATTTTCATGGGGTTCAGGAGCGCGGCCACAAGGACCATTGACAGGCAGATAATTTTGGGCTCTCGCATAATCGTTAGCTTATACAACTGCGGTAAAAGTATCGGCAGCCAGCTTAATTTATGCTTAATTAATGCTTAATAACCAATTTCTTTCCCGTTGAATCAGAATATCTTCGGCAAGGCGGCGATTATCCCGGCCTGACCGGCCGGCAACTGACAGCGTTCCGGAAGCCCCCTTATTGCAACGACTCGAGAAAAATGCCATATTCGTAGTTGCCTTTCGCGAGCAGCCGGTATTGGTCGTGGACCGGGAGCCCCCAGCTGATATCTCCGCCGACACCCATCTGCCAACCGTCGGCATTGACCGTAATAAATTCGCGATGCGGTAGCTGGTAGTTATGCGTAACCGTCTCCAGATCCGCCTGCGAATATGGCCAGGCACTGACCCCCAATGTCCTTCCATCCGCCTGCACACCCAGACCCGATCCGTCGCGAGACCCGAATTCTATCCAGCGGACATCACAGCGGTTCGCATTCTCCTGCGGACGGACATAAGGAGTGACCCATTCATCTACAGTCGACTGGTACAACCCGACAAATGCCGCGGTCTTCCGGTCCAGATAGTTCTCCTGCGGCCCGCGGCCCCACCATTTAATCCGTCCATAGTTCGAGGGAATGGCCCACTGCAGCCCGATACGCGGGAGTTCAGGGCTTTTTTCACCGAGGTGGAGGAGCATATCGATGCGGCATCGGCCATCCGGCAACAATTGATAAGTCAGCCGCAAACCTGCATCGTTGACGGGTAAGGTGAATTCCGCGACCAGCTGATCTCCGGCGACGCGACAACTGTCGAGGCGCGCCTTTGCGCCGGCTTCCTTCCATGCCCCCATGCTTACCGGCGTTTTCCAGCCTATATCATTGTCTAACGGCGCCCGCCAGAAATTGGGACGCACAGGACTGACAAGATACTCCTTTCCATGACCCGAAAAAGAGACGACAAGACCCGTCTTTCCGTCCACCCGGACGATCACCCCCGAAGCCTCAGCCCGCCACCCGTCGCCATCCTTTATCCAGCTTACTCCCGACCCCGTCCCTCCCTCACCCGCCGACACCCCCTTCCCGGTCGGCACCCCCGACCCCGTCCCTACAGCCAACTGTTCCCGGGCGACAACGAACCCTGCATCCGCCCATAAAGTTTTTTTCCTGAGCCGGCATCGGATATTCAGAAAGTATTCCAATCCCGGGTTCCTGATACGATCCGATATAGGAAGCCTGATCCTCGCAGACTTGCCCGGTCCGACCGCCGACATGTCCAATCGTCCGCTATCGATGGAGACCCCGTCTGCCGTCAGTGTCCAGTCCCCGGCAAAATTGGCCAGCGAAACAAAAGAATAATTATTCTCTATGGTAATTTCTCCCCTGGCAAGATCATAAGCCTTTACCTTGATATATTGCTGGACCTTCTGCACTTCAT
>JAFDYE010000817.1 GCA_018267585.1 Bacteroidota bacterium
GACTCAAATTCGTTGACCAGGTTCTGCGTCGGGATATTGAAGCCCCAGCCTGCGGACGGGCTGGCGTCCCTGTTACCCTGCACCTGGGAGTACTGGCTGCTGTTGATGTCGTCGTTGCCGGGCACATAGTCGCACTGTATCTCGAAGACGGACTCGCTGCTGTTCTCGTTGGCGTAGCGGAATTCCTGATAGTAGTTGGGGAAAAGACTATAGACGCCGGAGCTGATGACCTGGTTGGTGTAGGTCAGGACGTCCTGCCATTTCTTCTGGTACATCGCGACTTTGGCGTGCAGGGCGAGGGCTGCGCCTTTTGTGGCCCGGCCTACGTCAGAGGGACCGTATGTGTTGGGCAGAACGGAAGCTGCGTCGTTGAGGTCCTGTTCGATGGCGGCCCAGACCTGTGCTGGCGTGCTCTGCTTGGGGTTGAGGTCTTTTCCGGAGGCTACGTGCAGCACGAGAGGAATATTTCCGAAAGCGCGCTCGAGGCGGAAATAGGAATAGGCCCGGAGGAATTTTGCTTCAGCGAGATAACGGGACTTCAAGCTTCCGTCCATATTGATGTTGGGAACGTTATCGAGGACCTGGTTGGCGAAATTGATGTTCTGGTACTGGCCGGTCCAGAAGCCATCTAGCTGACCTTCTGATGGATCGACGGTGAAATTATCATACTGGTTGATAAAAGTCGCGTCGTTGGACGTGCTGCCTTTTACTGCGTCGTCGGAGCCCATATTCTCGATGCATATGGCGGCGAATGCGGTATTGTTCCAGGTGCGGAGGTTGCCGTAAATGGCGTTGACCGCCTTTGTAGCGTCTCCCGCGGTTTTAAAGAAGGCGGTGCCCGGAGGCTGGCCCAGCAGTGCGTCGTTCTGGCTGGTAAAATTCTTGGAGCAGGATGCCAGGACCATTACGCCGGTCATGGCGGTTATTATAGGTTTATATATTTTGCGTGACATAGTGTAAAGCGTTTATAATTTAGAAAGTAACGTTTACCCCCAGGTTGTAGATCGCCGATATCGGGTATACGTCGTTGTCGATGCCGATGGTACCGGGCAGCCCGCCGCCATTCAGAATGCTTCCGCCGACTTCGGGGCTGAAGCCTTTGTAGCTGGTGAAAATTGCCGGGTTCTGCGCATTGACATATATCCTCACTTTCTGGATACCTAATTTGCTGGCGTAGTTGCCGGGCATTGTATAGCCCAATTGGATGTTCCGAATACGGAAATAGCTGCCGCTCTCGACGTACCAGGAGTTGGCATAGTAGTTCTGTCCGCCTCCAATATTGACCGAGGGATAGGAGTTGGAAGTACCCTGTCCGTGCCAGCGTTTGTCATAAAAGTCCTTGGTGAAATTTTCATTGCCATAGCGAAGACCCTTGTTGGCATTATAGAGGTCGACGCCTGCCACCCCGGTGAAGTCCAGTGAAAGATCGAACTCCTTGTAGGCCCAGTTGGTATTGATCCCATAGAAGAACTTTGGATTGGGGTTACCCAGGTAGACCCTGTCATTGCCGCCGATGGCGCCTACGCCGTTGTTGGAGGTCTTGGCGTATTTGAAATCTCCGGGCTGCGCGCTGGGCTGGTACATGTCGCCGTTCTTGTCCTTATAGTTGGTGACTTCGTCGGCTGTCTGGAAGATGCCGATGACCTTGTAGCCATAGAATTCTCCGACGGGTTCGCCAACGGTAGTTATCGTACCTAGCTGGCCACCTGTCGAAACTCCGCCCCCGTTGTAGAGCTTCTGGTTCCCACCCAGGGTATTCCTGGTGAATTTGTTCTGGTTATAGGAGATATTGCCGCTGATGCTGTAGCTGAAGTCATTGTTGGCTTTGTCATGCCAGGTCAGAGACAGCTCGAAACCCTGGTTCCGGAGCCTGCCGATATTTACGGGCAGCTGGTTGTTGGTGTAGCCGTTGGATCCGACAAAGATCAGCGGAAAGACGAAGTTGAGCGTGTTCTTGTTATATACGTCGGCTTCGATGTCGAGATGGTTCTTCAGGATCGTGGCTTCCAGGCCGATATCTGTGCCCTCGCCTTTTTCCCAGTTGAGCGCAGGGGGAACAGCGGTCGAGATGCTCTGGCCGGGGTTAATGACTCCGCTGTTATTCCAGATGACCGCGTTACCCGTAAAAGTCGTTTGGGTTGCGATAAAAGACGGTACACCGCTGTTGCCGACCTGACCCCAGCTGCCTTTCAGCTTGAGGGAGTTGAAGACATGCTGGCCATCCATAAATTTCTCGTTGGAGATGATCCAGGCTGCGCCAACGGATGGAAGGGTAGCCCTGCCGTAGGCGGTGGTGAACTTGGTGCTGGCGTCCGAACGGAGGGTACCGGTGATGGTGTAGCGATCCTTGTATGAATAGGTCACGCGACCAAAATAAGAGAACACGCGTTCCAATGCAGGATATAGCTGGATACCGTCGCTGCTGCGCGTATTATCATATACGCTGCCGACACTGCCGTTGCCGAGGCCAAGATACCAGGTATTCGGGTCAGAAGAGATCGAACCGTCCTGGGCGATCGAGTGAACCTCGTCATAGTAGTTGCGATAAGCCGTCATACCGGCGAGCGCGGTCACCCTGTGATCGCCGAACGTATTGCTGTAGGTCAGCGTATTCTCGGTAATCCAGTTGCGGGTCGAGTAGTCGATCGTCGAAAGCGTATTGTGCGTGCTGGACTGTGTCGACGTGGCTTTGTATACCGGTGTGAAATTCCTGTTCTGGTTCTGCTCGTAGAGTCCGCCGACGCTGCCTCTCAGCGTAAAATGGTCGAGAAAGCGGATCTCGATATAGCCGTTGGCATTCAGGTGGTAGTTCTGGGTTCTGGAATGGTTGTAATCCAGCGCTACCTGAGGATTGTTGACCGACTGGCCCAGGCCGTAATAGCCGGGGTCACCGTAGCTGCCGTCTGCGAAATAGACGGGCACGACCGGCGGGGCTGTGTAGAGATCGCGCCAGATACCTACGGGTACGTCATTTGACTTACTGTACGTGCCGATGATGTTGTAGCCTGCTTTTACGTGACTGGATATCTGTACATCGTTCGAGAAATTGGCTGTATAGCGCTCGTATTTATTGGTTTTGAGGATACCCTGCTGATCGAGATAGCCCAGCGAAAGGTTATAGGTTGACTTTTCGCTGCCTCCGTTGACCGAGACCTGGTGATTGGTGATAATGGCATTTCGGAGCGAGTTATTGAACCAGTTGGTCCCGGCACCGAACTGTGAGGAGTCCAGAAAATTCGACCCTCCGGTCGCACGGGTCAGCTCGTTAAAAAGGATGGAATATTCGTGCGCGTCTGCCATTTTAGGGATATGATTGGCGACCTGCCATCCCACGCTGCCGTTGTAGCTGACCGAGGTCCTTCCCTTTCCTTTCTTGGTCGTGATCAGCACGACTCCATTGGCGCCACGGACACCGTATATAGCCTCGCTGCTGGCATCCTTGAGAATGCTGATATTATCGATATCTGCCGAGTTAAGGAAGTTGATGTCGTTGACCCAGACACCGTCCACTATATAAAGGGGGTCGGATTTCGAAGTGTAGGTCCCCAGTCCCCTGATGTGAATGGACGGAGAGACCCCGAGCTGACCGGTGTTTACGATCTGGACACCCGCGACCTTACCCTGAATGCCGCTGAGCGGATTGACAGAAGCCTGCTTGGCGATATCGGCGCCCTTTATCTGACCCACCGAGCCGGTGACGTCCAGTTTCCGCTGTACACCATAGCCCACTACCACCACCTGGTCGAGAACCGTATTAGAAGCGGTTAATTTGACGTCGACGACGGACTGGCTGTTGACGGGGACTTCCTTGCTTGTAAATCCGATATAGGAGATGACCAGTGTGCCGTTCTCTGGTACAGTCAATTCGTACATGCCGTTGTTGTCGGTCGTCGTTCCGCGGGTGCTGCCTTTGAGGGTGACCGAAACGCCGGAGAGCGGCTGTCCGTTGTCGCCGGTGACATGGCCGGTGACCTTGATGTCCTGGAAGGTGAGGGAGGACGAAAGAACTACGATAAGGTTATTTTCCAGTATTTTATAGGTAAGGTCCGTGCCGACGAACAGCCTGCCCAGCACGTCTTTGATATCGGAGTTGGCAACATCGATGCTTATCTTCTGGCTCACCGCGTTGAGCCGGCTGTTGTAAAGGAACCTATAAGTACCTTGTCTTTCAATTGAGTGGAGCGCTTTTGAAATTTCTACCTGGTTCAGTTTCAGTGAGACTCTACCCTGGCCGCTAACACGGGCTGACACCTGTAATGTTGCCACAAGTATCAACAAGGAGGTTAGTTTCATAAGCAAAAGAGCTTTTTTTACGGCATGAGGACTGCAGCCCTCAATCGTTAGAATTTTTTTCATACTTTCAACTTTGGGTTATTAAAAAAGTGAAACCTGGATGGATACTTCCAAGGCATCGCCATGTTTCGAAATAGCCTTGCGGGGAATGCGCCAACATTTCCCGCATTTTTTCCATATAGTCCGTGAGATTGTTTACATATTATTATTTCTCATAAATAGTTATTTGGTTTTCGTGAATGGTATATGTGAAGGGTGCAGTTAGCTTGAGTGCTTCCAGCGCCTGCTGGATGGTTTCCTTTTGAAAATTGCCGGTAAAATGCAGGTCTTCCAGTTCTGGTCTGGTGAACCGGATGCTGACGCCATACCAGCGTTCCATGTCTTTCGAAAGTGTTCCAAAGGCTTCGTCCTGGAAGATAAGTCTGTCTTCGACCCACGAGGTCTCGACATTGATACCGGTTATGGAATCGTAGGCCGGCTTGCGGATATTGACGAGCGACTCGGTCATTTGGGGTTTATATGCCGCCGGGTCGCGGCGGTGGAGGGTGCTGTCGTCGTTGGCGATGACCAGTTTTTCATTGGGTTTGAGGATGATCTTTTCGTTGGGCCGGTCTTTGATGGAGACTTCAATGCTTCCTTTCAATAGCGTCGTTTCCGTCGTCCGGTCCGAGGGGTAGGATTTAACGTTGAATCGGGTCCCCAGCACCTTGATGTCGACGTGGGCGGCGTGTATGACGAAAGGTTTGGTGGCGTTGTGGGCGACGTCGAAGAGAGCCTCGCCGGTGAGGTTGACTTCGCGGGACTGAGCGCCATAGGTCTTTTCATAGGTAAGGCGGCTTCCTGCGTTGAGCCAGACGCGGGTGCCGTCCGGCAGCAGCAGATTGGTGCGTGATCCGTTGTGGGTAACCACTTCGCTGATCTCTTTCGCTTCTCCGCCCGGAGCCGCGACCAGAGGTTGTGAGGGCGATGAACGATAGACGAGCAGGATGGTGACCAGGGTCAGCAGCACGAGTGGCGTGAGCAGGAGGATGCGCCGCAGCCGGCCGCGGGGCTGGGCTCCGGAATTTGCCGGTCTCCGGGTTCCGTCGCCGTCGGCTATTTCTTTTGTCTCGGCCATTCCTTTTGCGTCGGCTTTTCCTTCTCCAGCGTCGTCCAGGTCCACACCCAGGATCTTGATCCGTTCGAGATGCCTGTCCAGTGCCTGTTCGGCCTCCATGGTCCGGCGGCGGTCGCCGGGGTAGGAGGATTTCCAGAAATCGGCTATCGTCGTGAGCGGGTAAAAAAGTTCCGGATGGGCTCTGAGCAGCTCTTCCAGCTCTTTCAGCTCATCGGTCGTTGCTTCGCCGGTGATCTTTTTGGCGATAAGGTCCCAGGTGTGTTCTTGTTGTTCTTGTCCCATTGATAGATGCGCGATAATTATTCTCCTTTCGACGAGGGCTTTATTGAAGCCTTTGGGATGGAGAATGGGAAGAGGACAGGAAAATGAGAAGAAACCCCCAAAGCCGCGTTAACTTTTTTTTAAGAAAGATCGATCTGCGTTGCGGGTGGCGGCTCACCCCGTCACGCGGTTCACATCCGGTTCAAGAGTGCGGCGTCGCAGGTCCGCTGGTTGGCGAGGGTTGGCTTTTTTTGATGTCGAAGCTGACGGTGTTCCCGATCTTGTTGAGAGCTATAGCAAGCTGGTTTTCAACGGTTTTAGCGGAGATGTTAAGTATCTCGGCGATCTCTTTGTATTTGAGTCCGTCCTCTTTTGCGAGCTTGAAGATAAGGCGGCATTTGGATGGCAGCTGGTCGATAGCTTTCTGGATCAGGGCCAGCATATCGGCGGTGATGAGCATCTGTTCAGGGTCGAAGTAGACGCTGGTAAAATCGGCCTGGTAGTCTTCGATAGAAAAGGTGGCATTCCGTCGCTGCCGGTCGAGGTAGTTGATCGCGATATTGCGGGTGCTGACGTAGAGGCAGAACTAGAGGTTCCCGACCCTTTCGAGGTGATTCCTTTGTTCGCACACTTTAATACATACGTGGGACACAACCTTGTCTGCGC
>JAFDYE010000818.1 GCA_018267585.1 Bacteroidota bacterium
ATAAAAGTTAGTATCGTACAACAAGCCTAAAACAAGCGACGTGCTCAAATCCCTATTCAGCCTTGTTGCGCTCATTTTCCTTCTCTCCTGCAACAGCGACTACACCCCGAAGAGAAGGGGCTATTTCAGGATCGATTTTCCGCCGCACCAATACCAGGTCTTTGACAAGCCCGAGTATCCGTATACCTTCGAATACCCCGTATATGCGAACGTGGTTCGGGACAGCAGCTACTTTGATACGGTGCCGGAGAATCCGTACTGGATAAATGTAGACTTCCCCCGTTTTAACGCCCGCATCTATATCAGCTATAAAGAGATAGGACATACGGATCGCCTGGCGCCGGGTCACGGGCAACCGACGCCGAATACCTTCGACAAACTAAGGGACGACGCTTACAAGATGACGTTCAAGCATACCGTGAAGGCGAGCTCCATCGACGACTCCATTATGGTGACCCCCAACGGGGTCAGCGGCGTCTTCTTCCATGTCGGGGGGAATGCCGCGACGGCCAGCCAGTTCTATGTTACCGACAGCGTCCGCAATTTCCTTCGCGGCGCTCTTTATTTTAATACCGCCCCAAATGAAGACTCGCTGTCCCGCGTCAACCGGTTTTTGCAGGCAGACATGTTCCATCTGATCAATACCTTCAGATGGAAGACGCCCGCGCCAGCCGCGGCCGCCGCCAAAAAGTAACTATATTTGTATTAAAATAAAGAAGCTTTGATAGCCATCGATAATATACTGGTGAGTGATGACGTGGTCGGACAACAATTTGTCTGCGACCTGTTAAAATGTAAAGGCGGCTGCTGCGAGGACGGAGACGCCGGAGCTCCCCTGGAAAAGGACGAGCTGGACCAGCTCAACGCCGTCTATGAGACCGTAAAACCCTATCTTACGCCCGCCGGGCTTAAGGAGATCGAGTCCCGTGGCCGCTATCAGTACGACCGCGAATTCGGCTGGGTGACACCGACCATCGGGGGGAAGATGTGCGCGTATGGTTACAGGGACGAAAAAGGGATCATCAAGTGCGGTATCGAACAGGCTTATTACGACGGAAAGATCGCCTGGAAAAAACCCATCAGCTGCCACCTCTATCCCATCAAGATCAGCAAGACCAGAGCCGGTGAAGTAGTCAACTACGAACCGCGCGAGACGCTCTGCCGCCCCGGCTGTGTCAACGGTAAGAAATTGAAAGTGCCGGCGTACGTATTCCTTAAAGAAGCGCTGATCCGCAAATATGGAGAGGAATTCTACGGCGTGCTCGAGAAAGTTGCAGCAGAGTACTTTAGGGAAAAAGAAAAAAAACACTAAATTCTTATAGCGTGACGGATACGGCAGCCAATTTCATCGCCCGGAGCACCATCAAAGCGGAAGACCTGGAACACCGTAAGAAGATCAATTTCAATATTGGTCGTTATAACGCCGTGGTCCCGCAGGGCAAACAGCAGTTCGGTGAGCTCAATATGGCCCGTGAAAGAGCCAAGAATATCAAATGGCGGGCCATCGAAACACTCGACCAGCAGCTTGAAGACTTTGAGGCCGCCTTCTCCAAACGCGGAGGACGGGTCATCTGGGCGGAGAATGCAGACCAGGCGCTCGCCGAGATACTCACCATCTGTAAGGAAAAGAACTGCCGCACCATCGTAAAGAGCAAGAGCATGGTCACCGAAGAGCTCAAGCTCAACCACTTCCTCGAAGACAACGGCATCGAGAGCGTCGAGACCGATCTCGGCGAATATATCCAGCAGCTCGACGGCGAACCCCCCTATCATATCGTCACTCCCGCGATGCACAAAAGCAAGGAAGACGTCGCAAAGCTCTTCTATGAGAAGCTGCATACAAAACCCAATCTCACGCCCGAGCAGCTGACCCTGGTAGCCAGGGAAAAGCTCCGGAAGAAATACGTACAGGCAGAGATCGGTATCACCGGCGCCAACTTTATCATCTCCGACATCGGCGGCATCGCAGTGACAGAGAATGAAGGAAATGCGCGCCTCAGCGCCTCCTTCCCGAAGACGCATATCGTCATTGTCGGAATTGAGAAGATCATCCCTTCGATGAATGACCTGGGATTGTTCTGGCCCCTGCTGGCGACCTTTGGCACCGGTCAGCGTATAACCGTATACAATACCATCGTCACCGGCCCGAAACAGCCGGGCGAGACAGACGGTCCCGAAGAAATGATCGTGATCCTCCTGGACAACGGCCGCACCAATATCCTCGCGAATCCGAAGTCGCGTGAAAGCCTCTACTGTATCCGCTGCGGTGCCTGTCTCAATGCATGCCCTATCTATAAGAATATCGGCGGACACGCCTATGGCACTACCTATAGCGGCCCCATCGGGTCCGTCATCACGCCGCACCTTCGGGACATGGGAGAATGGAAGCACCTCAGCTATGCCTCTTCCCTTTGCGGCAACTGCACCGAGGTCTGCGCGGTAAAGATCAATCTTCACGAGCTGTTGCTGGAGAACCGCCATGAGGCCGTGGAAGAAGGATACACCTCCTTTTCAGAAAAGATAGCCTGGAAGGTATGGAGAAAGGCGAGCCTCAACCGCAATCTGATGAATATGGGCTCGGCAAAGATGAAGAACTGGGTCGTCAACAAAGCATTCAAGGCTTGGACGGCCCACCGCGACGAGCTGGACTTCGCAGCCAAAACCTTCAACCAGCGCTGGAAGGACGAACGGAAGGGGTAAGCCCGATATGCTTTTATACTGCCGCCATACCTCTCCCCGGCTGCGATATATCGCCGGGTTCTTCAGTAAAGAGCTGTTTGCTGAGCCCATCCGCATCACTACAGACAAGGCGGCGTTCATCGCAGCCGCTGGCCCCCGGATCAACTACTCGGAGGAAGATATTCCCGGTGTGTTTACGATCGCCCCGGCGTCCCTGCTCTTCGAAACAGGCGTGACACCCCGCGACCTTCCCTGTTTTGAATACAACGGCCGTAAGGCGTTTTTTGCAACGTCGGGCGACTTTCCCTTCGACATCTTTGCTGCCGCATTCTATCTCATCAGCCGCTATGAAGAATACCTGCCCCACGAAAAAGATGAGTATGGCCGCTATGCGCATACCAATTCACTGGCCTGGAAAGAAGGCTTCCTCGATACACCTCTGGTCAACTACTGGCTGCTCGATCTCCGGGAGGCGCTGCTGGCCATGTATCCCCGGCTCGTCTTCCGTCATCCGGAATTCACTTTTATACCCACCTACGACATCGACCTGGCCTGGTCCTTCCTCCACAAGGGCTGGCGCCGCATCCTGGGCGCTGCGGCAAAAGAGCTGATGACAGGGAAATGGAGGCAGCTGCGGCACCGGATAGCCGTGCTGCGGGGCCGTCGCAACGACCCGTTCGACGCCTATGAATGGCTGGACGCCCTCCACCTTTACTGCCGGATGAAGCCTTA
This sequence comes from Bacteroidota bacterium, assembly GCA_018267585.1. Classification (GTDB taxonomy): domain Bacteria; phylum Bacteroidota; class Bacteroidia; order Chitinophagales; family Chitinophagaceae; genus Puia. Next base: position 3,412 of record JAFDYE010000818.1, read on the forward strand.
TTATTTTTTCCTCGTGGCCTCGCGGTGCAGCGGCGTCGACAGGAATATCCCGCCGACCAATACCAGCCTGCAGGAGCTGATCGCCTATCACGCGATGGGCTACCGGCTGGGCATACATCCTTCCTGGCGCAGCGGGGATAAGGAAGGGCTGCTGCAGGAGGAGATCGACTCGCTGGAGAAGATCAGCGGGAAAAGGATCACCAGGAGCCGCCAGCACTATATCCGGTTTACATTGCCGGCGACCTACCGCAGCCTGCTGGCTCATGGCATCGGGCAGGATTTCTCGATGGGATACGGGAGCATCAATGGTTTCCGCGCTTCGGTGGCTTCGTCCTACAGCTGGTATGACCTGCAAAAGGAGGAAGAGACGGGACTGACGCTGATGCCGTTCTGTTTTATGGACGCCAACTCTTACTACGAACAGCGTTATACGGCGACGCAGGCCATGACCGAGCTGCTCCACTATTACCATCATATACGGAAAGTCAACGGGCTGATGGTGACGGTTTGGCACAATACCTTCCTCGGCACCGACCCCGGGAAGGCCGGGTGGCGCGAGGTCTATGAGACTTTTTTGAAAGAGGAAGTGTACTGGGACTGAAAGGGCGGTAGCCCTTTCACGCCCGAAGGGCGCGACATTAGTGACAGGGGCGTCGCGCAGCGACGCGCTTGAGTGGGACAGGGCAATTGCCCTTCCCTTTCCTAATGCTTGAAATGCCGGACCCCCGTCATCACCATCGCCAGCTTCTTCTCCACGCAATACTC
>JAFDYE010000819.1 GCA_018267585.1 Bacteroidota bacterium
ACCCTTATGATCAAGATCACTTTACCGGACGGCGCCGTAAGAGAATACGAATCGGGCGTCACCGCACTGGAAATCGCCAAATCCATCAGCGAAGGATTGGCCAGAAAAGTTCTAGCCGCAAATGTCAACGGGCAGGTATGGGATGCGACGCGCCCCATCACAACCGACGCGACCCTGAAGCTCCTCACCTGGACAGACACCGACGGCAAGGCCACATTCTGGCATTCTTCCGCCCACCTCATGGCTGAGGCGGTGGAAGCGCTGTATCCTGGCGTTAAATTCTGGGTCGGTCCGGCCGTCGACAATGGGTTCTATTATGATATGGACCTGGGCGGGCGACAGATCACGGACGAAGATCTTAGAAAACTGGAGACCAAAATGGCCGAACTGGCCAAACAGAATGAGGTCTACCGCAGAAAAGAGATCAGCAAGGCCGAGGCGATCAAATATTTCAGCGACAAAGGCGACGAATACAAGCTCGACCTGCTGGAAAACCTCCAGGACGGGAACATCACCTTCTATACGCAGGGAGCCTTTACCGACCTCTGCCGTGGACCCCATATCCCCAATACCGGCTTTATCAAGGCGGTAAGGCTGACCAATATCGCCGGGGCTTACTGGAAGGGCGATGAAAAGAACAAACAGCTCACCCGCGTCTATGGGGTGACCTTCCCTTCCCAGAAAGAGCTCGACGAATACGAGGCCATGATCGAGGAAGCCAGGAAGCGGGATCACCGGAAGCTTGGGAAAGAGTTGGGTATTTTCACCTTTGACGACCAGGTGGGCCCGGGACTTCCGTTGTGGATGCCGAACGGTGCCGTTGTCATAGAGCAGCTCGAGAGACTGGCCAAAGAGACCGAAGAGCGGGCAGGCTACAAACGGGTCGTTACGCCCAATATCGCCAAAGAAAGCATGTATATCACCAGCGGACACCTGCCATACTATGCGGATAGCATGTTCCCGCCCATGGAGCTGGAAGGGGAGAAATATTACCTCAAGTCCATGAACTGTCCGCACCACCATAAGATCTTCGCGGCTGAGCAAAAGTCCTACAAAGACCTCCCGTACCGGCTGGCGGAGTATGGGACCTGCTATCGCTATGAGCAGAGCGGAGAGCTATTCGGACTCATGCGGGTGCGATGTTTGCATATGAACGATGCGCATATCTATTGTACCAAAGAGCAGTTCTTTGATGAGTTCAGGGCGGTGAACGAGATGTACCTTAAATATTTCAAGATATTCGGGATCGATAAATATGTGATGCGTTTCAGCACCCACGAGCCGTCCAAACTGGG
>JAFDYE010000081.1 GCA_018267585.1 Bacteroidota bacterium
GACTGGTCGAAGATGCATATCTTCTGGGGAGACGAACGCGCCGTGCCTTTCGAAGACGACCGCAACAACGCAAAGATGGCCTACGAGACCCTTCTCAATTTTGTTACCATCCCCGCCTCACAGATACACGTCATGCGTACCGATATCGGCCCCGATGAGTCTGCGGCCGAATACGAAAAGATACTCCACCAATATTTCGACGCCGTCCCCGGCGCCTCCCCGCTGCCCAACAGCTTCGACCTGGTGCTGCTCGGAATGGGCGACGACGGTCATACACTCTCCCTCTTCCCGGGGATGCCGATCGTGCACGAGGAGCAGGCATGGGCCAGGGCGTTCTGGCTCCCTGCGCAGGATATGTACCGTATCACCCTGACCAAGACCATCGTCAACAAGGCGGCACATATCGCGTTCCTGACGACAGGACCCGGAAAAGCACACGCCCTGAAGGAAGTCCTGAAAGGCGCTTACAACCCCGACCTCTACCCCTCACAGGAGATAAAACCGGTCAGTGGCGATCTCCACTGGTTCGTAGACGCAGCTGCTGCGTCCGACCTGAAAGGTTAGAAAAATTTTCGAACCAGCTCGTCGGTGAGCTTTCGGTCACCCTTCGTCCAGAAATCATTGGGCGGGGGGAATTCATTGATATTGTACCCGCCCTGAGCCTCGAAGTCGAACAGGGCATGGGCGTATCCGTCGATGATGAGCGCGCATTTCAGCCAGTCTCGCGACCAGACGATCATCAGGGGGTGTGCGGTCGCCCCGGACGGTTCGGACGAATCAGACGTCTTGGACAGTTCAGACGATTCAGACGCTTCGGACGGATCGGGCAGCTCGCTTTGATGGATATGCAGCGCATCCAGTATCCGAAGCCCCGGGCCGTCCTCGTCCCTCTCCACCGCATAAAAATAGGCCGCTTCGCCGTCGTCCTCGAAGACGACCCCGTTGCGGTTCTCCGGCGCAAAGCTTTCAATAAAAAGGTCTTCGCCCGGCACCCACTGTTGTTCCTGCATCAGGTATCCGTTCATGGTTTGCCAGCTGTTTGTTTGAGCCAGTCTACGATGCCCAGATATATCATCCGGGCCACCGCTTTCTGAAATTTTGGACTGAGTATCTTCTTCTCATCTTCGGGATTGCTGAGAAAAGCCACCTCGACCAGCACATTGGGATAGTCGGTGGGGCCGCTGAGCGAAAAATTGAAATTGCCCACATTGCCGAACTCTTTCAGCCCCAGGGTCAGCATCCTGTCCAGGACCGCCACGCTCAAAGGCCGGAAACCGATATAGCGGTAGTAGGTGCTCGTGCCCCGCACCGTATCCTGGCTCGCGGAGTTCAGGTGAATGCTTACCAGCAGGTGCGGGTCGTATTGCTTCAGCATCTCTATCCGTTCGGGCATGCTCAGGGAGGTGTCCTTCGTACGCGTCATGAAGACGTGCTGGGCACCGGCGACTTTCAGGGTCTTGCGCAGCTGTTCGGCGATCAGCAGGGTATAGTTCTTCTCCAGTATTTTGGTGTTGACACCGCTGGCCCCGGAGTTGTCGCCTCCGTGGCCGGCGTCGATGGCAATCCTGAGCTTTCGGATATCCAGCGCAGGCTGCCTCCTGATCCGGATGACCAGCCGCCTGCCGCTGCTGTCATAGGAAACCGCATAACCCCAGTGCTGTGCGTGCTTCAGCTGTATATAGACGCGGAGGACGTCGTCCTCTACCTGTTCATACCAGGTGTTCTTGATCTCTTTGGCCGAACGCAGCTGCGTGATCCAGTTGGTATTGCTGGTTACCCCAAAGACGTCGACCGCGACCCGCGAGGGGTCGATCAGCTGCGTGCCCCGGTACGGTAGCCGGTCATCCAGGTTCAGGACGACATAGTCTGAAGCAGTGTCTCCGAATACTTTGATGTTGCCGCTGAGATGGGGATTGTGCGCGGGTAGACGGGCCGACGCCTTACCCTGCCGTACGACGCTGGTCTTGGCGATGTAGGCATAGTGCTGACTGGAGAGGCGCACCTTGTAGTCCGTGCCAGAACTATCGACGATCCGCACCAGCACATTCGAGTCCAGAAAACTCATTTTCGCGCCGCCAAGACGGTCGTCACCGATACCATATTCCAGGAATGGAAGCTGTCCCGTCGTCCGGGCAAGCCACACGCTGTCCTGTGAGCGGACAGTGCCGAAGACCGCCAGCAAAAGGATGCACAGAAAAAATTTTCGCATCGCCAAATATATGCCGAAGATCCGCTTCTCCAAAAATTAGCGGGCCTCCGATACCCCCGGAGAACCCAAAAAAGAAAAAGCCACCCCCGGAAGATCCGGTGTGGCCTTTCTTTCCTCATGTGTAACCCAGGATATCCTACAGCGGATATCTGTTATCGTTGATCAGCTTGTCGGCGATCCTTCTTTTCGCCTCCTTGCTGTTGAACGGCTCGACCTTTGTGAAACGTTTGAGACCCAGCAGCATCATCCGCTGCTCGTCCCCGTCGGCAAAGGCGTTGATCGCATCCTTCCCGGCCTTGTTGATACTGTCCGCCGCGTCGTACAGATAGGTACGCATGACGTCGAGCTCGAACGCCGTCCCCGCCTCACCCCGCTGGTCGGCCAGCTTCCAGGCCCTCAGCAGGGCGCTCTCCGCGACAAAGGTCCGGATGGCCATGTCCGCAATATGCATCAGGATCTCCTGTTCCTGCTCCAGCTTCATCATCAACTTTTGCGCAGCCGCGCCGGCGGTCAGCAAAATAGCCTTTTTGAAATTCTGAATGATCTTTTTTTCTTTGGAGAACGGCGTTTCTTCGCCGCCGCCGAAGTCCGGAATGCTCATCAGCTCCTTGCTGACTGCCATCGCCGGCCCCATAATGTCCAGCCGGCCCTTCATAGCCCGCTTTAGCACCATATCCACAGTGAGAAGACGATTGATCTCGTTGGTGCCCTCATAGATCCGGTTGATCCTGCTGTCGCGGTAGGCCTTTGAAATAATATACTCATCGCTGAATCCATTCCCGCCATGTATCTGAACGCCCTCGTCAACGACAAGATCGAGCATTTCACTGCCAAACACCTTCAGTATGGCGCATTCGATCGCGTATTCTTCTGCAGCCCCCAGCACGGCCTCATTGAATGGCTTGCCTTCGGCCGCCAGGCCAACCTCCTTGTCGTCGATCCATTTGGTCGTCCGGTACAGGGCGGTCTCGGCCGTCCATATCTCGATCGCCATCCGGGCGATCTTATCTTTGATGGCGCCGAAGGCCGCGATAGGCGTCTTGAACTGCTCGCGCGTCTTCGCATACTGGATGGACGTGGTCGCCGCCCTTTTCGCACCTCCGAGAGCCGCAGCACAAAGCTTTAGCCTGCCGATGTTCAATATGTTAAAGGCGATGATATGCCCCTTCCCGACCTCACCCAGCAGATTCTCCACGGGCACCTTGCAGTCCTGGAAATACAGCTGCACCGTGGACGATCCTTTGATCCCCATCTTGTGCTCTTCCGGCCCCTGTGTAAAGCCTTCGAAGCCGCGTTCGACGATAAAGGCGGAGAACTTATCTCCGTCGATCTTCGCAAATACCGTGTAGACGTCCGCAAATCCGCCATTCGTGATCCAGCACTTCTGGCCGTTGAGCAGATAGTATTTACCATCCGCCGAAAGCTTTGCCGTTGTCTTTGCACCGAGCGCATCGCTGCCGCTGTTGGGCTCGGTCAATCCATACGAACCCTTCCACTCCCCGCTGGCCAGCCTGGGGATATATTTCTTCTTCTGTTCGGGCGTTCCGAAATAGAGTATCGGCAGAGTCCCGATGCCCGTATGCGCCGAGACGCCAACGGAGAACGAGAATCCACCACCCAGTCCTTCATTCACCAGCGTCGCGGTAATAAAATCTTTCCCGAGGCCACCATATTCTTCCGGGACAGCAGCGCCGAGCAGCCCCTGGTCCCCCGCCTTCTGTATCAGCGATGGCATCAGACCCGGCTCCAGCTTGTCGATCCGGTCGATAACCGGCAACACCTCGCTGTCCAGGAATGAATTACACATGTCCTTCACCATCTGCTGCTCTTCATTGAAATCTTCCGGGATAAAGGTCTCGAAGGGAGAGCTTTCCTTTATCAGCCATTCGGCCCCCTTGAGAGCCTGCTTTTTTTCGGTAGATGCGCTCATAGAAAATAGTTTTATCTGAGATTATCGTACACAATTTGTAAGACCTCCTTGCAGATATCGATGCGGTCGTCGGGCACCCCCTCCAGCGCCTCATTGAGCGTGGCCTCCGCCAGCTGCATCGTCTCTTCCTGCATGCGCACCGCCTGAC
>JAFDYE010000820.1 GCA_018267585.1 Bacteroidota bacterium
GACAGGCCGCTGGCGATGGCGCTCATGAAGTTGACGCCGCGGGCGGCGGTCAGGGGATTGTCGCCAAAGAGGATGATGAAGAACCGGCCGATCAGGACGAAGAGCGGGGCGCCGGGCGGGTGGGGTATCTGCAGCTTATAGCAGCTGGAGACGAACTCACCGCAGTCCCAGAAGCTGCCCGTAGGCTCCATCGTCATGACATAGACGGTACAGGCGATCAGTCCGACGATCCAGCCCACAATGTTATTCACACGGTTGAAATTCATATTATATGGTCGAGTTTTTAATGTTTTCCGCGCGAATTAACGGTAAAAACCGGGATTTTCCGCGGGAGAAGCAATTTTTTGCGCCTATTTAACCGATTTACCTGATAGCTCCGCTAATACTGCTGACGCACTCTAACCTGGGCCAATGTCTGCTCCGCGGCGCTCCGCGAAAGCCCTACCGGGCTTTCATTCGAAATACACCCTGACGGTCTGATAGAACAGCCGGTTTTGGAGATATTGGTTTTGGGACTGTTCTGTAAAGCCCTGTAAACCAAAAAGCCCCGCTGCATTCCCCTTTTGGATGGCGATCTCGAGGTAACCGGCGGAGTTAAAGAGAGCGAGTTTTTCCCCTTCGCTGACGTCCGCATATGTTTCGCTGATCTTTTCGATGACCTCGTCGCGTTTGAAGACGATGCGGAAACTTCTTCCTTTTCGTCTTTCTTCAAATTCATCCCGGGTGATGTTGACGATGACGTTCTCGAAGGCGTCGATAAAGATGATCTGGCCTTCGATCCAGTTGTCGCCGAAAACGGGTCGCAGGTGGTTCTTTTCTGTAAAAGAAGGGTCGGGCAGGCCGATGCTCAGCAGGCTGTCGCCGTCGACCAGCTTCTGGATGGCGCGGCCCATGACGCCGACGCAATAGAGGGTATTTTTTACCGAGGTCTTGTCCAGCGGAAGGCCGATGACCATTTCGGGTCGTCCTTCGAGGATCATGGTGAGCAGACCGTTGTCGGCGCAGAGCAGGTACTGGTCATTGTGAAAGGCGAGCAGCAGCTGCTCGGGTTTTTTCTCGAAGAGGTTGACCAGGATGAGGTGATAGGTATAGGGCGGGAAGTGACGGATGGCGTTGCGGCAGATATAGGCGGCCTGGGGGTAGTTGAAGGGAGACAGCTCGTGGGAGATGTCCATGACGTTGAAGTCAGGGTTGATCTGTGCTAACTGGCCTTTTACAGCCCCTACGAGATAATCCTTTTGACCGATATCCGATGTCAGGGTGATTAAGGCCATTCCGGTTTATTTGACGAACTCCCCTTTCTTGTTATAATAGTGTTTATAGGTCAGCCGGTCTGCCAGCGAAGGCGCAACCTTGTTCAGCAGTACCGTGACTTTACCGAGGAGTGTCAATACGAGCGTGCGCCTGCGTCTCTCGATGGCCCGCAGGATATGGCGGGCGCATTCTTCCGCGCTCATCAGGCTGCCTTCGTTGAGGACGGTCTCGCCGCGTGAGTCGCCGTGGCTGTCGAGCGCCGCCATGCGTATATTGGAAGCCGTGAATCCGGGGCAGACCCACATAACGTGAACGCCGCTGTGCAGCAGCTCTGTGCGGAGGGATTCCAGCCAGCCCTGCAGCGCAAATTTACTGGCGGAGTAGGCGCTGCGGCCGGGCAGGCCCCGGTATCCGGCCGTCGAAGAGACGCCCACGACGGTGCCTTTTTTCTCCAGGATGGAGGGCAGGGCATATTTGGTGCAGTACACTGCGCCTAGGAAATTGATCTCCATGACCTTTCTCGTAACGTCGGTGTCGGCGTCGAGGAAGAGGGCGCGCATGCTGATGCCGGCGTTGTTGATCAGAATGTCAATGCCGCCAAACTCCTCGATAGTGGACTCGATGAAGCGGCGGCATTCTTCTTCCTTGCTGACGTCGCAGGCGACGGCGTGCAGCAGGACGTTGGAAAATTCCATCTGGAGCTTGTAGATCTTGTCGTGGCTGCGACCGCAGGTAGCGACTTTGGCGCCGAGAGGGATAAGGGCTTCGATCAGCGCTTTTCCGATGCCATCGCTGCCGCCGGTGATTACAACTACTTTATCCTGGAAGAAAGACATGAATGGTTTTTGTTATGGCTGCAAATTTAGGATACAAAAACCTAAAAATAACAGTCTTTCAACCGTTTATCCGGCGGATAGCCGCCTATTTTTTCGCCCAGGCCAGTTGTCCGAGGTGGTACTGGATGTGACCCGCCCTGTTGATCACGAGCGAAAATCGGTTGCGGTGCGGTTCTTTGGCAAAGTCTTCGTCGGAGACGGCCGTGTGTTTTTGCAACCATTCTTCGGGCGTCCAGCTCCGGAAGCGGCTGGTCAGCTGCTGGTTGACCGTTGTCCAGAATTCCCGCAATTGGGATGCAGGGGGGAAGCTGGCGGCGGGGTTGTCCGGATTGGTGACGAACAGCTCGTCGAGATGGGGGTAGAGGCGTTCGCCCAGGCCGAGGAGGGGGAGCATACGGTCGTGAACCGCCGTCAGGTGCCCGAGAAGGTAGACGACGCGATTCTTTCCGGGTACGATCTCCTTGTTGAGGTCTTCGTCGGAGAGTCCGTCGAAGAGAGCGGTGGCTCTTTTGATGGCCTGCTCCCAGGTGATGAGGCCGGATAGTACAAACAGTTCCTGTTGGGTGGTGGTTGCGGTTGTCATATTTTTTTATCTTACGTTGAGCAACAATCTAATTTTGAATTTGTTCGGAGCAGCGAGTGACTTATCTTGCGGCGGATTATGCAGCGAATTGTCATTTCGGGAGTTTTATCGGGGCTGCTGTTCTTGGGTTGCAGATCGGGTGCGGCCAGGGGTTTTAGCTTTTCGGTGCCTTCGGGCTGGAAGAAGATCGATACCGTCCTGGCGGGAATTCGGCTAACGGCGGCTTTGTCCCCTGATACCGCAGGGCAGGTCCGGCCAAACGTCAGCGTCACGACGGCGCCGGCGGATGGGGCATCGCTGGATACCTATTTTGATGCGAATCTCCGCCGTATCACCGGCTCGGTGGCAAGGTTCCGGATGATCGGGAAGGGGGAGAGATCGATCGGCGGGATGCGGAGCAGGTGGGTGGATTTTACGGGTCAGATGGCGAATAAAGTGGAGCTTGAGCAGAGGCTGTATATCGTGGTCGAGGACAGGACGGCCTATCTGATCACGTGTACGGCTGCCAATGGGAGGTGGTCAAGGGATGAGTGGCGGTTTAACCAGGTGCTGGATTCTTTCACGATAAACTAAAAGAAGAGAGGCCTCTCGGCCTCTTTCTTATTTTGACTGGTTTAGTTTTTTGTTGTGGCGCCGGCGGGGCTCGATTCGATGAGCCGGTACAGCTCGTCGAGCCTGGGCGAGAGGATGATCTCGGTCCTTCTGTTCAGCGCACGGCCTTCGGTAGTGCTGTTGGTCTGAACGGGGTCGTAGGAGCTATGGCCCGATGCTTCGACTCTTACGGGATCGACCATATAGTCCTTTGTCAGGATGCGTACGATCGAAGTAGCGCGGGCCGTGGACAGGTCCCAGTTGTCCTGGTAGCGGCCGTGGATGGGAATGGAGTCGGTGTGTCCTTCGATCATCACGGTGATGTCGGAGTTGTTGTTGAGCACGCCGGCCAATTTACCCAGGGCTTCCTTGCCTTTGGGGTTGACGACTGCACTGCCGGAAGGGAACAGGAGGTTTTCCGACAGGCTCACATATACTTTACCATTCTTGATGGAGACCTGGAGGTCTTTGGAATTGAATCCGACCAGGGCGTCGGTCATCTTTTTGCGGATGTCGAGGATAGCGCGTTTTTGCTGGTCCATCAGGGCCTGCAATTCTTCCAGCCGTTTTTGGTTGGCGGCAAGCTCCTGCTGGCTTTTGCTGAGGGCTTTCTGTCTGTTGGCGGATTCGGTGGAGAGCTGACCTGTGCGGTTTGTCAGGTCGTCTACTTTCTTGTTCAGGCCGTCGATCTGGCCGTTGAGGTCATTGACCTGGCCATTCAGCTTGTCGATATTGTTTTTTTGCTGAGCGACCTGGTTGGCGAGCCGGGCGCTGTCATTGCGGGCGGATTCGAGCGCGCTCAGCGAGGCGTGGTATCTTCCACTGGAGACACAACCTGTTGCTAGTGTAGCAGTTACGGCGATAAAGGCGAGAAAATGGACAGTTTTCTTCATGATCAAATATTTGAGTTAAACAATAATGGCCGGGTGGAGGGGCCATAAATATAGGAACTTATTAAAAATGAAGAGATTAAAAGCCTCTTAGAGGCTGTCCGGCGCTACCTGAGAGTTGTACGGTCTGCCAGACTTCGCTCTGGCGGAACAGCTGTTTGCGTCCGCCACCGCCGCCACCGATCAGGGAACCGGTGCCGATTGAGATGCCGAGGCCGCCGCCGCTGCCAAAGGACCCGAATCCGACCCCGCCGCCGACGCCGATGGTCGGGCCGCCGCCACCGCCACCTCGGGGAACGTCAGTGCCGGGCAGCAGGCCTTCGATGAGAAAGCCGACGGCTACCGTCTTTGAGGCATAAGAAGAGGAGGGATTATGACCGGGATAGAGCGTTTGTAAAGGGACCGAGGCTTCGTAGACGAGGGCGCCAGCGTCGTTGTAGTCCATGCGCATTACGATGCCCTGAGTATTGGTGTCGCCGTAAGTAAAAGTGGGTATCTGTCCGTTGTCAAAGCCATAGAGCTGGTAGTCGTGTTTGTCTTCCAGCGTCACTGGCTTGTTGTTCTTTCGCTGGGGCTGCGCTTCTTCCATCAGGTTCTTGTCGCGGTCCGTGTGCGGGTCCAGCGGATAGCCGATGCCGACAGCGCCGGCATAGCTCTTCTCGCCCTTGGTATTGACCCATACCGTCATTCCGCCCTGGATGATCTTTTGTTGTTCCTGCGGGCTGGAGGTGGTCATGAGGATATAGAGGTTCTGATTGTCGTTGGTCACCGCATAGCTGAGCTGGTCGGATTTTACCGAATAAGGCAGTGGTTTTGTCCAGTCTTTGTCTGAGCCGTCGATAGTCAGCGGTTGTTGTTGCCAGGCGCCGCTGGCCGGGTCGGCCTTTTGGGCTGACCTGGAAGAACCGCAGCTCGTCGCGATCGTACCGATCGCAAGTATAGCCATGCTAAAGGAAAATAAGGACTTCATCCCGCAAAGTTGGAACTTTTCCCGGGAAGTGGGAAATTATAGCAGTTTATTAGGTTTTTATTAATAATATGCCTCTTCCACGTTCCACCCTCTCAGGGAGACCTGCGGGGTCTCGCCGTCCCGTGGAGTATAGTCCATGGTGATGGTCTTGCTCTCGCCGGGGAGGATGGAAAAATAGTTGTCGCTATAGAAGACGGGCAGTATGCGTTGTCTGTTGCCCCGGTTTACGAGGGATATCCGGTTGAAGAAGGCAACGGGGCCACCCGCGGGATTGGTGATCGTGGCGGTGAAACGACCGTTGGTTCTGGTGATATCGACCCTGGGTTTGGCTTTGTTGATGTGCTGAAGGCCGGAATAGGCGCCGGTCGAGTCGGGCAACCAGTAAAGGTTGTCGCTGACCGTCTGCTGCTTTTCGTTGAGCAGTCTCAGTGACACGAAGACACCTTCTTTGCTGCGGAGCCGGTTGACCTGGTGTCCGATCGGGATATAGTTCTTGGCGATGGTAGGGCCGGTTTCGTTAAAGACCTGGGTTAGCAGTTTGCTTTTTCCCTCCATGTCGATGGTTCGTACCTGCATCATGAGGTCACGCTGTGTGCGGAAGCCGTTGTTGACGATCATTACCATGCCGGTGACCGGGTCGTACTGGATATGCAGGGACTCGCCGCCAATGTGGAGTCCATAGAGGCAGGCGTTGGGGTCGAGGTAGTAATCGTACATCTGTCCGCGGAGGGCCGTCCAGGGGTTTTGCGTTTTCCAGATGATCGTGCCGGTATACCAGTCCCACATATGAGAGCTGAAGCCTTCCATCAGTCCCCTGTATTGGTCGTAGTTGACGAGCTGCGCTTTTTCGGCGTAGTCTTTCAGGTCTTTTATGGGGCCATAGGCATAGACGGAGGAATCGTAGCCGATATATTTATGATAGTTCCATACCGGGTCTTCCTTGCCAGGAAAGACCGGCGGGTTTCGATGGTCTTCCGGCAGGAAACGCTGCAGCGATTCATAGTCGCCCATTCCGACCGAGCCGACCTCGGAGTTGAAAGGATAGGTCCTTTTTCCCCAGAAGGTGTTTATATCCTGTATGCCGTAGGGGCCATCGCCATTGCTGCCAAAATTATTGAACGACATGCTGTCCGAGTTGGAGAAATCGAAGAAGGTTCGCGTGCCGTCGAGGGCGGGCATGATGGAATCACGCATTGCCTTTAAGATGTCTGCCGGCGGGGTGATCTCATTGCCGCCGCACCAGAAGGCGAGGGAGGGATGGTTGCGGAGCATTTTTACCTGGTCAATGACACTCGTGATGAAGAGACCGTGATCATTGGGGTATTGCCGTCTTGTCCACTGGTCCTCTTTTTTCATCGGGTCTTCCCAGCGGCCGTTACAGTCGCCCGAGTTCCAGAAGTCCTGGAAGACGAGTAGGCCATAGCGGTCGCAGGCTTCGTAGAATTCGGGTCTTTCGGTCAGGGCGCCGCCCCAGACGCGGATGAGATTGAGGTTCATGTCGCGGTGGTAGCGGATCTCCGCATCGTAGCGTTGGGGGGTGAAGCGGAGGAGCTCGTCGGAGACGATCCAGTTGCCGCCTTTTATAAAGATCTTCTGGCCGTTGACGGCGGTCTCGCGGCTTTTTGTGATCGAGTTCCAGGAGGTCGTGATCTGGCGGACGCCGAAGGTTATACCAAGGGAGTCAGAGGTGCCGAATTTTAAGGATATGTGATAAAGGTTTTGCGGGCCGTAGCCGTTGGGCCACCAGAGACGGGGATTGGTGATCGTTGCGACGGGGAGCTGGACTTCGCGGGCTTCGTGGGGTGAGAGCGTGATCTTTGCGGAGATGTTCGATCGATCGACGGTGTAGCTGAGCTCGCCGCTGACGGGTTCATCGCCGGCGTTCTCTACTTCTGCACTGACGCGAAGTATGGCCGGGGCCTGGTTGGCTTCGTCGGGGAAACGCTGGCCGGCGACTTCGGTGACGATATGAGGGTTTTTGATCCGGACCGGCCCCGTGTGTTCGAGGGTCACTTTATCCCAGATACCGGTGTTGCGGTCGCGAATGGGCTGGATCCAGTCCCAGCCGGCTACGTATTGGTGAGAGACGTTGCGGGCGATCTCTCCGTCGCCGCCCTGGCCGCCATTGGGGTTGCCGACGGGATCGGGGGGATAAACGATCACGGCGATGCGGTTCGCGCCCGTATTGACGTATTGGGTAATATTATAGGACTGGCGGAGGTACATGCCGAAATGCGTGGTCGCGTTGAGCCTGTGCCCGTTGAGCCAGATATCGCAGCCGTAGTTGACGCCGCGGAAGTTCAGCCATAACTGCTGTCCGGAGGACGGTCTTTTAGTTTCCGTGAAATCTTTTACGAACCAATAGGTATAATAATCACGTCCTGTTTTGTAGATATCGGGTATCTGCTCGTTGTTCAGCCCGTAGAAGGGGTCGGGAGCGAGCTTGTTGTTGATGAGCGTCGTGAGGACGGTGCCGGGGACGGTAGCGTCCAGCCAGCTTTTTGTGGAGAAGTCGGGGGTGGAGATTTTAGCGCCCGCGGCCTTTATCCTGCCGATGGCCTGGCATTTCCAGCCGGTATTGAGTTCGGTGATGTTTTGGGCCCGGGAGCTGGTTGAAAGGATCGCTAGAAAGATTCCTGTCAATAAATAGATCTTCATGCCGTAAAACTACATGATCTGGCGTTTAGCAAAATGACTAACTTTCGGCAGATATGACCTATGCAGCTATTTTACGGATGCGGCTTGTCGCGCAGCGGCTGGTCGGTGAAAAGCCGGAGACGCCCGTCGAGGTAGTGGCGGGCCTTGGGGCGATGCAGTCCCAGGACTATCCCATGTCGCAGTGGGCGGTGGGGCTTAGAATGAAGGAGGGAAGTCTGGAGCAGGTGGAGGGCGCCATCGGCCGGGGGGAGATACTGCGTACGCACGTGCTGCGTCCGACCTGGCACCTGGTAGCAGCCGCGGATATCCGCTGGATGCTCGAGCTGACGGCTCCGCAGATAAGGGCGAAGATGGCGTTCAGGGAGCGGTATCTCGAGCTGGACAAGGAGATCCTGGCGCGTTGCCGTAAGCTGATCGGTTCTGCGCTGGCTAAAAAGTCTTTGTCGCGCGCCGAACTGGTGGCGGTATTACAGAAGGCCGGGATAGCAACGGATGACAACCGTAGCGCGCATATCCTTATCGATGCAGAGCTGGAGGGGCTGATCTGTAGCGGGCCGCGAAAAGGTAGCTACGCGTTGCTGGACGAAAGGGTACCACGGTCGCCGCGGTTGCCGAGGGAAGAGGCGTTGGCTGAGCTGACCGGAAGGTATTTTGCAGGGCATGGGCCAGCGACCATGAGCGACTTCTCCTGGTGGTCGGGACTCGGGGTCAGGGAGGCAAAAAAAGGTATCGCCGCGCTGGGGACCCGGCTGCAATCAGTGAAGATAGGGGAGAGCGAATACTGGTTCCCGGATGGGCAGGCAGAGGCCCGGATGCCTTCGGCACTGCTGCTTCCCGCCTTTGACGAATGGATCATCGGCTATGCCGATCGGGCGGGGTTGTTTGCCACGGAGCACGAACGAAAGATCATTACCGTCAACGGGCTTTTCCGGCCGGTATTGTTTTGCAGCGGCCGGGCTGTGGGTAGCTGGCGGACGGTTGGGAAGAAGGGAGGGGTCGGGATCGAGAAGGAATATTTTCACCCGGTAACCCCCGCTGTTGAAAAAGCGCTGAAACTTGCTGAAAGAAAGTATAGCACTTATCTTTACACGCGCCGCTAACCTGACCATTATGCTATTTGGAGAATTCCGGGAAACAATCAGAAGGGATAAGACATTAAGGCTGTTGCTTTTGGCTTCGTTGATCGTACAGTTCATCGTATGTCTAACGGCTATCGGTATCTACCACCCCGATCAGCATTTCCAGATCATCGAATTTTCATCGGCCCAGCTGCACAAGCCCTTTGGTTATGTATGGGAGTACGACGCCCATATCCGGCCAACGCTGCAGGTCTATATTTTTACGGGCTACCGGCTCTTGTGCGGGTGGGTCGGGATAACCGATCCTTTCACGCAGATGACCCTGCTGCAGGTAATTTTTGGCCTGGCGCTATTTGTGCTCTACAACGCGTTCGCGTTGTGGTATTTCAAGGACGGCAACCGTCGTACGCTCTATTGGGTGGTGTTCATTCTCAATTTTTCCTGGTGGATACCCTATACCCGGACGCTTTTCAGCTCGGAAATGCTGTCTTCGCTGCTTTTCTTTGCGGGAGTATTCGTCTATATTACAAAGCGCAGGGGCTGGCTGCTGACCCTGCTGGTCGGGTTTCTGTTCGCGCTGTCCTTCTATGCCCGTTTTCAGACGGCGTTTGCGATACTCGGCTTTGGATGCTGGATGATCTTTTTCGAACGGCGGTATATGCAGCTGCTGCCGCTGGCTATTGGCTATATCCTTGGTGTGGCCCTGAATACGTGGATGGACCATGAGTTCTATCACCAGTGGGTGATCACTCCTTATACTTATTATAAGGTGAATATCATCGAGGGCAAGGCGGCCCAGTTCGGGACTGCGCCGTTCGTCGTGTATTTCACCGAGCTGATGGGTATCGTGTTCGCTCCGCTGATCAGCATTCTGCTGTTGTGGTTTGCGTTCAGGGCGGCGATCGTGCGGAAGCTTTCCGACCCGCTGTCGTTGCCCGTGTTGTTGTTCATCCTGGGGCACTGTATCGTAGGACACAAGGAAGACCGTTTTCTTTTCCCGATACTGAGCATTATGCCGGTACTGGTCGGATGGGGATTACCGGACCTTCTACGCTGGTATGAGACGCGGCGTGCCGCCTTTCGAAAATGGATAAAGGGTATCGCCGTATTCAGCCTTGGTCTTAACCTGGTCGTGCTGGTCCTGTTCTTCTTCACCCCCTATTGTCAGGCCCTGCATTTTTCCTGGCAGCTGAAGAAGGAATTCAAGGGGGCCCCGGTGGAGATCTATACCGTTCCCCGCTCGCCGCTCGAGACGGATGGGCATCTTCCCTTTGTATTCTACCAGGAGGGGGCGCGCAATTTTACCTGGAACAAATTAGGGGTAGTAGACTCCCTGCGTTATGTGTCTCCCCGGCCGGAGTATATTACTACGACCTATAACGATATAAAAGACCGCAAACAGTTTTTAGACAGTCTTGGCTATGAGCGGAAACTCTCTTCATCCCGGATACTCTGGGGGTTGAATACGGCGCTGCAGAGCGTTGGGATCAATACCATCAACGACGTCTGGGTGTTGTATCAGAAGAAGCAGTAGTGGTTCTGAAGTCCCTCGGCGAAAGGCCGGTCCGGCTCTTGAAGAGTTTTGTAAAATGGGAATGGTGCCCGAAGCCGAGGTCGAAAGCGATCTCGCCGATCGATCTATCGGTACTCCACAACAATGATTTGGCTTTGTCGATCAGCTTCAGGTAAATGTGCTCCTGTGTCGTCTTCCCTGTGTACTTGTTCAGCAGGTCGGCGAGGTAATTTGCGGACAGATGCAGCTGTGCTGCGAAATAGCTGACGTCGGGGAGACCTTCGTCGATAAGGGTCTCCTTGTCGAAGTGGTCCGTCAGCAGGCGATCAAAGCGTTGTACGATGTCATTGCCAGGCGTTGCCCTTGTCAGGAACTGGCGGTCATAAAGGCGCGAACAATAGGCGAGCAGCAGGTCGATATTGCTCAGGATAAGATTGTGAGAGTGTTTGTCGAGGTTGCCGGAGATCTCCCGCTGTATATGTCTTAAGCAGTCTTCGAGGATAGTCTTTTCGGCGTCGGAGATATGGAGGGCTTCGGTGGCGTCGTAGCCAAAGAAGGAATACCGGGTCAGCTGGCGACCTTTTGCGTTCACGTTGAGAAAATCCGGATGGATATACAGGCCCCAGCCTTCGACGACATTGATATGCGGATCCGGCGCCAGCACCTGATGGGGGGCGGAGAATAAAAGAGAGCCTTCGGAGAAGTCATAGGTGCTACGACCGTATCCAAAAGCCCCGTTTGTGATTCTTTTGCAGGAGATGCAGTACATATTCAGCCGGTATACGTCGCCGGGAATGCGGTGCGACCGATCTACCCTTGCCAGGTCGACGACGCTTATCTGCGGGTGCAACGGTTTTTCATATCGAAAAAATTCGTGCAGCTGCGGAACCGAGTTGATATCTACGTAGTTCATACAGGTATACCGGATAAAGTTAACCTTCTTTGGTGAGATATGCGGCCATCAGATCATGATGCCGCCGGCGATCTCGATGCGTTGTGCGTTCACGTACCGGCTGTCGTCTGAAAGCAGCGATGCGACAAAGACGCCGACGTCGTCTGCCTCGCCCAGGCGGCCCGCCGCGATCATGCCGGCCAGCTGTTGACGGTGGGCTTCGTCGCCTTTTCCTCCGCCGAAGGCTGTATCGATGGCACCCGGGGCGACGGTATTGACGCGGATTTTTCTGTCGGCATACTCTTTAGCGAAATACCTGGTCAGTCCTTCGATGCCGGCTTTGAGCGCGCCGTAGACCGCTACGCCCGGATAGGCGAATCGTGCGAGACCGGAAGAAAGATTGATGATCTGACCACCGTCAGCGATCAGGGTGATCAGTTTCCTGGACAGAAAGAAGGGTCCTTTGAAATTGACGTCGACCAGCTGGTCGAAGATGGCTTCGGTCGTATCCTTAATGAGGCTGCGCTGGGCTATTCCGGCGTTGTTGACCAGGTAGTCAAAGTCCTTCCGGCCCCATTCTTTTTGGAGCAGCTGTGTGACCTGACCCGCAAAATTGTCAAATGAGGAGATATTGGCGGAGTCCAGGTGCAGGGCAAAGGCCTTGCCGCCTTTTTTGTTGATCTCGTCCGCGACGGCCTTTCCCTGTTCGGGACTGTTGTTATAGGTGAGTATAATGCCTGTCCCGCGTGCGGCGGCGTTGAGGGCGATGCTTTTCCCGATGCCCCGGCTGCCGCCGGTAATGACGGCGATCCTGGAGATTTGTCCGGCTGTGTTCATAGTGTTTTATTTATGACACAAAGTTCCGGCGGCTGCGAATGATCTGCTTATACCCGGGACGGAAAAACTTATACTTTATACTGGATTTATCTTTCGCTGAGCTCCTTCAGCTTGTTGAGTCCTTTTGTGAAGTCGCGGTCCAGGTTCTTTTCGATGACGCCGAAGAGCTTGATGATGTTCATCGGGTAGGGGGTGGCGCTGGCGATGCCCCATTCAGCGCGGGTGCCGCCGCCTTCGGGCGCGATCCGGATATAGCCGTCTGCCTTGCCTTTGATGGGGCGGAGAAAATTTATCACGGAGGTAACTTCCGAATGGTCGGTCACGGTGCGCAGCGTCTGGCTGCCGGCGCCGACATTCTTTTCGTTGCTTTCCCAGGAATAGGTTGCGCCAGGGGTGCCGTCCTCGCCGGATATCTGTTGGCGGATGTTGGGGTCGAGTCCGATCCATGGGCTCCATTCATTGGATGCTCTGAAGGTGTTGATATGCGGCCAGACCTTGTCAAGAGGGGCCTGTATGAGGATGGACCTTTCGAATTTCCATTGTGTTCCGACAAAGGCAGCTACCAGCAAAAACAAAATGATCAGAGCGGCAAGGATGTAGACGACGAGCATGGAATAGGCGTTTTGTGTAATATACTCCAATTTACTAACTATTTTGCCGGACTTTCTCCTAATTACCGAATATTGTAGTATGTCAAGAATTCTTATTACGGGCTCGGCCGATGGGCTGGGCAGGATGGCTGCCCGGCTGCTGGTGGCCGATGGGCACGAAGTCGTATTGCATGCCAGGAATGAGCAAAGGGCAGAAGAGGCGATGGCCGCGGTGCCCGGTGCTACGGCAGCGGTAGCCGGAGACCTTGCTTTGATAGCAGACACCGAAGGCGTCGCCCGCCAGGTGAACGCGCTTGGTGATCTTGACGCGGTCATTCACAACGCGGCCGTGGGCTATCGCGAGCGGCTGATACGAACAGCGGACGGACTGCCGCATGTGTTTGCCGTCAATTCCCTCGCGCCTTATATCCTCACCTGTCTTATCCGGAAGCCTAAACGATTGGTATATATCAGCTCGGGGCTGCACATGCAGGGCGACCCTTCTTTGGAAGACATGGTCTGGAGAGATCGTGTATGGAATGGTTTTGCCGCCTATTCGGACTCCAAGCTGCACGACGTGATCCTTGCGTTTGCAGTAGCCGCGCGCTGGAAGGGTGTCCTGTCCAATGCCATGGAACCCGGGTGGGTCGCCACCAGGATGGGGGGCCCCGGCGCCCCGGACAGCCTTGAGGAAGCTCCCAGGACGCAGGTCTGGCTCGCGGTCAGCAATGATCCGGCGGCGATGGTCACGGGAGAGTATTTCTATCATATGCAGCGACGGCTGCCGCTGGCCGACGCCCGGGAGGCCGAGATCCAGGACCGGTTCTTAGCCGAATGCCGGCGGATATCGGGGGTTGCTCTTCCGGAATAATCGGGATAGCTTATCTTCGCCCGCTATGCAGCCAGGCGAACTTTTACGGTTACTGAAAGAACAGATCGCGGAGACGGACGCGCTCCAGTGGATCGCCATTGTCACCGGGGTCGCGGAGGTCCTTCTCGCCAGGGTCAACAATATCCTGCTCTACCCGGCGGGCATCATCAGTACCCTGCTTACCATGTATATCCTTTTCGTATCGGGTCTCTATGCGGATTCTCTGCTAAACGCCTACTATATGATCATGAGCGTTTATGGATGGTGGTATTGGGCTAAGAAGAGGGACAGGCCGGAGACGCCTATCTCGATGTGCAGCCGTACGGATTGGGGGATCGTGGTGGCTATTACGGGATTGGGTTTTTTGGCATTATATATTCTCTTGAAGCTGTTCACTCCGTCGACCGTCCCGGCTGCCGATGCCTGGGTGAGCGCTACGGCCTGGGCGGGGATGTGGCTGCTGGCGAAGCGAAAGGTGGAGAACTGGATACTGCTGAATGTCTCCAATATTTTCGCGATACCGCTGCTGTTCTACAAACAGCTGCCGCTGTTCGCGGCGCTGACGATCCTACTTTTTATCGTTGCCGTCTTTGGGTATTTTGACTGGCGAAAAAAATATAAACAGCAAATCGCATGATGCAGCATCCTTCGGCTTTTTTGCCCGCCGGGGTGGCGGATGTCCTGCGGGCCGGGTCGGCCGTGGCCGAGGCGGCGCGTGATCTGCATCCCGACCAGTTGCGGCTGATATACGAGCACCAGTGGTGGAGGATGCTGGCTCCGGGTAAGCCCCTGACGCTGCCCGAGCTCGTCAGGCTGGAAGAGGGGATCGCCTGGGCCGATGGTTCGGTTGGCTGGACGGTGACGCTCTGCAGCGGGGCGGGATGGTTTGCCGGTTTTTTTCCCGCGGGCGCCTATTCCGGTATCTTTTCTGATTGGCGGATGTGCATTGCCGGTAGCGGTGCGCCTTCCGGTGAAGCGTTTCCCGCACCCGGGGGCTATCGGATCAGCGGTAAGTGGGACTACGCCAGCGGCGCAATGCATGCGACGGCGTTCACAGCCAATTGTGTAATTGTGTCCGGCGACGGCCAGCGGCAGGTCAGGCCTTTTCTTTTCTTCCCAGAAGAGGTAGTCGTCCATAAGACCTGGAATACGATCGGGCTCGTTGCCACCGGGAGTCACTCCTTTGAGGTCGGTGACAGACTGGTTCCCGCGGACCGGTGTTTTGCGATCGAGCCCGCGAAGGCGGAGGACGGAGACGCCGTCTATCAATATCCTTTCCTGCAACTGGCGGAGGTTACGCTGGCGGCGAATCTCGCCGGCATGGCCGTGCATTTTCTGGACTGCTGCGAAGAGCTGTTTCGCAAGCGCGAACGGATAACGGCGACCGTGCAGCTGGAAGAGGGTTGGAGTCTGCTCGGGGAGTTGAGGTGGGAATTTTATCGCGCCGTGGATGATTCATGGGCCGGGAGGACGGGTTTCGATGCGGTGAGCCGGACCAGCCGGGCGCTGGTGGCGGGGGTCCGCAAGGTTGTAGACGGCTTATATCCGTATGGAGGACTGGGCGCGGCCCGGCCTGATGCGGAGATCAATCGCGTGTGGAGGGATCTGCATACCGCCAGCCAGCACAGTCTATTGGTGGATTAGTTATCGTTGCTTTCCAGGACCGACAGGATATTCCCCGCGGGGTCGGTGAACCAGGCGATCTTGGGTCCGACCGGGCCGCGGAAGATGCCTTTTTTATCCGTCTGTAAATCTCCTTTATACTGAAGAAAGGAGATGCCGGCGCCCGTTAGCCTGTCTACCGTCTCTTCGATATTGCTGACCTGGAAATTCAGGACAGTGAAGGTCGCGGGCAGGTGGTCTGCCTTTGGATAGAGAAAGATGTTATTGTCCTTGCCGATGCGGACAGAGAGTCCTTCCGGCGTTTCTTTCGTCTCGAGTCCGAGCTTTTGCTGGTAGAAATCCTTTGCTTTTTTGAGGTCGTTGACGGAGAAGCTGCCGAATGACCGGGTGTAATTGAGCATAAGCGAAGATTTTAATCTTTCATGCAAACCATATACCATCTTCCCCGGGTTCCCGGTGGATTATGGGAAGTTTAGACAAGCCTTCGGGAACTACAGGCATTGTTCGGCGGGCGGGTCCCGGGTAGTTTTGTAGCTACAAAAATGATAATCACATGAATCAGTTGTCAAGGTTCAGTCTATGGCCAGCAGCGGCGCTGCTGCCTTTTTTCATGAGCGCCTGTAAAAAGGACAATCATTCGGGCGGGGCGGCCCCGCAGATGGAGACGATCACGGTGGAGAATGTATTGGATTCGAGGCCGCTGGTCGAGTCCGGCACTTTTCAGGGGACGGGTTCGCCCGCGCTGATCCAGCCAGGACAGTCCGTGACCATCACGTTCGCCGCTGCCAAAGGGGAGGCGTTGTCTTTTGCGACCATGTACGGCTGGTCGAACGATCTGTTCTTTGCGCCGGCCAACCCCGGTATACAAGTGTACAATGGTGACGGCACCCCGATCGAAGGCGATGTATCCGGTCAGATCAGGCTATGGGATAATGGTACCCGTATCAACCAGGCCC
>JAFDYE010000821.1 GCA_018267585.1 Bacteroidota bacterium
GACAATTTGGAGCTTTTTCATAACAGAAGGCAAAGTTAGGCTATATCTTCCTAAATACCACAATACCATTGTGCCCCCCAAATCCAAAAGTATTTGACATCGCCACCTTCACCGGCCGTTGTTCCGCCGTCCCCAGCAGGATATTCAACCCCTTCGGAACCTCCGGGTCCAGATTCACCGTATTGATCGTCGGCGGGATCACCCCCTCCTGTATCGCTTTCAGACAGGCAATCCCTTCGATAGCCCCCGCGGCTCCCAGCAAATGCCCCGTCATGGACTTCGTCGCGCTGATGATCAGGTTCCTGGGCGCCTCCCCAAATAGCTTGACCACCGCCTTCACCTCGCTGATATCCCCCACCGGCGTCGAAGTCGCATGCACATTCAGATAGTCCACGTCCTCCTTGTTCAGACCGGCATCCTTCAGCGTATCCTGCATCGCCCGCAATGCCCCCGCCCCTTCCGGATGCGTCGACGTCATATGGTAGGCGTCGGCCGTCATCGCAGCCCCCGCCAGCTCGGCATAGATCCGGGCCCCGCGCGCCTTCGCATGTTCGTATTCTTCAAGGATCAGCGCCCCGGCGCCCTCGCCCATGACAAAACCATCCCTGTCCACGTCGAACGGCCTCGACGCATGCTTCGGGTCGTCATTGCGCGTCGACATCGCCTTCATCGACGTAAATCCACCCACAGAGGCCGCCGTGATCGGCGCCTCCGACCCGCCCGCCACGATCACCTTTGCCTTCCCGAGACGGATATAGTTGAGAGCGTCCATAAAAGCCGTATTGGAGGTCGAACAGGCGCTCACCGTCGTATAGTTGATACCCATCAGTCCATACTTGATCGAGATCATGCCGGAAGCCATATTCGCGATCAGCTTTGGCACAAAGAAAGGGCTGAACCTCGGCGTCTTATCGCCTAATGCATACTCCTTCACCTGCTCCTCAAAGGTCTCCATCCCCCCTTGCCCCGATCCCCAGATCACCCCAGTATCAAAGGGATCCATCTTCGAAAACTCCAGACCGGAATCCTTTATCGCCTGATCGGCCGCCACCAGCGCATACTGCGTGAACAGATCGGTGCGCTTCAGCTCACCCCGGTCGAGCACCGCCGTGGCATCGAAATTCTTCAGCTCACACGCAAACCGCACCTTGAAGGCGCTAGCGTCAAAATGCGTGATCGGCCCCGCACCACTGACCCCCGCCACCAGCTGCGACCAGTAAGTGATCGGGTCATTTCCCAGCGGCGTCACCGCGCCCATGCCTGTTACAACTACTTTCTTCATAATTTGATATCTTTTACCCGCCAGTCCGCCCGCATATCCTGCAACAGCTGGTCCAGCATTCTTTCAAAAATATTCGTTCCCAATACCCGCGACAACAGCAGCGAAGACAACAACGTCGAGATCACCAGCAACGCCCTGTCCCCCGCCTCGCCCTCGAACTGCAGCTTCCCCTCGCCCCTCGCCTTTTCCAGCGACTCTGCCACCCAGTCCAGTATAGACAGACACATCTCCTTTACCTTCCTGCGCATCGGCACCTCAAAGGTATCGTAATCCGGTGTAAGCGAGCCCATCAGACAGATCATCCGCAACTTGTTGTTGCGCCGGAAGACACCCACCAGCAGCTTTAGCTGCTCCTCCCCCGTCAGACGCTCAGAGCCCCGCCGGTACTCTTCCACCCTTCGAAGCTCCACCTCGATGACCGCCTCCCCCAGATCGCTCTTGGCCGGGAAATAGTAGTGGATAGCCGCGTTGCGGACGGCCAGCGGCACAGCTATATCATTATAGCTGAAGGCGTTAAACCCTCTTTTGCGGATCAGCTCGTCCGCCAGACCGATAATATTTTCCTTCGTATCGCTCATAGCCTCGCCCTCCACCCCGGCGGTTGCTTTCCTCCCTCATCCAACACTCCACCCGGTCTTCATTCATCCGGCCAACTTCCACGCATCGCATTTCCATCCTTCCCGGGGGCCAATTCCCCGCAATATACTTACTAACTAATCAGTAAAAAAATTCCGGCGTTACAACACCCATATTTATCCCCTTATTTTGCTATATGTGCATACTACAGTAACTTGCGCACCGTTCCAAAAGAGGAGAGAACTCCCACGACATGACAGATCTATCGAAATTTGACTCCAACGGACCAAGCAATCCAAAAAACAACATCTTCGGATTACCATTTACCGAAGACGAAGCCCGCCTCGTGATCCTGCCCATACCCTGGGAGGTCACCGTCAGCTACGGCGCGGGAACATCCAGAAGCTGCGAGCACGTTTTCCACGCCAGCATGCAGGTGGACATCCAGGACACAGAGACCGACAACGCCTGGAAAAAAGGCTTCTACA
>JAFDYE010000822.1 GCA_018267585.1 Bacteroidota bacterium
ATAAATACGGTCCCGCCGTCCAAAAACGGTGGACGCTATTCTCCCCCGGCACCTTCCTCGCCACCCTGCTTACTATTCTTATAACCGCGGCGTTCTCCTTCTGGGTCAACCGTTTTGGCAACTACAATAAGGTCTACGGCTCCATCGGCACCGTGATGATCCTCATGCTGTTGGTCTATTTCAATTCCCTCGTGCTTTTAATTGGTTATGAGCTGAATGTGAGCATCCACCACCTGAAGGTGATGGCCGGCGAAAAAAAGCGATAATTTTGAGGGGTAAAACCTTGCATTATGAAGCTCATACTTTATGCCGCACTGGCGACCTCCTTCCTGCTCGGGTCCTCGAGCCGCGAAGGCAGTCTCCCCATCGGCTCACCGATACCAAAACCGGACGTACCCGTGAAGGACGTCAGCGGCTCAGCGCTCACGCTTGGACAGGTCAGGAAGTCCGGCGGTCTTTTGGTGATGTTCAGCTGCAATACCTGTCCCTACGTGATCATGAACCAGTCGCGCACAAAAGACGTCTGCGCCTACGCCGCTGACCGGAAGATCGGCGTGATCCTGCTGAATTCGAATGCGGGTGACCGTGAGGGCGGCAATTCCTTTGCGGCCATGCAGTCCTATGCAAAGGCGCAGAACTACCGGATGTACTATGCGATGGATGACAACGGCGTCCTGGCCGACGCCTTTGGCGCCAGAAGGACGCCGGAATGCTTCCTGTTCGACAAGGACGGGAAGCTCGTCTACCACGGCGCCATCGACGACAGCCCCGGTGACGCGGGCAGCGTCAGGAGACGCCATCTGCAGAGCGCCATCGATGAGATGATCGCGGGAAAGGAGGTGACGGTAAAAGAAACCCGGTCGGTAGGCTGTTCGATCACGAAGGGATAAGCATCTTCTTTATTTCAAGATCGACCTGGGGCTCGGTCAGCTGGCGGTCGAAGAACCGGCGATAGTGCGTCGCATTGTTGATGAACAGCGAGCAGGGAATGCCTCCGGTCCAGCGCTGGTCGACCTTCGGGCAGAAATAATCGGCGTCCGTCTCGTTCAGCCAGAGGATGCGCGCCCTGTAGTCGCTCTTCTTTGCAAAGTCCGCGATCCTGTCCGGGTAATAGGAAGGCAGGTCGAGGCTGACCAGGATCAGCTCCACTTTCCGGTCTTTATATTTATCCGCCCAGCTCTGAAAATACGGGATCTCGTGGTTACAGGGCACGCAGAAAGTAGCCCAGAAATTCACGATCAGCGGATGGTCGCTGCGGGCGATATAGTTTTCGAGGTCCGTGATTTTTACTTTTTCGATGGTCTTTTGTCCATAAGACGCCCCCGTCGTGAACAGAGAGATCGTCAGGATCGCCAGGATCTTATACATGGTTTGTTCGTTTATAGCTGTCCCCTGCTCCACTCCTTTAACAATTCGCTGTAGCGCACATCGGGCAGACCCCGCCGTTGGTACTGCCCGGCTGCGTTCTTTTGCCGGAAGGCCTCATACAGGGTGACGGCGCAAGCTACCGAGATATTCAGCGACCGGATGATCCCCATCTGCGGGATCAGGAAGTTGCCGTCCGCCATCGCCAGTATCTCCTCGCTGACCCCCGAATGTTCGTTGCCGAACACGAGGGCGACCCGGCCCGTGAGGTCCATATCATAGAGCGACACAGCGTCGGTGCTGAGGTGCGTGGTAAAGATATGATCGACGCGGGTGCGGAGATGGCCAAAGCATTCTTTGGCGTCCGAATACTGGTGGACGGTGAGCCAGTTGGCCGCGCTGCTGCTGCTTTTCGCTCCCCATTTCTTGTGTCGCGGGATACGGGTGTTGAGCACGTACACGTCCTGGACGCCGACGGCGTCACAGGTACGCATGACGGCCGAGATATTGTGCGGGTCGAAGACGTTCTCGAGTACGATGATCAGATTGTCCTGTCTTTTATCCAATACCGATGTTATCCTCTGTTCTCTTTCCGGGGTCATAATCAATAAATAGGCCATAAAGGTAGCCAAAGATTTTTTCCCTATTTTCACATTTCCTAACCAACCCCTGCTGGACGAAGTCCAGTGCTGACATTATGAAAAATGGCCAAAAAAAATATTTTTGGGGTTATTCTTTTTTGGCCATGAAAAAAGCACCATGAAAAAAGCGCTGAAAATCTCAGGGCTCGTTCTGCTGGCATTGCTCTGCATTGCCTTCGCCCTACCCTTGCTCTTCAAAGGAAAGATCACCACCCTCATCAAAGACCAGATCAACCAGCGGCTCGTCGCAAGAGTCGATTTCTCCGACGTCGATCTCTCGTTATTCCGGCATTTCCCGCGTCTCTCCGTCGCCATGAAGGATCTGCGGGTCGTCGGCACGGGGGAATTTGCCGCCGATACCCTGGTCGCCGCCCGCCGGATCGATGTTGCCGTCGACCTGCTCAGCGCCATCGGCGGAAAAAAGCTGCGCATCCATTCGATCGGTATCGACCGGCCGAGGATCCACGCCCTGATCCATCCCAACGGACACGTCAACTGGATGATCATGCGGCCGGACACGGCGGCGGCTCCCCC
>JAFDYE010000823.1 GCA_018267585.1 Bacteroidota bacterium
GTACACCCAGCATTTCAGCGACCGGGATTGTCTCTGGCCGATCAGCGCGAACGATCTGCTGATAAACCCAAATCTTATTCAAAATCGTGGCTGGTAAACCAAAAAAACTCAAGGACATGATGCAATTCAAAAATAGGATGCTCTGCGCGGCCATCGGGCTGGTCTTTTCGGCCATGGCCTGCAAAAAGACAGTTCATTCCTCCCTTTTTCCCGACGGCGACAAGCCTGCACCGCTGACCGGCACCTCCGTCGTCAATGGCCCGGGCAGCGCCACCATCACCTACAGCCTGCCAGGCGACAACAGCATCCTCTATGTAAAGGCGGCGTATGAGATCAGGAAAGGGGTTCCGCGGGAAGCCCGGTCTTCTTATTATTCCAATTCGGTCGTCGTAGATGGATTCGGCGACACGCTGGAACACGAGGTCAAATTATATGTCGTCAACCGCAGCGACCTTTCTTCCGACGTGGTGACGGTAAAAGTAAAGCCCCTCACGCCGCCACTGCTCTCTGTTTACAGAAGCCTGAAGGTGACGCCGGACTTCGGTGGCGCCAATATCCAATTCGTCAACGCCATGAAGGCGGATGTCGTCATCGTAACCATCACAGCGGATTCTACGGGTAAATTGGGAACCGCCAATTCGAGATACACCGCCGCCGACTCCGGCAGCTATTCGGTGCGGGGCTACGACAGCACAAAGCGAGCCTTCGGCTTTTATGTAAAGGATACCTACGGCAACTATACCGATACTATGTATACGACCTTCAGCCCCTTGTACGAGAAATTCCTCGATAAATCGAAATTTCAGGAGGTCGACCTGCCAACCGACGTCGGATATGACTGGGGACTGGTCATGCCCAATCTGTGGGACGGAATTATTAAGGGCGGGTTGATCGGCGGCTTCTTCCATACCCAGGCCAAGCCGTTCCCCATGTGGTTCACATTCGACCTGGGAGTAAAGGTCCGGCTGAGCCGGATAACCCTATGGCAAAGACAGGATCCCCCTGAAGACTGGATCTACAATCAGAACAATCCAAAGGTCTTCGAGATCTATGGCTGTTCCGATGCATTTCCCAATGCCGATGGCAGCTGGGGAGACTGGACTATGCTGGTCCATCACGAGGTGACCAAGCCCTCCGGTCTGCCCATGGGGTCGGTCACGCAGGCGGATATTGATGCGGCGGCGGAAGGAGAGCAGATGGCGGTTGGGTTGGACAAGCCGGCCGTCCGGTATATCCGGGTAAAGGTCCTGCAAACCTATACTAATTCGGCTACCAATATCGCGGAAATGTCATTCTGGGGCCAACCGTAGACACTAAACACTAAAAGAAAATTCATGAAACAAAATATTATCCTGCTACTATTCTGCCTGGGAGGTCTGCTGCAGGCATGTACCAAATATGATGCCTATAAGAAATATCTGGCTTCGGGCCCGATCGTCTATCCGGGCAAGGCAGATTCTCTCCAGGCGCGGACCGGCCGTTACAGGGTCATGCTTTCCTGGCTGCTCATCTCCGATCCGAATATCACCGGCGCAAAGGTCTACTGGAATGACCGTCAGGATTCCCTGGATATTCCGATAAAGCGGCGCAGCGGCGTTGACACGATAAATGTGATCGTCGATAAATTGCTGGAGCAGACCTATTCTTTCGACGTCATCACCTACGACAAAGAAGGCAATCAGTCTATTCCTGCCACCGTATCCGGCCGCGTCCTTGGCACCAACTATGAAGCGACCCTGACCAACTGGAAGGTAGCTAACAGTCTTGTCAGCCCGGCCATATCACCCTATAGTTCAGCTTCCGTGGAATGGAATAGCTTTTATCTGGATGGGTTGCTCGGCACCAGGGTCAGTTATACCGATGCCGATGGTCTGGATCGTACGGTGCTGGTCCCCTCCGATCCGACAGGACAGAGCTCTTCGATCACCGATACACTCGACAGATTCGTGCCGGGCAGTTCATTTTCCTATAGCACCATGTACCTGCCCGATGCAACGGCCATCGACACTTTCTACGCCGCTCCCGGGAAGGACACGCCAATGGTGGCCAATGCCTATGCCGGCTCCTACCACGCAGTAGGGACGCGTTACAATTTCAATGCGGATGGCAGCGCCGCGGGACAGGCTGCCGTGGACGATACCCGTGTCCTGACGACCCTCTCATCCGATAAATGCAGCATCAATACCATTGCCAATCTGGGGTCGTACAACGGGACGCTGTTCTATGTTCAGGTGAACCCCGACAATACACTGACCTTTAGCGGGCTGTTGCAGAACGATCCTTCGTCTCCGATCATGAATGAGCCCGGGACAACAAGCACATACGATCCGGCGACCCATACCTTCAACGTGCACTATATGTACGTCAATACGAATGGCTCTTATCGGTTCATGGACGAGGTATGGAGTCCGAACTAACGTTTAATCTCACAACATATGTATCTGAAAAAACTATCTTTCTTTGCAGTTATTCTCTTATTTTCATTTTGCACAAGGACCAGCGCGCAGTCGGACCTGCACAGGCTCCAGCAACAATTCGTAGACCTCAGGTTCGGGATGTTTATCCACTATAATATACCAACCTATATGGACCAGGATTGGGCAGACCCTGACGCATCTCCGCGATTGTTTGATCCGAAGAGGCTGGACTGCCGGCAATGGGCAAAGGCGGCCAGGTCGGCCAATATGTCGTACGGGTGCCTGACTACGAAACATCACAGCGGCTTCTGCATCTGGGATACGAAAACGACCGATTACAACGTCATGAACAGCCCTTTGAAGAGAGACGTGGTCAGGGAATACGTAAATGCCTTCCGTGCCGAAGGGCTGAAGACCTTTCTCTACTATTCGATCCTCGATACCCATCACAAGATACGGCCGGGCTGTATCACCCCGCAGGATATCGACATGATAAAGGCGCAATTGACGGAACTGCTCACCAACTATGGCGAGATCACGGCGATGATCATCGATGGATGGGATGCCCCCTGGTCGAGGATATCCTATGACGACGTCCCATTCGAAGAGATATACCGGCTGATCAAGTCGCTGCAGCCCAACTGCCTGGTAATGGACCTCAATTCGGCGAAATACCCGTCGGAAGCGTTGTTCTATACGGACATCAAGTCCTACGAGCAGGGCGCCGGCCAGCATATCTCCAAAGAGCACAACCGCCTGCCGGCCCTCTCCTGCCTGCCGTTGAATGACAACTGGTTCTGGAAAACAAGCTTCCCGGCCACACCTGTAAAGGATCCGGCGATGCTTATCCGGGAAGACATCGTCCCGTTCAACGATGCCTATTGCAATTTTATCCTCAACGTAGCACCCAACAGGGACGGGTTGATCGATGACAATGCACTGGCGGCGTTGAAGGAGATCGGCAAAAATTGGAAGAATTCCGGCCCCACCTCTCCGATCCCCCCTGCAGACGCACCCATCATCTCTGCCAATATCGCCAAGCGGGCAGCCACAGACGGCAGCTGGAGCGACGACATGATGATCATGGACTTCGGGAATGACGACAATTTCGGGACATCCTGGCTCTCCAATCCGGAGATTAAAAAACCCTGGTACCAGGTGAATTTCGGGAAAGACAAGCCGTTCACGACCATCGTCCTGACGGAAGGGCGGCCGGGCTTGAAGAAGTATCGCCTCGAGTATCTGTCCAACGGGGTGTGGAAACCGCTGCCCGCAGGTGAGAAGACCGGACGGGTAAAGATCCACCGTTTCGGGAGGGTCTGGGGCTCCAAGGTCCGGATACTGATAGACGCTTCGGACGAGTCTCCGGCGATCGCAGAGCTCGGGGTATACGACGAGCGTAACTAATTTGTTGGAGTAAGGCGCCCCGGCGCCTTACTTACCATACTCGAAACCGACCCCAAAAACAGTTTCTGCGACAATCCGTCCAAACCGCTCCCGCTGATCTGATTCTTTCATGGCAATAATCGCGCGTTACCACCCATGTTCTTCACCGTTAGCCCCGGCCAGTCATCGGTACGAAAGGGAGAAGCCGGCAGTCCTTCACGATTGTATAAATTACACCCCGTCGGCTCGCCGGCCCACGCATAGCGCACGGCTACAGGCTGCTGCACCTGCGGACTGGACACTTCCACGGTATTGCCCCTGATGACGGCATGCGCCCATATGAATTTCCGGTCGGCGCCTGCTATGGCGAAATAACGAAGGGTATCGGCGCCTTTGGCGACAAGCTCTCCCCCGGCAAGATCAAAGCTCAGAATGACCTTATCACCGTCGACCCGCATATCCCGGTAAAGCGGCCCCGAAGCAACGATGGGTTCGCCATAAGCCAGCCTTTCCGCCTGCAGCGCCAGCCGGATGCCGACGTCCTTCTTATCCGCCGGGTGCAGCTCGTTGACGCCGCCGATGTCAATGGCTACGGCCATAGCCGTACGCGAAACCGCCTTCAACGTCAGCAGCTGCGCCTCGCGCAGTTCCGCCCACTCATTCTCCGATGGGCGTGTGACGGGCAGCTGAAAATTAGGCAGCTGCTGATAGATAAAGGGAAGCGTGCTGTCCCCCCATTCCTTACGCCAGTCCCGGATCAGGGCCGGAAAAAGCCTGCGGTACTCGAAGGCCCGGTGGGCATTGTATTCCCCCTGGTACCAGATGACGCCCCGGATACCATACGGTTCCAGCGGAGCGATCATGGCATTGTACAATGCAGTCGGAAGGTTCCTCGGGTCATAAACGCCCTGCCCGGAGAGATGACCGGACCTTACCTGGGAAGCCCGGACCTTTTCATTTACAGCCGCCGTATCTTTAAGAAAGGCAATATCCGGCCCATAATAAGGCAGCTCTTTCAACCCTTCCTCGCTGGTCCATGCTTCGGCCACCGTCCCCCCATAGCTCGCATTGATGATCCCAATCGGTACATGATACTTTTGCAGCAGCGTCAGCGAAAAAAAATAAGCCGCAGCAGAGAAGGAAGGCAGATTCCCCGGATTGGCAGACTTCCAGCCCGTCGAAGCAAAGCCGGTCGCCGGCACCGCAGCATAGGTCCTGTTAACCAATAAATGCCGGATGCTGTCGTTGGAAGAGGCCGCGATCTCGTCTTTGTACAAGGCCTTTACCCGGTCATTGTTGAAATCCAGCACCATATTCGATTGCCCCGAGGCCAGCCACACCTCGCCGACCAGAATATCTCTTATGACGATCTTGTCCTTACCCGCCCGGATATTCATTTCATAAGGCCCCCCCGCAGCACACGCATCGAGGGTCACCATCCATTTTCCATCCGCCCCGGCTACAGCACGATATCTCCTTTTGCGAAAACCGACTTCCACCTTCTGTCCCGCAGTGGCCCAACCCCAGATGAAAACATTACGGTCCCGCTGAATCACCATATGGTCTCCCACCAGCAGAGGCAACCGCAAGCTACCGGTCGAATGATACAGGGGCGCAGCAGGCTTGCGCTGCTTTCGTTGAGCGAACAGCCATTCCCAGACGGCGCTGTCGGGGTAGGTCTTAGCCCAGGCGCCATGCCCGACGCCAGGGAACTCCGTGTATTTCGGATGCCCGCCGGCGTGCTCAAGCGCCGCCACCATATCACGCGAGCGCTTAGGCAGCACCGTATTATCGGCGCCGCCGTGAAAGACCCAGATGGGTATATTCTTCATCGACGGCGCATAGGCCGTGTCGGCGCCCCCGCATACCGGCGCCGCCGCCGCCACCAGACCCGGCTCCCGCTGCAAAAACTCCCAGGTTGCAAAACCGCCCATCGACAACCCGGTGACATAGATCCGGTCCATATCGATCGGGTTCGCGGCGATCGTGCTATGGATCGCCGCCATCGCCAGCCGCATCGGCCACGAAGGGACGGCTTTCATCGTATGCTCCGGCGCACCGAAAGCAGTCTGCACCCAGACATCCTCACCATCGGGACCACCAGCCGGCCTGGGCGGACACTGCGGAGCGATCACGTAACAGGGATACTTCTGCCAGAAAAGCCAGGGCGCAAAACGGAAGAACTGATACCTGTTATCCACCCCCCTTTCCCCGGCGCCATGAAAAAAAATAACCAGCGGATACTTTTTCCCCGGCTCGATACCGGGTGGCGTATAAAGACGATAAGGCAGCACATGCCCATCCTCGCGCCAGGCATGGAAGGCAAAATCGCGAAAGGGCTGTTCCCAGCTTTGCAAAGGAGCAGCAGCAAAGTCGGGATGCTCCGGGTCCGGCTGCGCAGCAGCCTCCCGGATCGCAATAACAAAAAGGACGGCCGCCAAAAGAAATTTGTACTTCATCAGGGAATATTTATGGTCTTTACTTCGGTATAATTATATCGCTTGTTCACATTGTCGGCCGTCCGCGCTCCCACCCGCAGGTACCAGTTGCGACGGTGACCCAGGCCCGGAAGGGAAGTTATCGACACGGTCTGCCCTAAAAGGGCATTCCCGGCCGTACCCGAATACAGGATATCCTTCGAGAATTTGTTTTCATAGCTCCCATTGCTGACATAGTCGGTTTCGGAAATGAACAGGAATACGTCCGTGACATTGAATTGCCGGCTGGGGTCCTGCGTTCCCCGCGTGAATTTACAGGTGACAGTCACCGACGAATCGGGATTTATCTGCGGATCGCCTACCCATTCCACTTCCAGAAAAGGAGTGACGGTGAAATTGACCTTTGTAACTCCCTGGACATTCACGATCTGGCTGCCATGGTCTATCGCCGTCCCCTGGGAATTGCTGTAGACAACGGGCACAAAAGCCCCGTCAGTCGGATAGAGCTTATAGCTTCCGGAGAAGACAGCCGTATTATTCCAGGACCCGTCCGGCATGACATTATAATATAACGGGATAGGAGTGGTGGTCAGCTTATAGCTGGTTTGCAGCGCATAAATCCGCATCCCGTTGGGCTCTGTCTGAAAGGGCTTGCCGGTGACGGAATCGAAGATCGTCCCCGTCAGACTGGCGTCCGGAGCCGGATAATTATCGTACTTGCTGCAACCCGCCAGGGACAGCGCCAGGAGAAAAGCCCCCGTAATATAGAAGAATGTTTTCATCGTATTATTGATTTTGAAATAATTTGGGGTTCTTTGTGATCTCGCTGGAAGGCAATTGCTGGTAGTAGTTCATGACATTGAAGGTGAACTTACTGTTCCCTTCGTAAGGCCGCCGGTCGAAGATATATTTACCGTTGGCGACGACATAGATGGGATTGAGCACATTCCAGACCCGGTTGTTGATCTCCTGGTCAGCAGTCCTCCAGCGTATGATATCCCAGAAATTCTTGTTTTCAAACGCCAGCTCCTTTCTTCTCTCCTTCCGGATGACGTTTACATCAGCCAGGTCGGTGGGAGCGTTAAGCAATACGGCGCCTGCCCGGTCCCGGATATCGTTGATACAGGTAAAAGCATCCTGCATATAGTTTTGGTCCGTCTGTCCCGCCGCATTCAGCTCCCAGTCTGCTTCGGCCCGGCTGAGCAGCACTTCCGCATACCGGATCTCGATCCAGGGCTGCGTAGACGCCGCTCCCGTGATCAGGGCGGTGGCCATCATCTGGTTGCTGTACTTGCGCACATGATAACCGGAGATGGTCCCGGAATTCCGGCTGCCATAGATGCCGCTGAGCCCGCCGGAAGCTAACTTCGTGTTCGCAGGGACATTGATAGCCGGATTGCCGATGTTGACGACAGGAGTTCCGTCAAGAGCGGTGCAGGGCACGATATTCGGATTGCCAGTATACGGATTGGAGGAAGTCAGGGGAAATTGCTGGATACCGCTGCCGATCGGACCGGTATAGATGCCCCGGCGGATATCGATAGCCTGCCCCTTGAAGACCGCGCCGGGAACGATCACCGTAGCCAACAGCCTGGGTTCCGCATTCTTGAACAAGGTATATTGATTGATGATCGTATTATTGCCGGTGGGGACCGTGTCGGGAACCACATTCGTCCCGTTGGCGGTAGCTACGACCGTAGTATTGAACGTGCTGTATGGAGTCTGCGTTACCGCATTGTCCATTCCGTAATAAATATAATTGCCATGGGAATCGGTCGTTTGCAGCGAACCGTCCGCATTTTTCGGAAGACCGTCGAATAGCTCCACAAAATCCTCCGTAACGTCGATATACGAACTGTAGCCGATCGGCGCCTGTTCCTGGTGCGGCACCGCAAACACATCATAGCTGTGCCCGGCATTGCCATAGCTGTATTCTTTTGCAAAGATGCATTCCTTGTTGGTGGAAGTGGCATCGAAGAAAAGATTGATGTAATTGGCCTCCTTATCCGAATTCAGACGGTATAGCGCATATCCGCCCGTCTGTACATTCATCGCCGCTGCCTGGCTCGCTTTGAAATAGCGGACCGCCTGCCCGGGATCGATGCCCTGTACCCTTTTATTCGTAGCAGGGTCGACCACATTGCGGCTATTGTACTTCGCAATAGAGCCGGCATAGAGCATCGCCCGGCATTCGAGAGCCGCAGCAGTATATTTATTCGCCCGGCCCCTGTTCTCACTGGTGGCGCCCAGCAACAGATAAGCCGAGTCGAGATCGGATTCGATAAAGTCATAGACCTCCTGCTCCGAATTCCGGGGGACCTGCAGTTCGTCAAGGCTTTGCTGCGGATAGTTCTGGACATTCCTGATGATCGGAACACCGCCATAGCGCTTGGCCAGCTCAAAATAGGTGAAGGCCCGGAGAAAATAAGATTCGCCCATCCAGCTATTAAATTGCTGAGGCGTCGCTGTTGATTTATACTGCGGCATGGTCTGAAGAAAGTAGTTGGCCTGCCGGATAATCGCATATCCATCGGCATAATATTGATTGCCGATCCCCGCTTCCGACCCGACCGCCCGGGTCATGCCTTCGCCCGAATAGTTATTGATGTTATCGATAAAGCTGAACTGGTTGTAGCCCGCCGATCCGTTGAATTTGAAATCCTCGATCGGCAGCTTGATATACAACCCGGACATATAGGCCTCCACACCGCCCGGGGTGGTGAATATCTGCTGGTCCTGGATGATGCTGACCGGCGCAATGTCTAATTTGTGACAGGCGAATAAGGTCATCGCCAGTATGCAGATTGCAATATTTTGTTTCATATGTCTTGCTTTTGATCCTGTTAAAAACTAATATTCACCCCGGCGTTGTACGTCTTGTTATTCGGGTATTCCTGTCCATACAGATCCGATGGGTGTTCGGGATCTGCACCCCGGAGACCGCTGAACGTAAGGACGTTAAAGCCGTTAGCGTATATCCTGCACCGGGAAATGCCCGCCTTTTTGGTCAGACCGGCCGGAAGAGTATACCCTACCTCCAGCGATTTCACACGGACATATGAAGCGTTCTGAACGCCAAAGGTCGAGCTCTGATTGACCTGTGTCCCCGTATAGGGATAATAACCACCTGTGTAGACGGTGTTGGGGTTGAAAGGATCGGCAGTAGGATCCACCGGGTGCCAGCGGTTGAGAAACTGGGCATAGGCATTCCCCCCATGGTCCAGCGGATAAGCAAGATCGATGGGATAAGAGATCCATTTGTCCGCAGCGCCCTGAAGCAGGATATTGAGGTCGAAACCCATGTAATCGGCAGCAAGCGTCAGACCAAAATTGATCCAGGGAGGACTGGATGTGCTGCTGGTCGCATTACCCCCGTACGTACCGGCGATCGGGTGCAGGTCGCCGGCATCGATATAACCGTCGTGGTTATAGTCCTCGTAGATATAATCGCCGGGCACGGACGATCGGTTGCCGCCCCCCTGATTGACCGGATAGGTCTGGATCTGGCCAAAACTGCCGAACTGTCCTACACCCCCATATCCAAACCAGATGCCGTTATACCTGCCGTTCAGGTTAGCGATCCAGTCCGCATAGGAGTTGCCCTGGGGCGCCTGCTCGAAGTGCTTCCATTGGGTCCGGGTGAAGGAAAAATTGCCGCTGACACGATATCCTAACTTCCCGATATGGCTGGCATGGGTCACCACCAGCTCGAAACCCTTCGTTTCATCACTGTTGAGATTTTCCTGCGGCAGCGTTGCGCCCACAGAGCCAGGCAGGCTCAAAAGACGGGTGGCCAGCAGACCAGACCGGTTCCTGTCGAAGTAGTCGAACTGAAATCCGAGCAACCCCTTCCACAAATCGCCATCCAGGCCGATATTCATCGAATTGATCTTATACCAGGTGATATTCGGGTTGGTCAACCCCCGGAAGGCAACCCCATTGACATAGTTTCCGTCGAAAACCGATCCGCCCGGCAGCGTCTGCGCATTACCGGTAGCAGGATAGTTATACCCCGCCAGGAAATTGTATCCGTTGGTGCCCGCTGCATCTCCCATCATCCCATAGGAAACCCTGATCTTGAGGTCATCCAAAAAGGAAAGAGCCGGATTATACCGGAGAAAAGGCTCCTCGAAAATACGATAGGCGGCGGTAGCTGCAGGGAAGAACCCAGACCGGCTGCTGGGGGCGAAAGCGGAGGAACCGTCATACCGGCCGGTGAGGTCGATAAGATATTTCGATTTATAATCGTAGTGGACCGCGCTGATATAGCTGTTGGTCGCTATATTGGTCAGTGCGCTCAGGTTCTGTGTGCCCACCTGGTTCAGGGTGTTGCCTGCGCCCAGCTGA
>JAFDYE010000824.1 GCA_018267585.1 Bacteroidota bacterium
ATATACCGGCTGCACGCAGACATTTTCTTCAACAACACCCAGTTCAGCGCCGCCACCTCTCCCCGCCCACTGGGACCGGCTCTTATAAAAGACTTCCCGCAGATCGAACAGATGACGCGGGTGGTCAGCCAGAACAGCATCCTGGTTAAAAAAGGCAACGGGAATATCCAGGATCACCAGGCCGCCTTCGTAGACTCCACTTTCTTCAGCGTGTTCACCGTCGCCGCCCTTCAAGGCGATCTGAGGACGGCGCTTGATGCGCCCAATGCCATGGTCATCGACGAAAGCACGGCCAGAAAATATTTCAATAGCACGGATGTCGCCGGCCGGACCCTGTATGTCGACAATACGACTCCCTGCAAGGTCACGGCAGTGATAAGAGACCTGCCGCAGGCGTCTCATTTCCACTTCCATTTTCTCAGGCCTATCCGAGACTCCTACCAGGGCGCCAAGGACGACTGGCTGACCAATTTCACCTGTACCTATATCCTGGTCAGACCGGGTATCGACCAAGCCACGATGCAGGCGCACGTCGACCAGACTACCCGCACCTACCTGTACAAACAGCTGGAAGGGCTGTTGCATGTCACCGCCGATGACATGCAGAAGACGGGCTCCCATTTCAGGTACAACCTGATGCCGCTGCGGGATATTCATCTGCACTCAGACCTGACCTTCGAGATAGAAGCCAATGGGAATAGCAGCTTTGTATACAGCTTTTCGGTGATCGCCGCCCTCATCCTCCTGATCGCCTGTGTGAATTTTATGAATCTTTCGACCGCACGCAGCGCCAACCGTGCAAAGGAAGTGGGTATCCGGAAGGTCGCTGGGTCTTCGAGGACCAATCTCATTGTCCGGTTCCTCACCGAATCGACCCTGCTGAGCTTTGCCGCGATGCTGCTGGCCTTTGGCCTGACCGTGCTGGTTTTGCCGGTGTTCGATCAGCTGGCGGGCAAACAGCTGCAGGCCGGCACCTTGTGGTCGCCCTGGTTCCTGGCCGTTGCGCTCGGCCTGGTCCTCCTCGTCGGCTTTCTTGCCGGCAGCTATCCGGCCTTTTACCTGTCCTCCTTTCAGCCCATCCAGGTATTGAAAAGCCGCCTCGCTGCCGGCTTTAAGGGCAGCCGGCTTCGCAGCGCGCTGGTCGTCTTCCAGTTCAGCATTTCCATCGTACTGATCATCGGAACCATTGTGATCTACGACCAGCTGACCTATATCCGCAGCAGGAATGCAGGGTATACGCGGGAGCAGGTCCTGGTCCTGCACAATGCCTATCACCTGGGCAGCAATATAAAAACCTTCCGGCAACAATTGCTGCAGCTGTCGGATGTCACCAACGCCACCATCACCGGCGGTCTTCCCACCTCCGAGCCGGGCAGCCTCAACCAGATGGGGTGGTTCCGGGACGCTTCAATGGATGCCAAAAGAGGAGTCATACTCACCAGCCTCCGCGTGGACGAGCGGTATATTCCCACCCTGAAAATGCAGCTGGCCCAAGGCAGGAATTTCTCGAAGGAATTTTTGTCGGACAGCTCCGCCGTTATCATCAACGAGACTGCCGCCACGCTGCTGGGAACAAAGGACCCGTTGCATATGCAGCTCTACCGGCCCGACTATGAACAAGCCAACCTGACCCACACGTTCACCTATCACGTGGTCGGGGTCGTAAAGGATTTCAACTTCAGCACGATGCACGAAAAGATCGGGCCGCTCATCATGCAGCTCGCCGACGACTGGAACGATATCGCGGTGTCGGTCAATCCCGGCAATATAGCATCGAC
The DNA here is from genome assembly GCA_018267585.1 of Bacteroidota bacterium. Lineage (GTDB taxonomy): Bacteria > Bacteroidota > Bacteroidia > Chitinophagales > Chitinophagaceae > Puia. Next base: position 1,779 of record JAFDYE010000824.1, read on the forward strand.
GATACAGCGGATAGAGGAGAAATGGCAAAACATGGCGCCGGGCATGCCGTTCAGCTATACTTTCATGGATAACGATTTCGACAAGCTGTATCATGCAGACCAGCAGACGGGCAGGCTGTTCATGACTTTTACCGTTTTTGCGATCCTGATCGCCTGTCTGGGCCTGTTCGGGCTGGTGACCTATGCCGCAGAACAGCGGACAAAGGAGATCGGCATCCGGAAAGTGCTGGGGGCGCCCGTCGGCGGGATCGTCGTGCTGCTATCGAGGGATTTCGCCAGGCTGGTCCTTATCGCCTCGCTTATCTCATTCCCCCTGGCGTGGTGGGCAATGAACAAATGGCTGGAGAGCTTTGCCTACAGGGTGGCCATCGGCTGGGGGGTCTTTCTGATCGCGGGCGTCCTGGCGCTAGGGATCGCGCTGCTGACCGTCAGTTTCCAGACCATCCGCGCCGCGCTGGCCAACCCGGTGGAGAGTCTGAAGACGGAGTAGCTCATTTTTCCGCCGCGATCAGCCGCTCGAGAACAAAATAGACAATAGGACAGAACGTCGAGTTCTTTTGTGTGACGGCCGGCCGGCGGACCAGCACGTCTTCGTCGGTGTAGGGAAAACGCTCGCAGTCCGAGGGGCGTACCTCGTAGATGCTGCAGTAGTTGTCCGCGCCAAGAAAGGGACAGGGCGTCGACTTGACGACGTAGTCGCCGTCATCGTCCAGGCGGAGATAGCGCTCGATAAGATCGCTCTCCTTTAGTTTGAGATGACGCGAGATGCGTTTGATGTCCGGAGTTTTAAAACGGGGGGAATAGCTCTTACAGCAATTGGCGCACTTGAGACAGTCGATGCGTTCGAATGCTTCTTCGTGGAGTTCCGGCAGCTTTTCCAGTATACGGTTCCGTTGGGCGGGTTTGGCAGCTTTCTCGAGGAACCGCCGGTATTCTTTCTGCCGGTCGCCGGATTTCTTTTCCCAGTTATGCAACAAATCACTCATATCTAAATAATTCCTCGTAGACAAAGCACATTATCACCTGATTAACAATAGCAAGGTACAACAATCCGTTAATTGCTTTATTTTTATATGGTGGAAAGCCTCAGAGAAACGATCCTAATCCTCGTTAGCAGCCCGATATACCTGATCATTATAGGGCTGGAAGTATTTTTAAGCAATTACAGGCAAAGGGACCAGCATCTTCATGGGTCCTCAGACCGGCGTCTGAAAACCTATACCTGGCGGAATACACTCACCAATTGCTACCTGATGCTGCTCAATGGCGGCATCGATCTGCTGTTCCGGGGCTTTTATGTAATGGTCCTCAGTATTTGTTATCGCCATCACTGGATATCGATCACCAATGTCTTTTCGTATTGGTTCCTCCTGCTGCTGGCGGAAGACTTCCTTTATTACTGGCTTCACCGCTGGGATCATGAGATCAGGCTATTCTGGGCAGTACACGTCACGCACCACTCTTCGGAGCACATGAATTTCACGGTAGGCTTCCGGTCCTCCGTCTTTCAGCCTTTGTACCGCTTCGTCTACTTTATACCGCTGGCGCTGCTGGGCTTTAAGCCGCTGGACATCATCTTTATGTACTCGGCCACCCAGATATGGGGCATTTTCGTTCATACCGAGCTGATCGGAAGGATGGGATGGCTGGAATACATCCTCGTGACACCCTCCCATCACCGGGTGCACCATGCTTCCAACCCCCGTTATCTAGACAAGAATATGGGTATGTTCCTGATCATCTGGGACCAGCTGTTCGGAACCTTCCAGCCCGAGCTGGGGCCGGAAGAATATCAGCCCACCAAATACGGGCTGACCAAGCCTTTGGAGAATCCGGGTCCGGTCAATGTCGTCTTCCACGAATGGAAGGCCATCGGTGACGACCTTGTCCGGAAGGACATCGGGTGGAAGGAGAAATGGAACTATATTTTTGGCCCTCCCGGCTGGAGCCACGACGGGAGCCGGCAGACCAGCGAGCAGATGCGCGAGGCCGAAGCGCTTGAGTCATTGGACTTTGCACCGGATCCTCAATTTTAATTTCGTTTTAATTATCGCCACGCCCCTTTTTTGGGTTTGGCCGGTATTTTTGCACCAGCAATTCATTCATGCCTTACGCACGAATCCGGAACGGCTTCGGTCGTTCTCAGATTGTTTTGCTTAGCATTCAATTTTTAGGGTTTAGGGGTTTTTAAGAAAAATGGCCAGTCCCAATTTGTCAAAGTAGGGACGGCCATTTTTCATTTAACGTCTTTTAACCGGCGTCCCGCCGGTTTGGATGGCCAGTCCCAATTTGTCAAAGTAGGGACGGCCATTTTTCATTTTATGTCGTTTAGCCGACCTTTTGATCATCCTGAACCGCTCTGAAGACCAATTAGTCACAGCTACTCCACAAGGCAGCCTTTTTGCACTATTTATTCCCACTTAATTGTAACTTTGCAACCTCTAAAACCGGACGTAGTCCGGTCGGAGATTTGTGGTGTCAGGGCGAAAAATTATTTTTTCGGCTATTTTTTGTCCTGATTCAATTAACGGTCAACCCTCCTCTAATATGAATCTATTCGAACAACAGGCGAATGAATTTGCGGGCCGTCACATCGGGCCCAACGAAAAAGAAAAGGCTAGTATGCTGAAAACCATCGGAGTCAGCACTCTCGATGAGCTGATCGACCGGACCATCCCGGCCTCCATACGCAGCAAAAAAAAATTGAATATCTCCGGCGCGATGAGCGAGCACCAGTACCTCAGCTCGCTGCGGCAGGTGGCGGCGCAGAACAAGGTGTTCAAGTCCTATATCGGACAGGGTTACTACGATACGATCGTCCCCAGCGTCATCCTTCGCAATGTTTTCGAGAACCCGGGTTGGTATACCCAGTATACGCCCTACCAGGCCGAGATATCCCAGGGTCGTCTGGAAAGTCTCCTCAACTTCCAGACCATGGTATCCGACCTGACGGGACTCCCGCTGGCCAATGCTTCCCTGCTGGACGAAGGCACGGCTGCCGCAGAGGCCATGACGATGTTCTTCAACCTGAAGAACAAGGATCACGACCACGTTACCACGCCTAAATTCTTTGTTGACGCCAACGTGTTTGCGCAGACCAGGGATATCCTGCTGACCCGGGCTCAGCCGATCGGCATCGAGCTGGTGACCGGAGATTTCCGGAAGGCAGCGCTGGACGCCTCCTATTTCGGCGCCATCGTTCAATATCCCGACAGCAACGGAGCCATCCACGACTACCGTCTATTCATCCAGCAGGCGCACGCAGCCGGCGCATATGTAGTTATGGCCACCGACCTGCTGGCGCTGACCCTTCTGACGCCTCCCGGCGAGCTGGGGGCGGACGTAGCCGTCGGTTCCTCCCAGCGTCTGGGCGTGCCAATGGGCTTTGGCGGACCACACGCCGCCTTTTTTAGCGCAAAGGACGATTTCAAACGCAGCATACCAGGGCGGATCATCGGCGTGAGTGTCGACGCCCGGGGCAACCGTGCCCTTCGGATGGCGCTGCAGACCCGCGAACAGCATATCAAACGCGAGAAGGCGACCTCCAATATTTGCACTGCGCAGGCGCTGCTGGCGAATATGTCCGCGATGTATGCCGTCTACCATGGCCCCGAAGGCCTCACCAGGATCACTAAACGCGTCAGCCTGTTGACCCGGACCCTGGCGGGTGAGCTCGAAGCCCTTGGTTTCACCAATACCAACGGATCTTATTTTGATACCATCCGGCTTTCTGTACCGATTACAGAGAACCTGCGCCAGCTGGCCGAAGCCCGGAAAATGAATTTCTATTATTCCGGCAGCTCAGTCGGCATCACCCTTGACGAGACGACATCACAGGAAGACGTGGTCAACATCCTTTCGGTCTTCGGCCAGATGGCCGGTACCGACCTGGTGTCCGCCACCTTCGATATGGACGACAGGCTGACGAATATTCCTTCTTCCGTCACCCGCACGTCCGAGTTCCTGACACACCCCGTATTCAACAGCCATCACAGCGAAACCAAGATGATGCGGTATCTCCGGAGCCTCGAAGTGAAAGACCTGTCCCTGAACACCTCTATGATCTCTCTCGGGTCCTGTACGATGAAGCTGAACGCCGCCACCGAGTTGATACCGGTGAGCTGGCCGGAATTCGGCGGACTCCATCCATTCGCCCCCGCCGATCAATGGAAAGGCTACCGGCAGATACTGACCGAACTGGAAGACTGGCTGAGCGAGATCACCGGCTTTGCCGCCACCTCCCTCCAGCCCAACAGCGGCGCCAACGGAGAGTACGCCGGGCTGATGACGATACGCGCTTACCATGCCGCCCACAACGGCGGACACCGCGACATCATGCTGATCCCGATATCCGCCCACGGCACCAACCCGGCCAGCGCGGTAATGGCGGGTATGAAGGTCGTAGTGGTAAAGAGCGACGATGACGGTCATATCGACGTGGACGATCTGAAGGCAAAAGCTGTTCAGCACAAGGATCAGCTGGCAGGCCTGATGGTGACCTATCCCTCCACACACGGCGTATTCGAAGAAAGCATAAAGGAGATCTGCCAGACCATCCACGAGAATGGCGGGCTGGTCTATATGGATGGCGCCAACATGAATGCCCAGGTAGGCCTGACCAGTCCCGGCTCCATCGGGGCGGATGTATGCCACCTCAACCTTCACAAGACCTTCGCCATCCCGCACGGCGGCGGCGGTCCCGGGATGGGACCCATCTGCGTCAACGAAAAGCTCAAGCCCTATCTGCCCAGCCATGTTCACGCTGCAGACCTTCAAACAAGGGCCTCCAGCAACGGCAAAGCCGCTACCGGAACACAGGGGCATGCCGTGTCGGCTGCGCCTTTTGGTTCGGCGAGCATCCTGCTCATCAGCTATGCCTATATCAAGATGCTGGGCGCCGAGGGCGTTACCAATGCGACACGCTACGCCATCCTGAACGCCAATTATATGAAGGCGAGACTGGAAAAGAGATACAAGATCCTTTATAGCGGTACCAACGGGACCTGCGCTCACGAATTCATCGTCGACCTGCGCCCATTCAAGACGAGCGCCGGCATCGAAGCGGAAGACGTGGCAAAACGCCTGATGGACTACGGCTTTCACGCCCCCACCCTCAGCTTCCCCGTCCCCGGAACGATCATGATCGAGCCGACGGAAAGCGAAGACAAGGCGGAGCTGGACCGTTTTTGCGACGCGCTGTTGAGCATCTATGAGGAAATACAGGCGATCGAAGAAGGCAAGGCCGACAAGAACGACAATGCGCTGAAGAACGCGCCCCATACACAACACGTCATCTGCGCCGACGAATGGAAACATGCTTACTCCCGTAACCAGGCTGCCTTTCCGCTGCCTTATGTAAAGGATAGCAAGTTCTGGCCGAGCGTCGCGCGGGTAAATAATACGGTTGGCGACCGGAACCTGATCTGCACCTGCGAGCCCGTCAGCTCATACGCGGAAGAAGCGGTAGCCAATTAAACAACCTGGAAGCCCCGGAATTATCCGGGGCTTCTTTGCAATGCCACGATCAGCGGCCCTCGTTGACTTTGCCATAATCAGAAGTGTTTCTTAAATATCGGCAAAAAATTTTCGAAAGCAGTTTTCGCATGTTAACTTGGCCTGTTCACCGATTTTTGTCCGGCAAATTCCCCTATCCGCCGGAAATTTGAAAATAAAAATCCGCGGATGAAAATTCCCCTTCTCTTCTCCGGAAAATGGCTGATGGTCCTGATCGCAGGCAGCATTATTTCCGGGTGTGGTCACAAGCTGGCGCCTCTGGGGCACTATCAGGACACCCCCGTCGTTGCCGACGGAAAGATCAATGACTGGAAACAGCCGTTGAGATTCAATTATCCCGGCTATGCGATCCAGTACAATATCACCAGCGACGATAAGGATCTGTATATCTGCGTCTCCACCGCCGACGAAGAGACCCAGCTGCGGATGCTGAGGGCCGGTATGACGATCTGGTTCGACCCAAAGGGGGAAAAGAACAAGACCATCGGCCTTTTCTTTCCTATTCGGAAGCAGTCTGAACCCGTACCATCCACCATCCGGAGCAACGAAAGGCTGGATATGGAAACCAGGAAAGCCGAGCTCCTGCTTCAGTCCAACTATTACAACACTACCGGCTTCCTCCATATCGAGAACGGGCAGTTCGGCCTAACCGACACCAGCAGCCCCATCCGGCTGGCGATAAAGAACGACGAAAAGGACAGTCTTCTGGTCTATGAAGTGGTCATTCCCATTCGGAATGTGGTCGGCCTTAAATGGATGGCAAAGGCCGCCAGGAATAAGCTCAGCATGGACCTTGCACTCAACGCTATGCCCGCCGCAGGCGGAGGGCACTATGGGGGTGGAAGACCGTCCCCGAGGGGCCTCGAATTCCGCGGTATAGGCGGAGGCATGCGGCGTATGGGCGGAGGCCGCAGATATGGGGGCGGAGCCGGCGGTAACGCCGGGCAGAAAGAAGAAGACAACTGGTATACGTTCAGGCTGCCGCTAACAAGATAGCGTGCCCTATATCCAAAACGCTCAAAATTTCATATAAAAGTTTCATCTCATAAAAAAAGGGCCCCACAAAAGGGGCCCTCCTCTTTTTTCCGATATAATCAATATGAAGCTGGCAGAAGATTGAGCTTATAGCTGCCCTTGACGCCCGTCAGGAAAATGGTATACACGTTCCCTCCCATCAGGCTCTGGTTGGGCAATGTGGCGACAGGAGTGCTGGAATCACCTACAGCACTTTTTACGACAAAACTGTAGGTAGCGGGGGCAGTGGATTGAAAGGCATTATAATTTTGATAGACGACATTGTCGCCCGTAGTACGGCCCGGGTAAGTAGCCGGCATGCCGTCGGTCAGATAAAAATTGACGTTGGGCGCATCGGGGCTCAGGTTGAAAAAACGATAGTTCGCATTCGTAGTCGAAATGTTCGTAAAATCATCGTGGATCAGCATCGACTGAGCACCGTGCGCCGGAGTCGTATCATTATACATGATCAGCGTATAGAAGTTCAGTGTGTCCAGCCTGTTGGTGCCGGGAATAGCGGTAAGACTGTCCGTCGTGCCGGTCTTCTTAAATGTGATAGAATACGATCCCGGCTGCAGGGCGCCATATTTCAGGGAGTAGCTCCCGGAGGCAATGCCGCCGCTGGTCGTTGCGAGCTGGCCGTTCAGATAGACGTCGGCTGCAGGTGAATAGGGCGCCACATTCATTAGAGAGACATATGTAACAGGACTTACGGTATAGGAAGATCCGGTTTTTGCACAACTGGCCAATCCTGCTGCTGAAACAACAAAGATACTGATACTCCAAAAAAAATGCTTCTTTCTGATTCTCATGATTTTAAACGTTTTTAAGCCCCAATAAAGGCGATCAACATTGGTTTCTCACCTCCATGACAACACTTACGCATGATTCGTTGCGCGGGTTGCCCGGGTTCAAATTATGTGCCGGAGATCGATCCGGCCTTTCCGGGTCCCATAAAAAAAGCCAGCCCCGGTGACGGGAAGCTGGCCCTTCGAAGAAACCGTTAGTTATTTTACCGTGACGTTCACAGACGTTGCCAGCCGGCCGCCATAGCTGCGATGGATGCCGTCGGCGAACTGCAGGGTGAGCCGGTGCTTGCCGGGGCTTAGCGGGACTTCGGCGGTGGACTGAGCCTTGCCGAAATGAAGATGGGTCGAATCCTTTGGTACTACGGTACCGGCAGGGATAGAGTCGCCAGCATCGATCAGCAGGTGATGGTGTCCGGAACCAACGACGATAGCGCCGGCCGTATCGAGCTTGAGACCTTCCAGACCCATTTCCACCTTAACAGGCGACTTGACCGTTTGACCGTCCTTCAGGTTCTTGAAGAAGACCCTGGCGCCGGCAGGTATCGCGGGCAGCGGAGCAACGGCCTGGGAAGAATCGGCCATATGGGACATACCCATCGAATCTTTCGGGGCGGCAGCGACCGAGTCGGCCGAAGCAGCCTTGTCGCCCGCATTATTGCAGGCGGCCATTGCTAACAGTAAAGCAGCAGGAAGAAAATGGAACTTGCGCATGTGAAGTAAATTTTTAGAGCGTAAATGTACAAAAAAACCCCATCGGCAGGACTGCCGGCGGGGTTAACGAATTCACTGTAAGATTGGACGTTTCTTCTCACAGCAGAGCCCTAAACAGGACGGACATTGGAATGGGGCCTTCAAGGAATTGGATATTCAGTTCGGTTAGTTTCAAGGATACGGACCATTCATTCATTCACTGCAGCAAAGTTCCATCACGGGGGTAAGAATTCAAATTTTTCAAATGAACAATTGATTACCTTTTGTGATTATCTTAATTGTTCATAATCGTAATTACTTAGGCTTCGGTAAATACTAAACCGAAAAATCGAAAGTATACGTATTTATTTTTCGTAAGTTTACAGACTATATGCGTAAATACAATCCTGTGCGCTTGTTGAGCCTTCTCGCAACCACCATCCTGCTATCTCTTACCGGCTATTCGCAAGAGTACTATCTCTTCATCGGCACCTATACCGAAGGTGGATTCAGGAATGGCGACAGCAAAGGCATCTACGTGTATAAATTCAATAGCGCAACGGCCGACATGACGCTTGTGAGCACACAGGCTGCGGATAATCCTTCCTATCTGGCCATTGCGCCGGGCGGAAAGTTCCTCTATTCCGTCAACGAGACGGACGGCGTCAAACCCGGCAGCGTCAGCGCTTTTTCTTTCGACAAAAAGACCGGCCGGCTGACCTTCATCGATAAGCAGGCCAGCGGCGGTGACGATCCCTGTTATATCGCCGTGGACGGCCACCGGAAATGGGCGCTGGTCGCCAACTACAACGGCGGCAATTTCTCCGCGCTGCCCATTGCGGCCGACGGTTCGCTGGGCGCCGCCACACAGACGATACAGCACACCGGCAGCGGCCCTAACAAAGCGCGCCAGGAAAAAGCGCACGTCCATTCGACCATACTTTCTCCGGACGAAAAATATCTGCTGGTCTGTGACCTTGGCATGGACAGGATCTCGGTCGAGCGGTTCAGTTATCTGGCCGCAAAGCAGCCGATGAAACCGGCCGCCGATTCCATCGTCGGCGTTGAGCCCGGCGCCGGTCCCCGGCATACCTGTTTTTATCCCGGTAAGCCGTATGCGTACTGTGTCAATGAACTGGCCGGCACAGTCGACGCTTTTCACTATTCCAATGGCAAGCTTCAACAGATGCAGAGCATCTCTTCCCACCCCGCCGGCTTCACCGGCAATATCGGCAGCGCCGACATCCATATCTCCCCCAACGGAAAATTCCTCTATGCTTCCAACCGCGGTGACGCCAACAGCATCGCTGTCTTTTCGATAGCACCCGCCACAGGCAAGCTCACGCTGAAGGGTTTTCAGGCGGTGGATAAAGGACCGCGCAATTTCATGATCGATCCCGGTGGCCGCTGGCTGCTGGTCGCAGCGCAGAACGGCAAGAATGTAGTGGTATTCAGGATCGACCCGCATACGGGTCTTCTGACAAAGACGGGCAAAAAGATCGAGCTGCCCGCGCCGGTATGTCTGAAGATGACTTCGGTGAACTAACCCCAGGCCATTCTTAAAAAACGCAGCCAGTTGCCGTGGAGGATATTCTCAATATCCCCTGGCTTATACCCGCGTTTTGCCAGAAGCCCGGACAAATTCGACAGGTCCGCGATCGTCTCCAGGTCATACGGACACTGTTCTTTTCCAAAAGCACCATCGAGGTCGGTGCCGATGCCGACATGAAGACTGTTGCCGGCCAGCTGGCAGATATGATCGAGGTGGTCGACGACCTTCTCCAGGTTGCATCCCATTCCTTCGGGGGTTGACTGGCCTCTTACCCATCCCGGGACCATCATCCAGGCGTCCAATGCTCCTCCGATGACGGCGCCTTTGGCGACCAGCGCTTTGATCATATCGTCGCTGAACTGCCTGTTGTGATCGACCAGGGCGCGGCAATTGTTGTGGCTGGCCCAGACAGGGCCATTATAGAGCTCCATGGCGTCCCAGAAAGCATCATCGCAGAGATGCGTCGCATCGAGTATAAAGCCCAGCTGTTCCATCTCCTGCAGCAAACGCTTTCCGTCGGGGCTGAGCCTGCCGCTGCTGTCTGTGCCATTGGCATAACGACCGGGACCATAGTGGGCGGGACCAACGGCGCGAAGGCCGTAGGCCCAGGCGCGGTGCAGGAACTCCGGCGTGACGAGCGAGTCGGCGCCTTCGAGACTGAGAATATAACCGATCGGAAGGCCGGCGGTCGCGGGTCCCGTCCACAATGCGACATGGCGCTCGAGCGAAGGCAGGTCGCGGATCATCACCATTTCCCCCGCCTCTTCCATCGAGGTATACCAGGCCAGCTGTCCCTGCGTCTGCGACCAGGCCTGCCAGGGGGAATGCCAGCCCGGCAGGGAGTTGCCGGGTGCTACGTAGCGGGCTATCTGCGTAGCGACCACCAGCCCGATGCCGCCTTTCCGGAGCTCGGGCAGGGATACGGTGCCCCTGCCGCGGTCGGGTTTGTCCGTCAGTCTTTCTTCACGCGATCGGATAACGGATACAGGCAACCGCAGATCACGGTTCCATTCCATGGCATTCATGCTGAGGTCCAGGTGAGCGTCGATGATAAACATATTTGTTCGTTGTTGTCAAATCAACTTATCTGATTATACGTCCCGAGGAGCCGCTCCGAATGAAATTTTCTATTTCGGCGCGGGAGATCAGGGCCCAGTCACCCACTATGCTTTGTTTGAGCGCTCCGCAGGCTACGGCAAAGTCGATAACCTGCTGAGGGTTGGGCTCCTGCCCCGGCGCATAAGGGTGCCCGACAGCATCCCGCATCAGCCCGGACAGCATCCCGCCGGTGAAGGCGTCGCCGCTGCCGATCTGGTCGGTGACGAAAGGCAGCTCGTGGTAAGGCGAAAAATAACAGGCTCCCTTATAGTACAGCGCGCCCGAGTAGATATGCTGTATTCCCCGGGTCGTCCGAAAGCTCATCGCCAGCACTTCCAGCCCGGGAATCTTCTCCAGCAACGCCGCCGAGCACTCCCGGAACCTGTCTTCGAAGCCTGCCGACCGGTCTGTCTCGATCCCAAAATATACCTGGGCCGAATCCAGGTCTGCTACCGCCACATGGCTATGCCGCAATAATTCCGGCATGATCTCGCGGGGTGACTTGCCATATTTCCACAAGGTCGTCCGGTAGTTGAAGTCCGCGGATATACGCATCCCTTTTTCGCAGGCTACGGTAAGCGCCTCGGCCGCAACTTCGGCGGCACCCTGGGACACGGCCGCTGCCACGCCCGACCAGTGGAACCAGCGACCGTCGGGCAGACTGCTCTCCCAGTCGATGATACCTGGACGGATGGTCGCATAGGCAGAGCCATCCCGGTCATAGATGACGCGCGTAGGCCGGATGCCATTGCCCGGCTCGGTAAAATAGACGCCCAGTTTCTCGCCCCCGAAGACGATGTCACTCGTCGACACACCCTGTCCCCGCAGCGCGTCAATACCGGCATGTGCAATATCATTGTCCGGCACCCGGGTGATATATCCAACCGGAATGCCCAGTCTGGATAACAGGACGCAGGTATTGGCTTCGGCGCCGGCATAGTAAACATCGTAGGCGTTGGTCTGTACGATACGCCGGCCTTCCCGGCAGTGCAACCGGAGCATCAGCTCGCCAAATGCTACCAGTTCGTTTGTCGTGTTCTTCTTCGCAGTAGGGGTCATGGTCACAGGTGGTTTTTTCCCTACTTCAAACCTACTTAATTGAATTGAGGTAAAAAATTTGAATAAAAATAATTTTTTACCTCGACACCTCTTATGTCTGTATACTCGGCGGAGCCTCGTATACAAACCGGACTCCGTCCAATTTATGTCCATCAGACAATAATCCTCGAACGAAAATCAGTCGTGTAATAGAAACATAGCCTCTATCTCCACCGGAATATTACCGGGCAACGAGCCGAAACCCACGGCGCTGCGCACCCCTACCCCGCTATCCTTTCCCCAGATCTCGGCGAAGAGTTCGCTGCATCCATTGATCACATAAGGGTGCCGTTCGAAGTCCGGGGTACAATTGACCATCCCGAGGACCTTTATCACGCGCCTGATGCGGTCCAGCGATCCCAGGTGCCGGACGATCGTAGAGAGCATGGTGAGCCCCACCTGTCGCGCGGCCAATTTCCCCTGTTCGATGTCCAGCTCCTGCCCGATACGTCCGGTGATCAGGCTCCTGTCCGGCAGCACAGGCCCGTGTCCGGACAAATAAAGATAGTTGCCTTCGATAAGATAGGGTTTGTAAACGCCCACGGGGTCCGGAGCCGGAGGTAAGGCCAGTCCCATAATGTTCAGTTTTTCTTCTGCGGTCTTGCTTTCCATGTAGTCGAGTTATACGTATTATTCGATCAATTTAGGATCCGGTACCGGCTGGAATACTTTGTCTTCCCCGTTGATCTCCACTCCATACCAGGATACTGCGGCCCGGTATTCAAAGGCATGATTCCGGCCGCTTGCGCCCATTTCAAGGCGAAAGCTGCCGTCGGCCGCGATCCCGACCGCGCCGGTCCTTTTCCAGGGAGTGGCGTACAAGGTCTCTGCCTGCCCGGCATAAGGCCGGTAATAGAAATACCCCGTTGCCAGCCTGCCCTTCCATGGGCCGTCGACCTTGCCCGTGAGAACAGGTCTGCCGCCAACGACAGCGCTGCTGCCTGTATGGACGTCAATGACGCTCGTAAAAGCCGGTTCGACATTCTCCAGTCTGACCACCACCGGATCCGGCCAGCGGTGGTCGTCATAAATACGCTGGGCTTTTACAACAGAGACTTCGAGTCCGCTGTCGGTCTGGCGCCAGCGGCTGCTGACGTCGTCCTGCCTGTATTCTATGACCCGGCTGTTCTGGCCCAGGACGCTGACCCGGGTCGCAGGCGTGCCACGGACCGAATGCAGGACCAGCGACCGTCGCTGCCCCTCTTTCCAGCTCTCGCAGCCCGTAACTATCGCGTACAGCGTATGGCTGCTACCCGCCGTGAACCAGACAGGCCCCTCACGGCTGACGATCCAGGCGTGAACGCTATCCATACAGTCGTGGTTGATAAAATACCAGGCGGCCATCTCCCGGAGCCTTTCTTCCTGCTCGATGGGCAGTTCGCCGTCCGGCCTTGGCCCGACGTTCAGGAGCAGCGATCCATTCTTAGCCCTGGCCTCTATGGCCAGACCGATCAACTGCGTCCCGGTCTTATACCGCTCGTTGGTTGGCTGATACTGCCATGCCGTGCCCATCGTGATACAGGACAGCCAGGGGTCGATGACCGTTGCGCCGGGCAACACCTGCTCGGGTGTCTTCATGGCGCCACGGGTGATCAGCAGGTCCGGCTGGAGCCGCCAGCAGGTGCGTTTGACGACCTCCTTGGGCTCGCCGTCGATGAACAGCAGGTCTATCTTTCCGTATTTTGTCATCAGCTCTTCACACTGTCTGCGTGTATAGTCGTCATAAGCCGCGCGGGTCGCATCATCCATCGCAATCATTCCCCGTTGAATGGGCAGGTGGTGCTCATAGAGAAAATGGAAATCTTCCGGCGAGAAATAAAATCCGACGGCCAGTCCCTCGGCGCGTACGGCATCGACGTACTCCTTCACCATGTCCCGGTGATAGGGAGTATTCATACAATTGAACGCCGTCGTCTTTGTATCCCAGAGGCAGAAACCCGAATGGTGCTTTGTGGTGAACATGACATATTTCATCCCTGCGAGCCTCGCCAGCACAGCCAGCTCGCGGGGGTTGAAGCGATAAGGATCGAATGTCTCCGGCAGCTGACCGAAATAGCGCTGCACGTATTCGTCAGAAGCGCCCACCAGCGAATGGCTGATCACGATGCCCAGCTGCGCATCCACGCCGAAGTGGATGAAGAGGCCGCTGCCGGCCTGACGAAACCATTCCACCCTTTCGGGCTTGTTCCGGTTGAAGTCGCTGGATCCGGCATCCTTCACGACGTCGTTCTGTGCCAGGGCCGGCTGCCATAGGAGGGCGCAGATATAAAAGATCAATAGTGTACGCATGTTCGTTATTTCTTGTCCCACCAGACCCTGGTCATCAGATCATCCGCGCCCTGACGGGAGACCGCCGCGTTGTAGGCAGCCCCGTTGAGGTTCTGCTCGGAAGTGGGATAGACCATCCGCCGGGGTATCTGTCCGCCCGTAGCGTTCCCGGGATAGTTGTTGGGCGTCAGCGCAGGATAACCCGTGCGGCGCCAGCTGGAAAATGCCTCAGCGCCGTCCGGAAATATGCTGACCCAGAATTGAGTATATACCTGGCTTAGCTGCTGGTCCAGCGTTCCGGCCACCAGCGTATTGGCGGATACATAAGCGTTCATCGCGGAAGCAGAAATGGTTCCCGCTGATCCGGCGATGATCGCCCACTGGCGAAGTGCTGCCTGGACACCATTTGTGTACAGGGTAGCGGCCGATCCACCGGAATACCAGCCGCGCAGCGTCGCCTCCGTCATCAGAAAATAAGATTCGGCGGGCGTAAAGATCAGCTGGGGAGAACCCAGCAGGAGCACGGTTTTCGGATTGGGTTCCGAATAGGTGACGAAATTCGCCGGCCGGACGTTGTTGATATTGGAAGGCATTCCCTTCTGGTTGGCGGCCGTGGTATCGGGTACGCCGTTGTTGTACACGATCGAGATGATCGGCAGGCGGGGGTCGTTGGTCGACTTCAGATAATTGATCCACACGTCCTGGTATTTTCCGCCTTCGGTATTCGTGCTGCCGTTCTGTGCGATATAGTCGCTGTTCCAGAGATTGTACGCCATCGGGTTCTGGTTGATGACCTGTCCGGAAGAGAGATAGGGGAGCTTTGCCACGTCCGCATCGGCGGTAATGACGCCGCCATTGATGGCTTTTGTCGCCCAGGTCTGTGCGCTTGCCGGATCGACCTTTGTGAGCCGCATCGCGAGACGCAGCATCAGCGAATAGGCGAACTTCTTCCACTGCGCCGTGTTGCCGGCATAGATGAGATCGGCTGCGCCAAAGGTCGTCTTGGCTGCGTCCAGGCTCTGCGCCGCCCCATCCAGCTCGGAGAGCATATTCATGTAAATGGACTGCTGGGAATCGTAGGCGGGCTTGTATAACGAAGAGTCATAGCCGAGTCCGGCCTGTGAATACGGCACGTCGCCGTAGAGATCGGTGATCTTTGAAAAACAAAAGACTCGCCAGATGCGGGCGGCGGCCAGAAGGTTCACTTTCGACGGGTCGTTCTTCACGGTCTTGATAACGATGCCGATCTCGTTGATCTCGTCGGGATAGGCGGCGTTAAAGGTGGCACTGGACTGGGTCACCTGGCTGGAAACATACTTCGAACCAAAGCCCGCCACGTCGTTATAGCTGGTGGTATACTGCATCATGCCCTGGAGGATGGGGAACATAACGCTCCCGCCATAGACGCCGGAAGCATTGCCCATTCCATCGTAGAGGGCCTTGGTAAATACAAAGCCCGGCGTAGGTGAGGAAACCGCATTGGGGTTGGTATTTTCCGCCTGGAAATTCTTGGTACAGGACGACTGCGTAAGCACACACAGACCGATAAAAGCGACGATATATCTTGATTTCATAATTAATGCGTTTTGGATATTCAATTAAAATTTCACCGACAGATTGAGGCCGTACGAGCGGGTCCGGGGCAGGCCGATGGATTCGAAGCCCTGTGAGTTGCTGTTGGTGAAGCTTTGTTCCGGGTCGAAG
>JAFDYE010000825.1 GCA_018267585.1 Bacteroidota bacterium
AGTGTAAAAGGCGTGACCTCCTTGACAAGGAAGGAATTGGTCGGCCTGTTGCCGCTGAACAGCTTGTACGGGATCAGCGCGGTCGGAACATTCTCGACCTCCAGCTCTTCCCGGGTCTTCCCGTTCATCAGCGCCTGCGTCTGGGCGAAGAAATTCGACAACAGCTTGACATGATGGTCGCCGATCGGGTTGTGGCTGATGGCCGGAGCGATAAAATCGCAGGGGATAATGACGGTACCCTGGTGGATCAACTGGTAGAAAGCATGCTGCCCGTTAGTCCCGGGCTCACCCCAGACCACCGGACCCGTAGACCAGCTGACCTGGTTGCCGCTGCGGTCCACGCTCTTCCCGTTGCTCTCCATATTCCCCTGCTGGAAATACGCCGCGAACCGGTGCATATATTGATCGTAAGGCAGGATTGCCTCCGTCTGCGTACCGAAGAAATTGGTATACCAAAGCCCGACCAGCGCCATCGTGACGGGGATGTTCTTTTCAAAAGCCGTCGTCCGGAAATGGACGTCCGCCTGGTGGGCGCCCTTCAGCAACGATTCAAAATTATCGTATCCGATCGTCAACACGATCGAAAGACCGATCGCGCTCCACAAAGAATAACGGCCGCCGACCCAGTCCCAGAACTCGAACATATTGGCCTTGTCGATGCCAAACCTGACCACTTCTTTCTCATTGGTAGACAATGCGACAAAATGCTTGGCCACCTGGCTTTCGTCCTTGGCCGATTCGAGGAACCAGCCACGCGCCGTATGGGCGTTGGTCATCGTCTCCTGCGTGGTAAAGGTCTTCGACGCGATCAGGAAAAGCGTTTCCTCAGGGGTCACCTTCTTCAGGGTCTCCACGATCTGCGTACCGTCGACATTGCTCACAAAATATGCCTGAATACCAGCTACCCAGTAGGGCCGCAGCGCTTCCGTCACCATCACCGGGCCCAGGTCGCTACCGCCGATGCCTATGTTCACAATGTATTTTATCTTCTTTCCCGTATATCCCTTCCATTCCCCGCTATGGACCCGGTTGGCAAATGCCTTCATCTGCGCCAGGACCCGGAGCACGTCCGGCATTACGTCCTTCCCATCGCTGTTTACCGGGGTACCCGACAGATTCCTCAGCGCCGTATGCAGCACGCTGCGGTTTTCCGTCTGGTTGATCTTCTCGCCGGTGAACATAGCTTCGATAGCCTCCTTCACTTTGCTTTCCTCCGCCAGCTGACGCAGCAGACCCAGCGTCTTGTCGGAAACGAGGTTCTTGGAATAGTCGAAGAGAATATCATCCAGCCGGAGCGAATACCGGGAGAACCGCTGCGCATCGGCCTTGAAGAGGGAGCGCATATGAGTTCCCTTTATCTCGGTATTATAGTGATCTTGCAGTTGTTGCCAGGCTTTTGTTTCTTTGGGAGCTACTTTCGGGAACATAAAAGGAATTTTGGTTAAAGTTAACTAAACACGTTGGAGTATTATTCAGCAGACGGTCACTTCGACCATTTCTCGATGATATCGACAACCTTATCCGCCATTTCCGATGAGACATCGAGATGGGTAACAAACCGGATCTGATTGGCCGAGATCGGAATGGCCAGGACACCCTGCTCTTTCAGGTACTGGGTCATCTCCTTCGTACACATATCGGCCTCCGTTTCGAATATGATAATATTGGTTTCCACCGGCATGACGCTCTTCACAAATTCCTTTTTCTGCAAGGCCTCCGCGATCCGGCGGGCATGCAGGTGGTCTTCGGCTAACCGCTGCATATTGTTTTCCAGCGCATAGATACCGGCCGCGGCCATATAACCCGCCTGTCGCATCCCACCTCCAAACACCTTCCTTATCCGCCGTGCCTTCCGGATAAATGCGGCAGGACCGATAAGTATGCTGCCGATCGGACAGCCCATTCCCTTGTTCAGGCAGACGGAAATACTGTCAAAAATCCCACCATACTCGGCCGCGCTGCGCCCCGTAGCAACAAGCGCATTGAAAAGCCGCGCCCCGTCCAGGTGAAGCTTCAGCTGATTGTCCGTGCAGACCTGCCGGATCTTCCTGATCTCTTCCAGGTCATAGCAGCTGCCCCCGCCCCTGTTGCAGGTATTTTCCAGCGCGACCAGGGAAGTACGGGCGCGGTGCACATCGTCCGGATTGATGGCCAGGGACACCTGCCCCGCGGTGATCCGGCCCCGGTCTCCCTCCAAGGCCCTCACCTGGGCCCCTGAATTAAAGGCGATCCCGCCACCTTCATAAATGTATACATGGGCATTCTTCTCACAGATGACCTCATCCCCCGGTTGTGTGTGACATTTTATGGCGATCTGGTTGGACATCGTCCCGGTGGGACAGTAGAGCGCCGCTTCCATGCCAAAAAGCCGGGCCGCCATCGCCTCGAGGCGATTGACCGATGGGTCCTCTCCAAAAACATCGTCTCCGACCGGCGCTTTCATCATGGCGTCCAGCATGGCTGGCGTAGGACGGGTGACAGTATCAGAACGAAGGTCTATCAACATAAACAGAAATTGAGCTCGCAATTTAAGGATAAGCCCCATAAACCAACATACACACAAAAAAAAGAGGCACCCTTACCAGCGAGCCTCCATCTGCTACGGATGATGACGACATCAAGCGGAAACTCCGGCC
>JAFDYE010000826.1 GCA_018267585.1 Bacteroidota bacterium
ATATTTGCGAATTTGGTGGTGCCGAACCATCCTCCGGTTCGGGGATGTATATTCGAGTAGGAAAAGAAATTAGTCGTTTCCGCCATGGTCAGGAGATCGTCAAATGCATATCCGGCAGAATAGAAGCAAGCGATGATCGCGCCCGCGCTGGATCCGGAAAGGACGGAAGGTTTCAGACCGACTTCCTCTAGCGCCTTAATAACGCCGAGATGACCGATGCCGCGCATTCCTCCTCCGGATAGTGTCAATCCAACTACGGTCTTCTCAGTGGTAACGGGCAGGTTTGTTTCCATATCTTATATTTTTGTTCCATGAGTGGCGAATTCAACCCTAATGTTTGACCTTACTCACGATAGAGAAGACGACACGTATTCCGAGTACGGCTGAAATAACGAATCCGGCAAGGCCAAGGACTGGTATATTCCAGAGTTTAGGCGGCATGTTTGCGTGAACGAGTATGGCTGACCCGACGGAAAGGGCTGTCACTATAATGGAAAGGGCGAGCCGATCCATACTTTTATTTAGCTTTTTGCCCAACTGGTCCAGACCTTCGATCCTGTGGTTAATAGCCAGCTTATTGTCCCTTAGGTTAATAATCAGAGATCTGAGATCTTCCGGAAATTCTCTTAGCAGCTCGCCGGACATTATGAGCTTGTTGTACCCCTCCTTTAATATGTTCGGGATACTTAGTCTTTCGTTGATGATATTTTGGACATACGGCTGAATAGCCAAGGCAATGTTAATTTGCGGGTCCAGCGTCTTACCCGTGCCTTCCAATAAAGTGATCCCCCTTATAAGCAAATACGCGTAGTCCGGCAGTTCGATATTATTGTCCCGCAGAATTTGCTTCAAATTATCAAAGATCATTTTGACGTCAAGATTCTCGATGGGCGTATTATTGACAAGGGCAACCATGTCCGCCAACTGTTTCTGAAGGTGATTGCCCGATGGAATATCGCAATGAACCGCCATTTTTTCGAAAGAGGCTGCTAATCCGGGAATGTCTTGTCGTGAAAAACAGATCAATAGTTGTTCCAGCCGTCTGCGTTCGTCCGGCATCAGGACTCCCATGTTGCCAAAGTCAATAAAAACGAGCTTGCCATCCGGTCGTAGAAATATATTGCCCGGATGGGGATCCCCGTGGAAAAAGCCGAACTTAAAGATCTGGTCCATATAGCAATTCAGGCCACGGACCGCGATTTTGGCGGGATCGAATCCCGCTTCAGCAATGGCCATTACGTCGTTGATCTTCATACATCCGTCTACCATTTCCATACAAAGAATGCTGTCATTGGAAAGCTCGTCGATACTTTTGATGGCGTAAACCTCCCCGCTCTCCCTGAAATTCGCGGCAAAGCGCATTAAGTTGATCCTTTCATGGGCAAAGGAAAGCTCCTGGCGGATGTAATATTCGAAGCCGGTTACAAATGAGGCGATATTTAGGCCCTTTAGAAAGTCTACATTCGTACCCAGCGCATTTGCAACATCTTTGATAATGAGCAGGTCGGTTTGCACCTCCAAATCGATTCCCGGTCGCTTTACCTTAATCGCAATTTTCCGGTCGCCTTCTTTCATGGTTGCACGGTACAACTGCGACATAGAAGCCGAGGCGAATGGTGTTTCGTCGAATGAAGAGAAAAGCTGTGAAACATCGGTATGGAATTGCTCTTTGAACAAAGCGTTGATATCGATGGGCACCGTATTCACCTGGTCCTGTAATACCTGTAGCTCCTTGATGAGACCAGGTGGTAGGATATCGTCCCGGGTGCTAAGCAATTGGCCAAGTTTTACATAGGTCGGTCCCAATTCCTCCAATGCCATCCGTATCCTTGTGTACAAGGGGTGGTCTGCAAGATGAGGCTTTCGTCCCTTTTCGGCCGATACCGGAAGATCGAGTTTGGTTCTTACCCTGTGCAAGAAGTCGGCAAAGCCATATTTTGTGAGTATTGCCGCGAACCTGATCATCCGGTCTATCTTATCCCTGGTTTCCATTTATCTTTTTTAATGCTCCGCCAAAAAGAAGGTCGATAACCACGAGAAAAGGTATGGATTGTATGTACGGTATCTCCTGACTATGATCAGCGTGCGGAATGATGATGATCATCAATAAGAAGAAGATGACCCCGGCGGGAGATTTCGAGTTTCCGGAACACCCCCCATCAATGTCGTGTTTCCCCCCTGTCCGACAAGTCGTCGGTTCGTACCTTGCCTCATAAGACAAATTTATGCGTAAGTTAAAATTACAAATGCAGGTTTCGCTGGATTTCTTTATCTCCGGTATAGAATCGGGTATGAATTGGATGATATGGCCGTATACCGGCTCATGGACATGGGATGAAGAATTGAAAGAATATTTTACCGAAATGACTGCTTCCAACGATACAATCCTGCTGGGCTGGGATATGGCCGACAGCGGCTACATCGACCATTGGACGAACATTGCTAATCAAAAGGATAATCCCCAAAGCGTCTTCGCGGCTAACGTCGTATCAGCCCATAAGTACGTTTTTAGCCGGAAAAAACGCCGGTCCCGCTGGAATAATACGACCACGACGACGGAAGACCTCGCCACGGAAATTCTACGGTTAAAAAATCTCCCTGGCCAAGACATGATAGCCTACGGCGGTGCAACCTTCGCCAATGCCCTCGTCAGGACCGGTCTAATCGACGAATATCATTTTATCGTCAACCCAACGGTCCTTGGCAAAGGCGTCTCCATATTCACAAAAATGGACGACGTGCTTCTTCTTAAGCCCACTTCCGCCAAGGTCTATCGGTGCGGTATAATAGTCCTCGTCTACCAGAAAAAATGATGCGCGTCCCAGGATTTCGCCCGATCTTGCCGACTAAGCCAGGCAAACTAACGGCCAGCGGGCTAGTTCTCCTGCATTTTATTCTTCAGCTTGCCCGGCAGGGCATAAGGGCCTTTTATGACAATACGGGTGTGACTCCAGTCGGGCTGGACGTCTCGCCAAGGCTGGCAAAATTGAGGACTTAAAGAATAAATTCCATTTTGTCATGATTGACAACAGGTGATGACTTAGTTAATAAATAATAGGATGATGGTGAAATAAGCGTACCTTTAGTGGCTCTCCCTGGTTTGCCCTTCTCAACCCTGGACTCACCTGATCATTTCCTCAATAGGGATTACAGCGCCTAAATATGTTTCTACTATGAAAGTCACAGCCGCTACGGTTATTGACATGTTGTTGCGTTTGCGTGTTTATTTCAAGACAACGACCGATCCAAGGGATTATGGCGATGAAGAGCCGTTTCGCTC
>JAFDYE010000827.1 GCA_018267585.1 Bacteroidota bacterium
AGTCATACCAACTCAACACGCCGAGAAAGACCGAAAAAGTGATCAGCGAGAACAGCGTCAGCAGACTCTGGGACGTCAAAAAATACTCTATCCGCTCGTTATCCTGTATCCGCTGATTGAAGTCCCCCATCATCTTGGTCTCGAAGAATTTCATAGGCAGCCGCAGCATTTTCTCGAGAAAATCAGAGATGATATTGATGCTCAGTTTCGTCCCGATGACCAGCATGATCCAGTTGCGAAAGATCTCTATGACGATAGTGCCCGAGAAAAGGGCCAGCTGCGCCAGCAGGATCAGCTTGATGATGCCGATGTTCTTCCCCGAAACACCCCTGTCGATAAGCGATCGGGACAGGAAGGGGAAGACAAAGGTAATAAGGCTCCCCAACAACAGCAGAGCGAAAAGGATCAGTAGCTGCCGGCTGTACGCCCTGAGGTATTTCACCAGGTATCTTATCGACAGCGAATTCCCACCGGAAGGGTCCAGCTCGTAGAATTTCTCACCCGGCTCGAGAAAAAGGACAATACCGCCCGACCGGCCCTCGCCCATCCACGCCCTCGCGAACTTCTCATCGCTCAGCGAGATCATGCCGTGACCGGGATCCGCAATATGCCACCGCTTGCGTCCCTTCCCCACCTTCTTCAGCACCACAAAATGGTTCTGGTTCCAGTGCAGGATACAGGGTTGGTTGATCCGCCCCAGCTGCTCCGGCGTGACGATCGCCGACGTCGTCTCCAACCCTATCGCATGAGCCGCCTCCGTGATCCCCAGCAGCGACACCCCTTCCTTGGTGATATGACAGCTGTCCCGCAAATATTGCAGCGAATAACTCTTGCCATAATACCCGGCGATCATCGCAAGACAGGACGGACCGCAATCCATGGCATCATACTGTCTGATATGTTTCATACAAAACGATTTATTAGTTAAATGACCAGCTCCCCCTGCCCATCCTTTACCCCCGGCCCATCCAAATCCTTCGCCCCCTGCACTCCCTTTGTCCCCTGCGCCTGATTCGCCAGCGCCACCTTCCGGCTATACTGCTTCTCCAGCAACCCGTAAATAGCCAACTCATGAAACCTCGGATTAGCCTTCACCAGCCTGTTCACATTCATATGTATAAAGCTCCATAAGAGATTGACGACCTGCCCATGGCTCAGACTGTCGAAGACCAGCGTTGCCACCTTGTTCGACCGCCTTCTGTATATCTCCTCCAACCCCGGCGGCAGATCGTTGAACACCCGCTCCATATCCGGGTAATACTGCCGGTATTTCTTCGCGATCTGCTGCCTCACCCCCTTGTCGCCGCCAAACTCCAACCAGAAGGAATTGAACATCCTGGAGATGATATCCAGCTTTTCCGCCAGAGATATGTTGAAGGCATCGAACAGCGCATCCACCGACCGCAGAACATACAGCCATACCTTCTCCGGCTGCCTGTTCTCCCTTAGCCAGCCCAGCAGCGACAACGAAAACTCACTGTCATAGAAGAACAGCGTCTCGGTCCTCTCGATATTGTCCCAGTAATACCGCTCGAGCTCACGGTTATAGGTCGAAAACTCCATCTTCCATATCTTCCCCTCGTCCAGCGCATCGCGGAACCCCGAATTGATACGGGCGATCACGCCGCCCAGGTCAGCCAGGTCTTTAACACGCAGCCGCACACGGAGATGGAAGTCGGGGTCGTTATACCTCAGGAAGAACCACTTATCGATCAGCTTCGCCCCCAACAGGTCCCTCACCAGCGGAGCGACATTGTTTATAAGGATACTGTCCGCCGTCACCCGGCCGGTATAAAGCTTGAAATAGACCCATTCATCTCCGAGCACGAACCGCCTCCTCACCTCTTTCCCGTTCGCCGCACCGGCATACCCGGCGG
>JAFDYE010000828.1 GCA_018267585.1 Bacteroidota bacterium
GTGCGACGGTCTTGTCGGCGGCCGGTTGTCTGTGGTCATCCGAGCATCCGGTGGCTGCCATGGACAGCAGCGTTGCAACGGCCAGGCCCCCATATAGTGAATTGCGGTAGTGCATATGATTCGATTTATTTTTTAGATGAAGCGGTTAAGAATTCGATATACGCCTTTGTTACGTCCCTGTCGAAGACGGCCTGGGCAAGCGCCAGCCGTTGCTGTGACAGCTGGGTTTGGGCGAGGAGGACGTCGGTGCTGCCGGAAAGGCCTTGTTCGTAGCGGTCTTTCAGGATACGGAAAGATTCGCCGGCGGCGGAGACGGCAGTCTGTTGCTGGTTGATCCTGAAGCCGGCGTCAGCCAGCTGGCGGCGGGTGGCGTTGAGCTCGGCAACGCTACGCTCTTTGTATTGGGTATATTCTTCCGTAAGCTGGTTCTTTTCCAGCTGGAGCGTTGCATTCCTGTTGCGGATACTATTGCCGTTGAAAATATCCCAGGACAGGCGGAGGCCTGCCAGATATGCGCCCGCGCCGAAACCGAGCGCCCTGCTGTCGTTCAGCTGGTATGAGCCAAACGCGTTCAGCCTGGGCATGGACCTCATTTTCGTGGAGCGGATCATGAGGCGGGAGGCTTCGATGCCTTTCCGCATTGCGGAAAGGTCTGCGCGGTCTTCAGACAGGACGCTGTCGCCGGAGGGCTGGTAGTTGTCTGCCGTGGCGCTGTCGGTAGCGTAGACGGGTCCCGGCGGGCGACCCATCAGGACCGAGAGGTAGTCGGAGGCGTTGCTGATCTGTGACCTTGCCTGGGCGAGGCTGCTTTCTGTGGTGCGGACCTGCACCTGGATATTCAGTTCGTCGGCTTTGTTGAGCAGTCCCTGGTGGACCCGGTCCTGCGTATAACGGTAAAGCGCATTTGCGGTAGCCAGGGCGTCCTCTGTCACTTTTTGCGCCTGGTAGGCCAGCTGCAGCTGCATATATGCTTTGCGTGTTTCGAATGCGATCTGTTCTTTTGTCCGCTGACTTTTGAGCCTGTATATCTCCGTGGCTGTGTATGCCGCCTTTCGCTGATAGAGGCCGTCCATATTGACCAGCGGTTGCCGGAGGTCGAAGGTCGTCATGAAGTCGGGCGTGGCGCCGGGATGGTTCAGCGAGGCTGGATCGAAGTCTGCGGAGCCTATCGTCTTTTGCTGCAGCCGGAAGCCAAAGGCGTTCAGGGGATTGTCGGTGGTCATCGCTGAATAGGATATCCCTGCCTGCGGGAGGAAGACGGCGTCGGTCTCCCTGTAGCGGGATCCGGCGGCTTTCTCTTCGATGGAGGATATCTTCAGGGTGTGATTGTCGGACAGTGCTGCAGACACGGCCTGTTCGGCCGTTAGCCTGATGGGGAGGTCCTGAGCGGGCGCCGGGTGGAAGCCCAGTGCCAGAACGAAGATCGGGTATGCCGTCCTAAGGAGGCGGTTCGTCGGTTTCGATTTCATTCTTTGCAGTTTTTCGGCAAATTTATTTTTGATCGTTTGAGAAATACGTGACTTTGGTCACGCCGGTGGCTGATCTATCCGGTGGTTGCCGGTATCTAAAACCGTTTTTGAGCAGGTTTGACATATGCGATTTTCCGGCAAAAATCATCCCTTACTGAAAACTATACCGTGACAAATGTCACGGCTGTCGTTACATTTGCCTGAGTAAGCATTTAGTTATGATCGATGAAAAAGAAGTAAGCGAGCTGTTTCCGTCCTTTGAGCGTGAGCTTGTCAGCGACATGGCCGGCCGGGGGACCATCCGGGAATATGCGGCCGGTGAACTGCTGATGAGAACCGGTCAGAATATCCGGTCAACCCTGCTTGTGACAAGGGGATTGGTGAAGGTCTACCGGGAGGACGAAGAGGGTGGGGAGTTTTTTATGTATTATCTGCAGCCGGGACAGGCCTGCGCGTTGTCGATGATCTGCGCCACGAGGCAGGAGACCAGCGAGATCATGGCCCGTGCGATGACCGATGCGGAGGTCATCGCCATTCCGTTGGAATACATGGACAGGTGGATGACGGAATACAAGACCTGGTATCATTTCGTGCTGGAATCGTACCGGTCCCGGTTCGAAGAGCTGCTGGTGACCGTCGATCATATCGCTTTCCGGCATATGGACGAGCGACTATTGTTCTATCTGCAAAAGCAGCAGGAGACGTTGAATACAAAGCGGCTGCCAGTCAGCGTAACAGAGATCGCCGCCGATCTGAATTCGTCCCGGGAGGTTATCTCGAGGCTGCTCAAGAAGCTGGCCGACAAGGGGCATATCCGAATGGATAAGAACTTTCTGGAAATACTCGATCTGGACCTTGGCCGGGCCGAATAGATGACTACTCTCAGCGGGGTACGTGACTAATGTCACGGTTTGGACCCGGCATAGTCGCCATCTTTGTTATGAAAATTATAACAGGATGGACAATACGTCATTTTATGAAGTATCCCTTCAATGGGCGGAAGGCCGAAAGGGCCTTGTGAGCTCTCCCGTACTAAATAAGTCTATCGAGGTTGCTACGCCGCCGGAATTTGCCAAGGGAATTGCCGGTATCTGGTCGCCCGAGCACCTGCTGGTGGCGGCGGTAGACAGTTGTCTGATGACCACTTTTCTGGCGATCGCCGAGAATTCAGGGCTAGCGTTTGTTCACTTTGAGAGCAAGGCATTGGGCAAACTGGAAAAGGTGGACGGGAAATACCTGATCAGCGAGATACAGCTGTCGCCCAGGCTTGTGATCGCCGATGAGTCGCAGCGGGAAAAGGCGCGGAAAGTACTGGAGAAGTCGGAGGCGGCCTGCCTGATCTCCAATTCGATCAAGTCAAAGATCGTCTTTAGCCCCGAGATCGAGGTGAAGGGCGGGCTTTAATTAACGGGTAAAATTTGTTTTATGAAAAAGAATATGGGTATAGCCGACCGGACGGTCAGGATACTGGCGGCGGCGGCCTTTGTTATCCTGTATCTGGCCCACGTGGTTAGCGGGACCTGGGGACTGGTACTGCTGGTGGTATCCGGCGTTTTTATCGTCACCAGTGTTGCAGGGGTATGTCCGTTGTACTCCTTGCTGGGGATAAAGACCTGCAAGCCTGGTAACGCGCAGGTCTAGGTCTGTAATATTAAAATCCCATTAGAATGGGCGCGTTGCGTGGGAGTTTCTTTTTTGAGTTTTCGGCAAGCCGTAAATTTCGGACATGAAACTGGCCACGCAAATTTTTTTGGGGTTTTTGATCGCCATTTTTATCGATCTGCTGGATTCTTCCGTCAACTATCTACTCACGCTGAGGGTGAAGTCCAACTCCGAATTCCTGGGAAGGTCGGAGGCGGTTATCCGGCGTTCCGCTGATCTCAACAAGGGGATGCTGGCTATGCAAGGCGCGTTCAGGGGATACTTATTGACCGGCGATACCGGATTGCTGGCGCCTTATGACGAAGGGAAAAAAGAGGTTGCGAGCAGCGAAAGTCAGCTGCGCCGGCTGGTGGGGCTGCAGGTGCAGGTATCGATACTGGATTCGATCATGCTGCTCTACA